>CATLEM010000001.1 GCA_949916155.1 uncultured Dorea sp.
TTCTCCCGATCCCTTCTGCCTCGATGACCGGGATGAATTCTTTAAGCTCGCCGTGGGCACTCTTGATGTCTGCCAAATCGTCAAAATCCTTGCCCATCATCTTCGCCACAAGCATAACTCTTGGAAGATCCTTCGTCTCATATTCGCCGACAAGTTCCCCGTTCCTGAGTACAGTGATCCGGTCGCAGACCGCGTATACCTGCTCCAGGAAATGGGTGACGAAGATGATTCCTACGCCTTCCCCCTTAAGCCTTTTCATCAGCACAAACAGCTTTTCCACCTCATCATCATCAAGAGAAGAGGTCGGCTCGTCGAGGATCAGCACCCGGCATTTCATATCCACGGCGCGGGCGATGGCGATCATCTGCTGCTTTGCCAGGGAGCACTCCTCCAATTTATCCGTGGCATTCGCATCTATATCAAGACTCCGAAGAAGTTCTGAAGACTTCTTATTCATTGTTTTCCAGTCAATAAATCCTGCTTTTCTCGGTTCCCGGCCGATAAAAAGGTTCTCCGCAACCGTAAGGTTCGGGCAAAGATTTACCTCCTGATACACGGTACTGATCCCGTTGTTCTGTGCATCCTGAGGCGACTTGTTGACGATCGGCGTATCATTTCCCGCCATCTTGATCTCCCCGGCCTCAAAATCATGAACACCGGTGAGAACCTTGATGAGCGTTGATTTCCCTGCCCCGTTCTCTCCCATCAGCGCATGGATCTCTCCCTCCCTGAGGGTGAAGTCAACGTGCTGCAGTGCTTTTACGCCTGGAAATGTCTTGGAGATATCGCGCATGGACAATACTACCTTCTGTTCCATATCAATCTCACCTGCTTTCTTTTCTCACTCCATAATGGTGCACCCAAGTGCGGCGCACCGGTTTCAATTTCCTGTTTATGATTTTTGTTTTCTATTTCCAATCTCCTGTTTTTCCCTGCTTTCGGGCATAAAGAGAGCGCGGCAGAATGACGGGGCATTTCCCTCCTATCCTGCTGCGCCCTTTTACTCAAACAGGAAATCGCAATTCCCTATACCCATTCGGGCCTCCCCTAATCCATGCCCTTATAGGGCAGGCGGACCGTCGTCCGACAAGGTATATTTTTAATATTTACGTCCATCGATAACTTCCTGGGTTACTTCTGTTACTTCGTAATCTGTCCCGTCAACCGTTACCTTTGCAACGTCTGCGCCGTGCGCGTAGATTCCTTCGTCTACATATGCGATCTTCTCAAGCTCTTCACCTGCCTCAAGCTTCTGGATAAGCTCTGCTACACGCGGGCCGTGAAGCGGGTTACACTCTACGTTGCAGATGATCTCACCTGTCAGTGTCGCCTCGATACCAGCTTTGACTGTATCGAAGGAGATAACAAGGATGTCTCCGTCCGGGCCGACTTTTTTACCGGCTGCCTTGATCGCGTCGATCGCGCCGAATGCCTCGTTGTCGTTCTCGCAGTATACAACGTTGATGTTGTCATGCTGCTTTAACATGGACTCCATAACTTCCTGTCCCTTAGCCTGTGTGAACTCGCCGGTCTGCTGAGCTACGATGTTCCATCCGTACTCTTTTGCCGCATTCTCAAGACCCTCTGTACGTCCGATCTGAGCGGATGCGCCGATTGTTCCCTGGATGTGCGCGATGTTCAGCTCTTTCAGGCCCTTAGCGTCAGCGTATGCTTTCAACCACTCACATGCTTTCGCTCCCTCAAGCTGGAAGTTGCCGCCCACATAAGATACGAACAGGCTGTCGTCAGATACGTCTACCATACGGTCAACAGTGATAACCGGAATGTCTGCGTCCTTTGCCTCCTGAAGAACTGTATCCCATCCTGTCTCAGTAACAGGTGCCAAAACTATGTAATCAACTTCCTGCTGGATGAAGTTACGGATCGCGGTGATCTGGTTCTCCTGTTTCTGCTGTGCATCGTCGAAAATAAGCTCGTAGCCGTTCGCCTCGCTGAATGTCTCCTTCATGGATTCGGAGTTCGCTGTACGCCAGTCAGACTCAGCGCCGACCTGTGCGAAACCAACAGTGATCACGTCGCTGCCGCCCTCGGAGCCGCCCTCATCGGAACCTCCGTCGGAAGAAGAGCTGCTGTTGCCGCCTCCGCCGCATCCTACTACAAGTGCTGCAACCATTGCCGTAGCCATCAAAGCTGCAATTAATTTTCTTTTCATGTCTTATCCTCCTTTTTCTCTCGATCAACTTCGTGTCAATCATGTTGGTAATATATTAAGATATTATGAACAAACAATAAACAGAAATTTATTTCCATTTTTTACATTATTTTATGATTTTTTACAAAAAGTTAGATTTTTTACACAAAAGGTTGAGTATTTTCCGCTCTGATCAGAACGGTAACCTCTGTTCCCTTATCCGGGCTGCTTGCGTAGGACAGACCGTACTCATCGCCGTAATAATGACGGATCCTCTGGTTTACGTTGATGACGCCGAAGCTGTTCACATTATTATTCAGCTTTTCCTTCTCCATATTGCGGTAAAGCTCTTCAAGCTTTTGGGGTGTCATGCCTTTGCCATTATCTCTTACCTTGAAGACCATCGTCTTACCGTCTTTTTTGCCGGTGATCTGTATCATGCCCTTGCCCCTCTTATTCTTGATGCCGTGATAGAGAGCATTTTCCACCAAAGGCTGCAGGGTAAGCTTGGGCAGTACATATCCGCGAAGTCCCTCGTCAATCTCTATACGGTAATCTAAGATGTCCTGATAGCGGAACTGTTGGATCTCTAAGTAGCTTTTGATGTGGGACTCTTCTTCCTCCACCGTGATAAAGTCCCGGCCTTTGCTCAGCGTAGTTCTGAAGAAACTTGAGAGTGCCGTCACCATATTGACCACTTCCTCCGTCTTGTGCTCTTCTGCCAGCCAAACGATGGTATCCAGCGTATTGTACAGAAAATGCGGATTGATCTGCGCCTGCAAAAGCTTCGTCTCGGTAAGATGCAGGCTTACCTGCTGCTGTTTGATATCTTCCACCAGCGTGCCAATCTCCTCCGTCATCTGGTTAAAGCTCTGGGACAAAACCCCAATCTCGTACATATCCGCCCTCCGCGTCCGCACGGAGAAATCGCCTTCCGCAACCTTTTCCGTCATATCGCACAGCTCGTGAATCGGCGCAGTGATGCTTTTCGTCGCACGGATCGTCATATAACCCGCCACAAGGATTGCGAATACGGACACCATGCCGCACACCATAAAGCTCTGGCGTGTCCGGATATCTAACTCCTCCCGGACATTTTCATAATTCGTCGTTTCTATATAGATGTAATCCTGGATCCCCTCGCGGATAAGAGTCGTCAGATTCTTGATATTGCCGTCAAAATAATCCATCTGTTCCTGATATTTCCAGCCCTGTGCCTTTCCTGTTTCCAGCGTATTCACACATTTTTCCAGGGAACGAAGCGTGTTCTTCACCCTTCGGATCCGGTTCCGGCTGCTGCCGACCGTCGCCCACTCAGACATCCTGTCGCAGGCACGCTCCATCTCGTCGATATATTTATAAGGATTTACCGTGACATAGCCGTTCACAAGCTGCTTGCCGTCTTCTAACTCCTCAACGCTTTTCTGGTTGATCACCGCCAGATACATACTGTAGTCGATACGCCCTTTGAAATCCTGGGTATACTGGTTGGCGTAGACGATATTGTGCGTAATCTCGCTGTAGGCATCCGTCGCGTTCGACAGCGACACAAGAAGATAGACCATCACAAAAAGCATGGGCAGAAATACGGTAAGCGATATCATGATCAGCCGCTGGTTCAGCGAAGCTTTTACATATTTTTTCATGTCTTTTTATTCCTTTCTCCTTGCGCGGTAATCTTTCGGGGAGCACCCTTGCGTTTTTTTGAATAAATAGCTGAAATAATGGGGATCTTTATACCCCACCTCATACCCGATCTCCGACGTCTTCATGGAAGAGCACATCAAAAGCTCCTTCGCCTTGTCCATCCGGATCTGGGTCAGATATTCCACAAACGTCTTCCCCATCTCCCGGCTGAACACTGAACTAAAATAGCTGGGGCTCATCCCAACGCCTGCCGCAACCGTATTGAGCGAGATCTCCTCCAGCATATACGTGCTCTCGATCCGCTCCTTCGCCGCCTCGATGATATCCGAATACCGCCGCCCGCTGACCATATCCCGAAGCTCGATGGCCCGTGCAAGGAAGCGGCGCATATATTCTTCCATCTCCTTCGCCGAATGGATCCTCTGGATCGCCGCTTTAAAACTTTCCGCCTCTTTCTGGAACTCCTCATCGGAGATCCCGATCTTCTCACAAAATGTCATGATAACAATATACACATCCATGACGATATACTGGCGCATCAAGCTAGACTTAAAATTATCCTCCGGCATCTCTGTCATATATACTTTTGCGAAACGCGAGGTCTCCTCCTGCGTCCCGTTATTCAGGAATTTTTCCACCGATTCCCGCGTCCGCTCGATCTCCCCGAAACCCCGCACCTCAAAATCACCGGTTCCCTGCAGGTTCTTAAGCTCCCCTACCCGCACGATTCGGTTAAGCCTGCTGACAAATCTGCCGGAAAATGCATGATCCGCATCGGAAAATGACCGGGGCAGCTCCCGAAGACGCGTCACAGCGCTTCCGATCCCCCCGAAATATTCCAACTTCTCATACCCCGCCATCATCTGCTCTATCCGCTTTGCCAGCCGGCTTGTCCGCTCACTCATCTGCTCTTCATCTTCTGCGGTAAGGAGAAATGCCCATCCGTCAATCCCCCGCTGGAACATGTAAATGTACGGGATCTTCGCAATGATATCCTCCAGGTTCTCACACGCCTCCACCACCGAATTTGAAAGCCCGCTCACCCCGATGACCGTGAAAAATTTAAATAAGATGATCTCGTATACCTGCGCGCTTAAGTTCATACCGTACTGCCTGCCGAAATCAATCGCCTCTGCGGTAGACACATCCCCGGATATCAACTGGCCGAAAAACTTAAGCTTTTCCCGCTCTGTATTCTCTTTCATATCCTCGGCGTAACGCTTAAGAAGCTCCCGCTCTTCCTTTTCCTGCCTGATCAGGGAGCTTACACCTTTCAATGACTCAAGAAGCTTTGAAGCGCTCACCGGCTTTAAAAGATATTCCGTAACACCCAGCCTTATCGCTTCCTTTGCATAATCAAACTCGTCGTATCCGCTTAAGATCAGTATCCGGATATCCGGCAGCTCCTGCTTTACCAGGCGGCTCAGCTCAAGCCCGTCCATAAACGGCATACGGATATCCGTGATCAGGATGTCTGGCCGTTCCTTTAAGATCATCGGATAAGCAAGCTCGCCGTCGCTGGCCTCGCCGACGAATTTATACCCTTCCTTTTCCCACTCAATGCTGTTTTTGATTCCATTCCTTATCACAATCTCATCTTCTACAAGGAATATTTTTATCTTTTCCATAATACCTCACCCGCCTGTTTTTGTTCTGAATATTATTTTAAATCAGGGTTTTATCAACCGTAAGTTTTCCTCACTGTCCTGCTCTATATTATGATATAATGTTTTTCTCCAGAAAATATATTTTTTTATTTATTCGGTTGGATTTTTTTTGATACTCTTTGTTTCCCGCGGGAATAAAGAAAACCCTGCTATACAAAATATGTTAAAGTATCTTTCTCACATATCTTATATAACAAGGTTTTTGATTCGCCGGATATAACTTTAGGAATCATAAAGCCTTCCGGCATCTCTCCCATTCTCCAGCTTGATCACCCGCTGATTTTTGCTCCCACGGAATTTTAAGGTGATATCTTTTTGTCCCTCGATAAACGGCCCATCCACCAACACGTCAAGATATGACAGCATTTCCTGCGTCACCTCTGTATATGCACGTCCGCCCTCGCTCAGATCTGTGTCAAAAAGATACCCTGAATAACTCCAAATATCTTTTTGGGGTAATTCTTTTCTTACTCTTCTTAGAAGCTTCACAAGCTCACGCTGGTTCTCTGGCTCAAACGGCTCTCCGCCAAGCAGCGTAAGCCCCTGGATATAATCCGGCGTCAGCAAGCGGATTATATCATCCTCCGTCTCCCTGGTGTACGGTTTTCCGTAATGAAAATCCCACGTCTCTGCATTAAAACAGCCTTTGCAGTGATGGCGGCAGCCTGATACGAATAAACTCACCCTTACACCCGGACCATCTGCAATATCACATTCCTTTATATTTCCATAATTCATATCCGTTCCTTATTGATAAAAGAAGTACACATTCTGAATTACTGACTCACAGTGTGTACTTCCATATATACTATCCCGCATACATAACTTCCTTAAACATAGGCCCCGGCCTGGTGCTTTTTGTCAGTCCTTTCACCCATCCGGACTTTCTGCCCGGGCTCTTCAATACTTTCATTGAACGGTTTGCAGTCCAGTACTTCTTCCTCTGCACAGTTGTAACTTTAGCTTTAGTCGTTTTCTGAACCATCTTTCCGTTTTTGTAAACATAATCCAGCTTGAAGCCGATTCCGCCTAAAGCATAGGACATCTCCCAGTATTTTACAGTAATTTTATTGCCCGAAACTTTAATTCTTTCTACCGAATTATGAAAGCCGATTTTTGACATCAGATCCAAATCTATAGCTTTCACCAGTTTGCCGCCCTTATACTGGTACACTGCTGCCCCGGGAACATCTCCGTTATCCGAACGCGGTACTATCGAAAGAAGTGCTTTCCCGTTTTGAAGTTCCAGCCTGCGTATATCCAGACTATAGATCGGTCCGGCATTGCTGCGATCAGCGCTGCTGTCATGATCAACAGTCCTGCCGCCTTTTTCATAAATCCTTCTCTTCTCAAGCTGTTAACTCCTCCTATCAATCTGTAGCCCGTATTCTGATCTGCCCTTATCCTACAGGTGCAGTACCCGGTCTTTTATCTCCTGCGTTCTGCCCTGGTTCCAGAACTGAGTCCCGATATATCCGCATGTCCTTCTCGCTACAAACATATGGTTCTGGTCGCGGTTCCCGCAGTTTGGGCACTCCCATACAAGCTTCCCTGCTTCGTCTTCCTTGATCTGGATCTCTCCGCTGTAGCCGCAGGACTCGCAGAAATCGCTCTTCGTATTCAACTCCGCATACATGATATTGTCATAGATAAACCGCATAACTGAGATGACCGCCGGGATATTATTCTGCATATTCGGCACCTCCACATAACTGATCGCACCGCCCGGCGACAGCTTCTGGAAATCCGCCTCGAATTTCAGCTTGCTGAACGCGTCGATCGCCTCCGACACATGTACATGGTAGCTGTTGGTGATGTAATTCTTATCGGTCACGCCCTTGATGATGCCGAAACGCTTCTGTAAGCACTTCGCGAACTTATACGTGGTGGACTCCATCGGCGTACCATATACGGAATAACTGATATTCTCCGCCTCTTTCCACTCTTTGCATTTATCATTCAGCCGCTGCATCACAGACAGGGCAAACGGTCTTGCCTCGGGATCGGTATGGGATTTCCCCATCATCCGCACGCACATCTCGTAAAGCCCCGCATATCCCAGGGAGATCGTCGAATATCCGTTATATAAAAGCTTATCGATAGGCTCACCTTTCTTAAGCCTTGCCAGCGCACCGTTCTGCCACAGGATCGGAGCCACGTCGGAAATCGTCCCCAACAGCCTCTCATGACGGCAGCGCAGCGCCCTGTGGCACAGCTCCAGCCTCTCATCCAGAATCTTCCAGAACTTCTCCATATCGCCCTCAGAAGAGCAGGCCACGTCAACAAGGTTGATGGTTACAACCCCCTGGTTGAACCTGCCGTAGAACTTATGGCTTCCGTCCTCATTCCTCTGGGAATCCTCAACCGTCAGGAAAGACCGGCAGCCCATGCAGGTGTACACCTCACCCTGCTTCAGCTCTTTCATGATCTTGGCAGAAATGTAATCCGGCACCATCCGCTTCGCCGTACAGCGCGCGGCCAGCTCCGTTAAATACCAGTACTTGGAATCGGACGCCACATTGTCCTCATCAAGTACGTAGATAAGTTTCGGAAACGCCGGCGTGATCCACACGCCCGCTTCGTTCTTTACGCCCTGCATCCGCTGGATAAGCACTTCCTCAATGATCATGGCAAGGTCGTCCCGTGTCTGTCCTTCTTCCACTTCATCCAGATACATAAATATCGTCACAAACGGCGCCTGTCCGTTACAGGTCATCAGCGTGATCAGCTGGTACTGGATCGTCTGGATCCCGCTCTTGATCTCTTCCCTGAGCCTGCGCTCCGTCACCCGGTCAATGATCGCATCGTCCAGGCTCTCCCGGCAGTCTATTCTTTCTTCCACGACCGCACTGCGGATCTTCTTTCTGCTGATATCCACAAAAGGCGCCAGATGCGCCAGCGAAAATGACTGGCCGCCGTACTGATTGCTGGCAACCTGGGCGACGATCTGGGTCGCCACGTTGCACGCCGTAGAAAAGCTGTGAGGTTTCTCAATCATCGTCTCGCTGATGACCGTGCCGTTCTGCAGCATATCCTCCAGATTGATCAGATCACAGTTATGCTCCTTTTGAGCGAAATAATCGGAATCATGGAAATGGATGATCCCCGCTTCGTGCGCCTGCACCACTTCCTCCGGAAGCAGCACTCTTTTCGACAAATCCTTGCTCACCTCTCCGGCCATATAATCCCGCTGTGTGGAATTGATAACCGGATTCTTGTTGGAATTTTCCTGATTTACCTCTTCATTCAGGTGCTCGATCAGCGCAAGGATACCGTTGTCCGTGGTATTCGACTTACGGGTGAGTTCTCTCTTATAGCGGTAGCGGACATATTTCTGCGCCACCTCGTACCCACGCATCTCCATGATCCCCGTCTCCACCATATCCTGAATATCTTCCACATGCACTGCATGTCTCATCTCCTGTACCTTCTGCGCGATCGTATCTGCAATCGCCATCACCTGATACTCGTTCATCTGGTGGAGCTTATCCACCTCCCGGTTCGCCTTTTTGATCGCATTGACAATCTTTTCCAGATTAAAGTGTACTTCCTCGCCGTTCCGCTTAATTACGTTTGTTTTTACTTCCATCTGCATTCTAAACCCCCGAAACTATATTCTACAAAATGTTGATTTTCCATTTCTCATACCCCACTATATATTGTGGTGCCTTTCTATAATACAACAAATTGCAAAATTTGAAAAGAGGTAATTTTTATTTTTTTTTGCTCTAAATAAGAGGATATTTATCCGTCAGCTTTTTCACAAGCTCCTTTGCCTTTTCTACCGCGTTTTCATCTTTGATGACCATCGCGATGGCCTCCGCGATCGTCTCCATATCCTCCTCTTTCATCCCCCGGGTGGTAACTGCCGGAGTTCCAAGCCTCACGCCGCTTGTGACAAACGGAGAGCGCGGGTCGTTGGGAATCGTGTTCTTATTGCATGTGATATGCGCCTCGTCCAAACGTCTTTCCAGCTCTTTTCCGGTAACATCTTCTTCACTTAAGTCCACTAGCATCAAATGGTTGTCCGTTCCGCCGGACACGATCTTCACGCCGCGGGCCATAAGTCCCTTGCAAAGCGCCTGGGCATTTTTGATGATCTGCTGCTGGTATTCCTTAAATTCCGGTTCAAGGGCCTCTTTAAAGCAGACTGCTTTCCCCGCGATCACATGCTCAAGCGGCCCGCCCTGGGTACCCGGGAATATCGCTTTGTTAAAGTTAAATTTCTCAGCCGCCTCCTTATTACACAAAATCAAGCCGCCCCTCGGCCCACGCAGCGTCTTGTGGGTGGTGGTCGTCACCACGTCCGCATACGGGATTGGGCTCGGATGTAGCCCTGCCGCCACAAGGCCGGCAATGTGAGCCATATCCACCATAAAGTATGCCCCTGCCTCGTCCGCGATCTCCCGGAACCGCTTGAAATCAATCGTCCGGGCATACGCGCTGGCTCCAGCGATGATCAGCTTCGGCCTCTCCTTAAGCGCCGTCTCCCGAACTACGTCATAGTCGATCACGCCCCCGTCATTTACCCCGTAAAAGGATGTCTCAAAATAAGAGCCGGACAGATTCACCGGAGAACCATGGGTCAGGTGTCCGCCGTGGTCAAGGTTCATCCCAAGAATCTTATCTCCCGGCTTCAGCATCGCGAAAAATACTGCCATATTCGCCTGAGCGCCGGAATGGGGCTGCACGTTGGCGTAATCGCAGCCGAAAAGCTTCTTCGCCCGTTCCCTCGCCAGATCTTCCACCACGTCCACGCACTGGCATCCGCCGTAGTAGCGCTTTCCCGGATATCCTTCCGCGTATTTGTTCGTCAGCGGGCTTCCCATAGCCGCCATAACCGCCTTGCTCACCCAGTTCTCCGACGCGATCAGCTCGATATGGGAATTCTGCCGCTCCATCTCATCCGTGATCGCCTGCGCGATCTCCGGGTCTGCCTTTTTAATCTCATCAAAAGTATACATTGCTTATCCTCCTTGGACTATTTAAAATAACATCCGCCCTACCGGGCTCCTTTTTCATGTTTTTGCGGATTCCAAAGTCATGTATTGACATGCAAGCATGTCATACATGATTTTTGAATCCTGGCATCATCATCTTAACATATTTTCTCCGGGGATGAAAGCTGATATTCGCAATAAAATATTCTCTTGCATTTTCTGTCGTTTTCACGTATACTTTATTCATCCAAAATTTCTGACGATCGACCGGCATTTCCGCCGCCAAATCCCAATGGATATGAATTATTTGTTATACTACTTGCAAGAAAAACGAAACCTGTATTATACTGAAAGGAGAAACAGTTGACTGAAGGAAAATTACAGTGGCATCTATTCGCTGATGAACTAAAAGCAATTGTGGCGGAAGATGTGCGGAAAGAAACAGCAAAAATATCTGCACAGTACGAAAAAGAGTGGAAGGCACAGGCCCGTGAACGAGGACTCAAACAAGGACGAAAATTGGGGCTCGAACAAGGTCAGAAGCTGGGACTTGAACGGGGGCTCGAACAAGGACGGAAGCTGGGACTTGAACAGGGTGAACGCCGCACCAAGCAGATATTCAAGCTTTCTGCCGCCGGCCTCCCTATCGAGGCCATCGCTGAAAAATGCGGCGTTTCTGTCAAAAAAGTACAACAAATTTTAGAGTGATATGCGGCTTCTGGTACTGCCTTGCATATATTCCGGCTATTTACGCAAGGTAACGCCAGTTTTCCGTATGCCCTCAAGCACTATCTTTCTCGCCGCCTTTGCCTCTTCCGGCTTCATCTCCGGTATCCCTTCAAGGGGATAGGGGATTTTAAGCTCCTTATACTTGGGGACGCCCAGCGTGTGGTAGGCGAGCACATCCAGACCTTTCACGTTTCTTAAGCCTCCGACGAGCCGTCCAAGCTCCCGAAGCTCTTCCTCCCCATCCGTGATTCCCGGCACGCACACATGGCGGACGATGACCGGGACATCCGCTGCCTCAAGCGCCCTGGCAAAGGCAAGGACCGGCTTTAGACTTTTTCCGGTCAGCGCCAGATGTCCCTCTTCTGTACTGTGCTTTATATCCAGAAGCACCAGGTCCGTCGCCGCGAATAGCCGTTCGTATTCCGCCTCTTTCTTATCCGTGTACACGATTCCCGATGTGTCAAGACAAGTATGGATCTCCCGTTTTTTCGCTTTCTCGAACAATTCCGTGAGAAACGCAAGCTGCATCAGCGGCTCGCCGCCGGTGGCCGTGATCCCGCCGCCCCGGTAGAAAGGGCGCCCCCGCTCATAGATCTCCAAAAGTTCCTCTGCCGTCCGCTCAGTGCCGCTGATTGCCGCCCACGTATCTGGATTGTGGCAATATCTGCAGCGCATAGGGCAGCCCTGAAAGAAGATGACCAGACGGACTCCGGGGCCGTCCACGGTCCCGAAGCTCTCTGTAGAATGGATCCGCCCGGTCATGTTACATCCCTTCATGGAAGGTCCGGGAGATCACTTCGTCCTGCTGCTCTTTCGTCAGTTTGTTAAAGTTTACCGCATATCCCGATACCCGGACGGTAAGCTGCGGATATTTCTCCGGGTGGGCCTGCGCGTCCAGAAGCGTCTCCTTCGTAAATACATTCACATTCAAATGATGCCCGCCTTTCTCTGCGTACCCGTCAATGAGATGTACCAGATTGTCTATCTGTGCTTCGCTGATATCCATGATTCATTCCTCCTGTATCTATTGATATGATGTTGATGTTTTACTGTTCTTCCCTGCCGTCCCAGGGATTCGTCTCCCCGCACGCACAGTCCGGCTCCATGGAAAAGCTCAGGTCGTCCAGACTGATTTCGTCAAAAAGCAGCGTGTCCTCTTTCCCCAGCGCGCCCGGTATGATGGAAAATGTGTTGGAGATGCCGTCCTGCGCGTCTTTAAAGGGGAGCTTTGACACCGAGCTTAAGGAAGCGACCGCGCCCCGGCTGTCCCTGTGGTGCATGGGATTGGCCCCCGGCGCAAATGCTTCTCCCGCCTTTCTTCCGTCAGGGGTGGAACCGGTATTCTTGCCGTACACTACGTTTGAGGTTATGGTGAGGATGGAAGTGGTAGGAATCCCGCCCCGGTAGGTGTGATTTCCCTTGACGTAATGCATAAACTCACGCACCACATCGTAAGCGATATCGTCCGCCCGGTCATCGTCATTTCCGTATTTCGGGAAATCCCCTTCTACCTCATAGTCAACGGCGATGCCGTTTTCGTCGCGTATGGCCCGGACTTTCGCGTACCTGATGGCGGAAAGGGAATCCGTCACCACGGAAAGCCCCGCGATGCCTGTGGCAAACCACCTGGTCACCTTTTTGTCGTGGAGCGCCATCTGTATGCGCTCGTAGCAGTATTTGTCATGCATATAATGAATGATGTTGAGGGTATTCACATACACCTGCGCCAGCCATTTCATCATATCCTTAAACCGGTCCATCACCTCGTCATAGTCAAGATACTCGGAAGTGACCGGGCGGTATTTCGGTCCCACCTGCTTTTTTGAGATTTCATCTACACCGCCGTTGATCGCGTAGAGCAGGCACTTGGCCAGGTTCGCCCGCGCCCCGAAAAACTGCATCTCCTTGCCGACCCGCATGGAAGACACACAGCAGGCAATGGCATAGTCGTCCCCGTGGGTTACCCGCATAAGGTCGTCATTTTCATACTGAATGGAAGACGACATGATCGACGTCCGCGCGCAGAACCGCTTAAAGTTCTCCGGGAGCCTTACCGACCACAGAACCGTAAGATTCGGCTCCGGCGCCGTCCCCAGATTGGAAAGCGTGTGAAGATACCGGAAGGACATCTTCGTGACCATGGGCCGCCCGTCGATCCCCATGCCGCCGATGGACTCTGTTACCCAGGTAGGGTCGCCGGAAAACAGCGCATTGTACTCCGGCGTCCTGGCGAATTTTACCAGACGGAGCTTCATGATAAAATGGTCCACGAATTCCTGGATCTCCTCCTCCGTAAATGTCCCGTTTTCCAGATCCCGCTCGGAATAGATGTCGATAAATGTGGACGTCCGCCCCAGCGACATCGCCGCCCCGTTCTGCTCCTTGATCGCCGCCAGATAGCCGAAGTACATCCACTGGATCGCCTCTTTTACATTTGCCGCGGGCCGTCCGATATCAAAGCCGTAGATCGCGCCGAGCTCTTTCAGCTCTCCCAGCGCCTTTATCTGCTCGGACAACTCCTCGCGCTGCCTGGTGACGTCCGAATACATGATGATCCTCGTCCCGTCCTTCTGCCGCTTCTTGTCCTCGATCAGGCGGTCAAGGCCGTAGAGCGCCACGCGCCGGTAATCGCCGATGATCCGTCCCCGCCCGTAAGCGTCCGGCAATCCGGTGATGATATGGCTGGAACGGCACGCGCGCATCTCCGGGGTATAGGCGTCGAATACGCCGTCATTGTGGGTCTTCCGGTGTTTCTGAAAGAAATCCACAATCTGCGGGTCAACCTGATACCCGTTATCCTCGCACGCTTTCACCGCCATACGGATGCCGCCGTAGGGCTGCAGGGCGCGCTTAAAAGGCTTGTCCGTCTGAAAACCCACGATTTTTTCCTTCTCCTTATCCAGATACCCCGGCCCGTGGGAAGTGATGCCGGATACAATCTTCGTATCCATATCAAGGACGCCGCCTGCTTTCCGCTCCTCCTCGGACAGCTTAAGCACCTGCTCCCAGAGCTCTTTTGTCGCCTGTGTCGGCCCTTTCAGAAAAGACTCGTCCCCGTCGTAGGGTGTGTAATTTTTCTGTATAAAATCCCGGACGTTGATCTCCTTTTCCCAGATGCCGCCGTTAAATGATGTCCACTCCTGCCTCATAAATCCCTCCATTCTCCCTCACTGCCGTGAAAGCTAAGCCTTTTTTCGTTATCCTTATAAACAGTTATCATTGTTTGCACTTTTGAAGGGAAATATGTATGTCAGGATTTCTTTTAAAACGAATAACATTTCTCACACAAGGGAATATAATAATACGGAGATCTGTACGACATTCGTTATGCTTTGTCCTCACGGACATATTCTTTGGCAAATGGCTGTCGTACCCGTGTGTTCATATAGTTAGAGGGTGATAGATGTGCAGGCGTTTACAATTTTAATGATTCCGTTTCTGGGAACGTCGCTTGGTTCTGCGATGGTATTTTTTATGCGGGAAAAGATGGGCGAAAAGATAGAAAAGCTCCTCTTGGGATTTGCGTCGGGAGTGATGATCGCGGCTTCTGTCTGGTCTTTGCTGATCCCGGCGATCGACCTTTCCGAAGAGCAGAACATATCAGGCTGGATTCCGTCAGCGGCAGGATTTCTTCTTGGCATAGCGTTCCTGCTTCTACTAGACAGCCTGATCCCCCATCTCCATAAGGGCAGCGATACGCCGGAGGGCGTCAGCAGCAGGCTGCCCCGCACGACCATGCTGGTGTTCGCGGTGACGCTCCACAATCTCCCGGAGGGGATGGCCGTGGGCGTGACGCTGGCCGGAGCGCTTCTCGAGAGTACCGGGATCACCATGGCGGGGGCATTCGTGCTGTCCGTGGGGATCGCGATCCAGAATTTCCCCGAGGGAGCCATCATCTCCATGCCTTTAAGGAGCGAAGGGATGTCCCGGGGAAGAGCATTTGCCGCCGGAGTGCTGTCCGGCATCGTGGAGCCCATCGGAGGTGCGGCCACCATCCTCCTGGCGGAATGTATCACGCGCGTCCTTCCGTACATGCTGTCATTCGCGGCGGGCGCCATGATCTACGTGGTGGTGGAAGAACTGATACCGGAATCCCAGAACGGGGAACACTCAAACATAGGAACCATCGGCGCGGCTCTTGGCTTCACGCTGATGATGGTTCTGGACGTGGCTCTCGGATAACAGATAGAAGACAGAAGATAACAGATAGAAGATAACAGACAACGGACAAAAATTGCGGACAGTATCAGCTTAATGCCAAAGCCTGATCCTGTCCGTATGATCGCTATACATTCAGTTTTTCTTTCCACTCTGCCTCTTTAAATCCGGTCAGCACGAAATCCTCTCCCACGATGATAGGGCGCTTTACCAGCATCCCGTCCGTAGCAAGAAGCTCATAGACCTCTTCCTCCGTCATGCCGGGAAGTTTGTCTTTAAGTCCCAGCTCCCTGTACTTCATGCCGCTGGTATTGACAAACCGCTTAATCCCAAGGCCGCTTCTTTCATGCCACCGGGAAAGCTCCTCCTTCGTCGGGTTCTCCTCGACGATATGCCGGGCATCAAACGCAATCCCGTGCTCGGAAAGCCATGCTTTGGCTTTTTTGCATGTACTGCATTTCGGATATTCGATAAATAAAACGCTCATTACTGCTCCTCCATAAATTCAATCTCCCCTAAAGGATCTGGTCAAATGATATCCCCGCCGACACCGTGATATCCGCCGCCGCGATCCCGCCGGACATCCCTGCCCCAGTCGCGCCTGCCGCTATGGAATCTACCGGCATCTCCGGCACTGTATCCGATACCGCGTAAGGCGAATAATCCAGATAGCGCTCCTCCTCGTCCCGATTGCGGAACTGCACGGCGTGGTTCGCGTCTGCAAGATGTCCCTCCATAGCGATCCCCCTGTCCGCGATCCGCCGGGCGTTTCGCTTCTTCTGAAGCTCTGCCTTAAGCTTTTCTCTCTTCTTTCTCTCCGTCGCCTTGTTTTTCTTTACCTTCGCCAGCTCTTCCTCATTCAGCCGGCGGATCTTCCTGCTGCCCCTGACTAACGCCTTCTGGATAGAACTGATCGCGGCCCGCGCTTTGGCCGCCTCTTTCTGGCTGCCCAGACTTACCACTGTCCGCAAAGTCCCTATGCTCCGCCTGGCCTCTCCCATGGCAGCCTGCACCTGGCCCTTACTCTTCGCGCCTGCCAGCCGGGAATAGATTCCGGATACGGAAAATGTCGAGGACGACACCCAGATACGGCTCTTATTTTTCGCCGCCTTCATCTCCTCCGTCATCTTTTTCATCTGCTCGATCACGCGCTTTTCCTCCGCGAACGGATCGTCCTTCTCCTCCTGTCCGGAGACTGGCTCTTTCGCCGCCCACAGCCGCACTTCATCTTCCCCGATATAAGCTCCCTGCGCAAGAAGTCCCTCGCTGTCCTTAGAAAGCTGCGTAAGCACCTGCCGCAGGATCGTCTTTCCCTTCTCAAATGACTCGGCGTCCGCTCCCATCTGCTCCAACCACTCCGCCGATATGATCAGATGCTTTCCTTTTCCGAGAGAACCCGCCGTCGCCGCCAGATTGTCCTCATCTATCTCGTCTCCGATGACAATGTGAACCTTCGAGAAATCCTTCCGCAAAGTGGCAAGTTCCGAGGTTACCGCTTTTTTCAGCACCGTCTGCTTCGGCCACCCTTCCGAAAGCGAAAATTCATCCTTCGGGATTTCCTTCCTGCTGCCGGACTGCTCCGCAAAAACCTCTGCTTTCGGGGATACCGCCGGGATATTTTTTCCCGCTGCCGGGGATACCGCACTGTTTATCCTGCTCATCGAATCCCTCCCATACGATAAAACTAGGGGCAAAGTATCCTGCCCCCATAATGCCACGATTCTTTCTATATAATATATCGTCCAATCTGCCGGAAAACTAACCGATACGGCAGAGATTCTAAAGCCTTTCTAAAATCCGGCGTTTATATCCCAAAAACTCTTCTGTCAGATTGAACTCACGGTTTCTAGGCTTTTGCTCTTTTATTACGATCTCTTCTGTCACCCGTCCCGGTTTCCCCGTCAGGAGATAGATCCGGTCTGACAAAAGAATTGCCTCATCAATATCATGGGTGATAAAGAGCGTAGACAGATGGATCTTATCCATAACGTCCAGATACCACCTGTGCATCCCACTCTTCGTCAGTGTATCCAAAGCGCTGAACGGCTCGTCCAGCAAAGCCACATCCCTGGAAAACATGTATGTCCGCAAAAGCGCCGCCCTCTGGCGCATGCCCCCGGAGAGCTGGCGCGGATATTTTTTCTGTGTTCCCTCCAGCCCAAATTCTTCAAAATGAGGCGATACTTTCATCCGCGCCTCCTTTTTCTTCTCTCCCTTAAGCAAAAGCGGCAGGATCACATTGTCCTCTATGGTTCGGTATGGCAGCAGCAGATCCTTTTGCATCATATAACTGACCCGCCCGGGACAGCCCGTGATATCCTTCCCGTTTAAAACCACTTTTCCCTGCTGTGGTCTCATAAGTCCGGAAATAATATGGAACAGAGTCGTCTTCCCGCATCCGCTGGCTCCAAGGATACTCACCAATTCATGCTCCCGGAGTTTTAAACTCACATCCGCAAGAACCGGCGTTTCTTCATATGCAAAAGTAATGCCTGATACTTCTAATCCAGTCATAACCTTACTCCAAATATTCGTTTGTAAACCCAGTGTTTTCCGGAATCTCTGCTTCTGATAAGCCTTTTTCACTGATCCAGTTATAAAACGCGTTCCACCTCTCCGGGTCGATGTATCCCCATCGGCTGGCTTCCGCTTTATACTGACCGGCCATATATTCCTGGCTTTTAACCACCATCTCCTGATCCAGCTCCGGCGCCGCCTGACACAAGATATCCGCCGCTTCCCCGGCATTGTCTATGGCAAACTCATACCCTTTTTTCACACTGCTTAAAAATACTTTTGCAGTCTCCGGATTATCTTTAAGCCAATCCTGATTCCCGATGATCACAGGAGTATAATAATCAAACACAGGATCTATATCCCGGAATGCAAAATAATCCGTCTCAAGGCCGGCAACTTCCGTCGCGATTCCCGCCCATCCATAAAAGATCCAGATAGCATCCACCGATTTACTCTTAAGCGCCGATACCTCGTCCGTCACTGTACTTGGGATTAATTCCACTTTACTGAAATCTCCCCCGTCTTTTTCCACTACCTGCTTTAACGTTTCCTTTTCAATATCTAGATCCCAGGTGGCATATTTCTTTCCTTCCATCCCTTTCGGCCGGTCTATCCCTTCTCCTTTCCGCGACACGATCCCGGAAGTATTATGCTGGAGAACAGCCGCGACAGCTTCGATCGGAAGAGCATCCCCTCCTGTCACCGCCGGCATCATCGTGTCCTGGAAAGAAATGCCAAACTGAGCCTTTCCCGAAGCCACAAGCACCTCTGCACCGTCTTCCGGTGGCTGGACAATCTCCACCTCAAGGCCCGCCTCCTGAAAATATCCTTTTTCCTGAGCCACATACAGTCCTGTATGATTCGTGTTTGGCGTCCAGTCAAGAACCACTGTGATCTTCTTTGACGCACCTGCGTCTTTCTCCCCATCCGCCGGATTGTTTCCATCGTCTGACGCCTGATCCTGCGCGCCACTTTGAACCGTCTCCTCCTTGGCCGCACAGCCCGCCATCGTACCTATTAAAGCCGCAGCCAACAATGCTGCTAATAGTTTCTGTCTCATCTATTTTCCTCCTCCCAAGGCATACTGATCCTCTGGAGGATGTTTACTGCCCGCATCAGAAGCAGACTGATCGCAGAGATCAGAAAAATCACCGCAAACATCTTGTCAAAGGAAAATGCCTTCTTTACTCTTGTCATATAAACTCCTAATCCGTTAAATCCGCCCAGCCATTCTGAAATCACTGCCCCCACAACCGCATAGGACACGGAAATACGGAGACTTGCAAAAAAGGAACCAAACGCCCCGGGAAACTTCACATACCGGAAAATCTGCGCATTTGAAGCTCCCATGGAACGCAGCAAGCTGACGGTATCCTTATCCGAAGCACGGAATCCGTCCAAAAGGCTCACGGTAATCGGGAAAAAAGTAACGATTACGATCAGGATCACTTTTGGAAGCATCTCATATCCGAACCACAGCACCAAAAGAGGGGCGATTGCTACCGTCGGCACGGTCTGCGTCAGCACGATCAATGGATAGACCGCCTGATACAACCAGTCAAAGTAATCCATGAGCACCGCTGTCACAAACCCAACCAAAATCCCCACCGCCAGTCCGGCAAAAGCCTCCAGAAGCGTCACCTTCGCATTGTCCATAAGCAACGGAAAATCCGCCGCAAATGCTTTCATCACCTCAACCGGCGATGGCAGCATAAATCCGGCGACAAGCCCCGCCGTGCTGGCTGCCTGCCAGACGATCAAAAGAAGCATAACAGCCGCGGCAGGCAAAAGCTTACTGATGATGCTTTGTAACTTTTTTCTCAATGGTCAGCACATCTCCTTCCGGTCTGTAGGTAACCTTGATATAAGCCGCGACCGAGGGCGCCCCCGCCCGGATGGCAATGTGCTGACATTCTTTCACAATATCCATCAATTCATCATACTCTCCTTCGATCGCCGTCTCAAACGGACCTACATAATAATTCAGTCCTGTACTTTTGATATAGGCGATCACCTCATCTACAATCCTGATCAGTTCCTCATCATTTGCTGCCTCTGGCAGCGACTGGATCGCTACGCTTGCATTCATTTTTTCTTTCCTCCTAATTATTATTTTTTTCGGAAAACTGATTCCTGTATCTTCGGAAATTTTGCGTATTATAAAAGCCCTGCCAAATACCGGCAAGGCTTTTTCATACGCAAAAGGCATATAACTTCTTTCAGTTCCTACGCTGGCATTATCCAGATCAGGTATAAGAGTCAAAGAAACACTCCATTCTTTATCTCAGCCGGCTTGCCGCCAGCCCCTCTCTTTCTTCATTCAGTTTTCAAAGCTGCGTACAGCAACATCTCTCTGTACATGCTTTAGTCTACACTCCCGGTCAGAAAATGTCAAGCAAATATCGCAAATGGGTGTGAATAGTAGCAATCAGCGATTACTTGTACTCCTTTTGTTCTTCAATTTCCTTCTTTATCGCGGGATATGATGTATACGCTGTCCGCTGCTTCCTCAGCAGCATCCGCAGCCGTTATCTCTCCTTTGCGCACAGTATTATTCTCCTTTGACCACGCATCCGTTTGTTCGATCTCCTTTCTCGCTATGCCCTCAACCTCCGGGGGCGCTTTTTCTACTTCCTGCCCTTTTTCCCAGACCTTGATCCGCTTACCGCCTTTCCCTTCCAGGTAAATAGCCGAATCCTGCCGCTCCCTGATCTCTCCGTCATATTCTTTTATTGTTTTAGAAAGGGGAAAGATAAAGGAACAGCTCTTCATCTGAATAGAGTCCATATCTAACGGTGCATTTTCAAGCCCAAAAAAGCCTTCGTACTCGCCGGTAAGCTCCTTTTTTTCATTTACAGTCTCCTGCAGATTCCCTGCATAGCACATCCCCCCGCACTTTTTATCCGGTTCCACCGTAACATACAGATACCCGTTCTGCAGCTCATATATTTCCGTAACCCGGATATCGTCAACCTTAAGCCGGATGTCAAATATCGGAATCTTCTCAAGCCACCCTCCCATATAAGAACCGTCAAGCCCTTCCAGCACAAACAGGCCGATAATGACTGCCGCCACTATCCCGGCTACTTTGCGAGTCTGGCTCTTTGAGATCTCCTTCTTCGTCGCCTTGATGACCGAGACTGCCGCCTCCCTCATCTTTTCCTCGGACAAAAGCCCTTCCTTCTCTTCCGCGATCTTCTCCTCAGAGATTCCTTCCTTCAGCGCGTCATAATATCCCTGGCACTCCTCACATCCGGCGAGATGCTCTTCCACCAAACTTTTACTCTCCTCGCTGCACACATCGTCCACATACAGCGGCAGCAAATCTTTATTCACATTACACGGAATCCTGCTCATATGATACCTCCTCTATCTCATCTTCTCCCTGATCTTAAGCTTCGCCCTGTGGTACGTGACCCTGGCCCAGCTCTCGCTCTTTTCAAACACCTCCCCGATCTCCCTGAACGACAGCTCTCCCAGCGTTCTTAAGCCGAACACTTCCTTGTACGGCTCCTCCAGGCAATGAAGCGCTTTATAGATAGAAAGCGCCTCGTCCCGCCGGACAGCCGACGACTCTGCGCTGCCCTCTTCTGTCCGGCGCTCCTCCGCCAGACTCTTCTTCACGGACTCAAACCGTTTCCTGCGGCGCACGTCGTCGATATACAGATTCTTCGCGATCTGGCAAAGCCACGACTTGACCGTACAATTCCCCTTGAACTTATCAACCTCTTTAAGCGCCTTAAAAAACGTTTCCTGGGTGATATCCTCCGCCAGGGACTGATCGCCGCTCATCGCAAGCACAAAGAGATACACATCTTTAAAAAACCGTTCATAGATGTCCTCAAAATCTATCTTCACTTCATCACCTCTTTTCCCATAAAAGTGTTCGAAAAAAACAGCTCTCGAAAGTCTATTTGCCTATAAGACGAACGACAGAAAGATTCGTTACAACAATTATGAATGTTTTTCGGATTGCCAGAACATGAAATGCGGAGCAATCCGTAACATTACATTCTGCTGTATGACAAAAACCGGAAGCCGGACATCCGTCCTGCTCCCGATCTTATTTTCCTGTATTAAGATTCTGCCGCTTCTCCTTTTTCCAAAGCTTCCTGCCTGCAAAGCTCCTCAAAATCATGAATCGCATCTTCTGAGCCCATCATCCAGAGCGTATCCCCTGCCTCGATGATCGTGCCCGCCGTAGGAAGCTCCAGAATCTTGCTGTAAGGCGTCTTTAAGCCTACGATCAGACAATGATAACGATCCTGGATCCTTGACTCCCGGATCAGCTTGTCACAGAACGAATCCGTCGGCAATACCTGGTACTCGATACAGCTAAGCGGCGACTGCTTCTCCGTATCTCCGTACCCAAGGAAATCTTTCAAAGACCCTACGGAATACTTCGCCCCCACATCCTGATAATCCCGGAAACGGTCAAGCGCTTTCGCGACGCCGACCGCAAATACACGGTCGCCGGCAAATACATGGGTACTTCCTCCCGGCACGAGGATGATCTCCGTCTTTCTCTCGATCTTTATGATAAATACATTCTGCCGCCGTCCCCAGTAAAGATCCAAAAGCGTCTTGCCTGCGTAATCCGCGTCCTTCGGAACGACGAAAGACATAACCTTATAATCATCTTCAAAGCTGTCCACAAAACCAGGCATACTGATGGTAGCGTTGGATTCTGACATGCTGGCAAAAAGGAAGGTCGCCCGGGTAAGGGTGGAGTACTGCTTTCTCGCGCGGTAGTCCATCAGATAAAGCGTCACTCCCGCGATCATCCACGCCGCAAAGATCAGTGTCGCCGCGCCGCCCATGAACACCGGCTGTCCCGGCACAAACAAAAGGACAAAAAGGCCCGTCATACACACCGCCGCGAACCATGCCATCGGCACCCCTCCGGGAATCTTATACGGCCGCTTTAACGCTGGTTCCTTTTTCCGGAGAATGATCAGAGAAAATGCCGTGATCATCCAGCTCGCCACATAACCTGCCGCCGAGAAGCTGGTCAGCGCGCCGATAAGCCCGCTCCCTAAAAACGGCCCGATCAGCGATGCCACCAGGCTGACCTTTAACGCATTCACCGGCGTCTTATAGACGGGATGCTGCTTCGACAGGCTGAATGGCACGATGCTCACCCTTGCCATCGCCATAAGAATCTGGGACGACGCCATCATAAAACCGTTCCACGTCGTCAAAAGGCCGCAGACCGCCCCCAGAAGGATCAGCACATACAGGACATTGCCAAGCCCGCCCGGATAAAGTTCCCTGAACATCAGCGCCGCGGAAGGATTGGAAAACCGGATAAAATTCTTCCACGGAAGCGCGCCGCCCAGAGTAAACAGCAAAAGCGCATAGAACAGACAGGATAAGACTACCGTCACGACAACCGTCTTCCCTACTCCCTTTGTATCACCGCCCGCGCTTTCAATCCCCTGGGGAATCGTCTCAAATCCGGCCAAAAAGAACGGCACCGATGCCAGGATCGAAGCCATGCCCCCTAAAAATGAGCTGTGTGTACCAACCCCTGTATTTTCATAAAAAGGCTGAAGATTCCCGACATCAAATTTGAGCACGGCACAGATCATCGCCAGGATGCCGGCGCCCACAAGCGCCATGCAGAGGATCTTCTGCAGCGACGCCGACGATGCCACGCCTTTTCTGTTAATTCCGTAGAGCAGAAGGGAAATCACCGTTCCCAATATGATATGCCCCACATAGATATCCGCCCCGGCTAGCGAATAAAGCGGCACCCCGGCCTTTAACACCGGGAATACAATACTTAAGATATCCACAACATAGATTGCTTCCCACGGAATGATCGTGATAAACGCCCCGAACGCCGCCCAGCCGGAAAGAAAGGCGATGCGGTCCCCGAACGCCCGGAACGCATAGGCCATGCCCCCGCCGGACACCGGAAGCATCGTGCACAATTCGCAGTAACACAGCGCGATGGGCACCATAAGCACCATCGCCACCATATAGCCCGCCGCCGCAGGAAGCGGCCCGCCGCTGCCATTCATCCAGCTATTGATGGAAACCGCCCAGCCCACGCCGACGATCGCGCCGAAACCAATACAGAAAAAATCAAGCGCGGATACGCCCTTTTTTTGTTCTGTCCTTTGCTTTGTCTCCTGTCCCATATTCTCATCCCTCTCCAATTATTTTCATAATAATCAGTATACTCCCCTGGAATATCAGGATGCAATCAAAATATGCCAAAAAACGCAAAATATTTTTTCAATCATTGATATAATTTTACAATTCCATACCATTTCAAAAATTGCGGGATATCTTTTTGTACCGTATCACACAGGCACTTCACCCCAAAATCGTTAAACTGAACGGAAACAGCGTTAAAAATTTTTCTAATGCTGTTTACCTTTTCCAATATAAGATTCACGCCTACACGATATTGCTCTTTTACAGACACTTTTTTATCAACAAGGCTGTTGGCGCATGAATTACGGTATTCTTCTAAACAATACAAAACAGCACCCGTCCTGCATTTCATTCTTATACAGATAAAATATTTCCTGTAACCGTATAAGCGTTTCAACATAATTATTCTGTGATAAAAAGAAAGAATCACAAAACTCATAAATAATTTTAGGCATTATTTATGGAAGAAGTTCTTTCACCATTTTTGCATCAAAAGTTACAGATTGCACATGGTCTGCCTCTATCTGATACAGCGCATTGGCAGCGATATGCTCGGCAGCCTGCTCAAGGTCACGGATTCCGCTGGTATCTTTATAGATATCAATAACTGCTTCAAGTCCGTCTGCAGTTAACCTGCACTCATGCTCATGCATCCCGATCCGCTTCATTACCTTCGGAAGCGCATATCTGGAAAAGATTACTTTCTTTTCCTCCGCCGTATAATCCGGAAGCTCTATAACCGCAAACCGGGACATAAGCGGCGCGCTGATCTGCGACCGGTCATTTGCTGTCGCGATGGGGTAGACACCTCCTGTCGGAATCATACATTCAATATAATTATCCGTAAATCCAAGATTATCAAGCAGCGTCAGAAGTACATCCGCAGGATTGCCGTTCCCTTTTCCTGATGCCGCCTTGTCAAGCTCATTGATGATAAAGACAAGGTTAGACTCCCCGGCCATGGAAAATGCTTCCATGATGATTCCCGGCTTTGCGTTGGCATAGATCCTGGAACTCCCGGTAAGCTGTTCCGGATCGTTGATAGAACTCATATCCAGCGTTGTCCACGGGAGCTTTAAGATACGCGCCACCGCATAGGCAATCTGGGACTTTCCGGTTCCTGCCGGACCGACAAGGAGAAGCCCATATGCCGGCAGGGTATGGGTCCTGTTGATCTGGATGATCGTCTCGATGATCCTCTGCTTCACCCGGTCCATGCCGTAAAGCTCCTCGTCCAGGATACGGCGCGCTTCCTCCACGTCTATCGTCTCAAAATAATTGCTCTTCCACCGGACATTCATCATAATGGACAGGGCGCGCTGGGCATGGCGCCGTTCCTCCTGGGACACTTCATTAGAACGCGCCACGGCCAGATTTCTCCTTGCCCACAGACGGATATTGTCAGGCAGTGTCCTCCCGGCACAGTTCATAAAATCCGTAATGCTCTGGATACTGGTAAGCTTCATGCTGTCGCCGGTTTCTTCTTTGTCCTCATCCTCAATCTCCTCCTCCGGCGCATGGCTTGAGAGCAGGCGTTCGATCATAAACTGTAAAAAACCATCCTCCGCCGAAAGCTTCACCGCACCGCCAAAGGCAATCTCCCTGATCTTATATACAATATACCGATCCTCCTGAACAGCGCCGGAAAGACGCACATTAATGCGGTTCTCCCCCAGCCATTTCAGGAGGCTTACAAAACGGGCGTCAAGCTGCAAGATATCTGCGCTCACCGCCCCCTCTTCCCCTTTGAATTCAAATGCCGTCCTGCTCGCCGGATTGGTGAATACCCCGCAGGAATGATGCTTTAATCCCCCATGCCTGTTATCCAGGATAAGGAGCGGGCTTTCCACAGATGCTGCCGATTTATTGGTACGGAATACCGTGTATGTACACTCCGGCGCCTTTTCCTTTTCCGGTGAGTTTTTAAAATCAAATACTGGCATAAAATAATCCTCCTAATTTTCATAAAAATTAGCATATGTTTAAAATAATCAATTTTTGTCTGAACTTTCTCCGTCACACATAGTTTTAATTTTTATTGCCCTAACAAAATTTTCCTTAAAATTATCAACAGTTTTTTCTGTTGTCAATTTTATTTCTTCTTCTGAATAAAGCTTCCATCTTTCTTTTGTTTTTATTATTTCTTCATTTCCTGTATACCTGGCAATTACAATCAGTCCCAATACGTTTCCTTTTTTATAGTGGTATGTTGCCACCGGCACAGGATTAACATCAACTTCTATTTCTAAATCATATTTTTCTTTATATCCTTCTTCGCAAACTTTTTTCCATGTTTTTAACCCGACTTCGGAAATCTTCTTAATACAGCCAAATTCCAAGCCTCTTTCTTCATCTTTGTGAACAAGAATATGACCTGTTTCACAAAAAATAATACATGCAATATGCAATTCCTGTTTCATTACAATGTTATTAGAAGGCATTTCGATATCATGTGAATTTTTTAATTTTTCACATAATATTTCAGCTTCCTTTTTTCTATATACATTATTCAAGATGGAGTCTATCCGCTCTATTTCAAAACGCTTGTCCGCTTTAAACTGATCGAATCCTGTTTGTTTGATATTGGAATAAGTTTCCAAATCTAACTCATCATAATCTAACAACTCTTCAAATTCCTCAAATTTCTGATGGAACATTATAATCGGAACTTTCCGGTTTCTCCAGACGCCTTTCAATAACACAAACGCTGTTATCTTAAAATTTGCTTTAACTATTTTCTTTTTATCCTCGTCTCCCTGTGCTTCCTTCCAAATCAGCCATGCCAGCAACGGGGAAACTATTACCCGATTCTTAACCGCATATTTTGCCATTCTAAATCCTTCATCTACTTCCCGCCCCAAAAAGTCTATACGGCCTGAATTAGGCGTGGTAGTTAATGGATGATAAACAATATTTGATACTGCGCCGCTCCCAGACTGATAACACTCCGCTATCCACATCGTCGTTTTGATTCCTAACGCCGCCAAAATAACATCTTTAATATCCTGACAATGTTTTGTACACATCCCGTGGCATTCTTGATTCCCGATTTCCTGCTCTACCTTTTCTGCAACCCTCTTCATCAAGTCTGTAATAGTTATATTCACACTCGTAACCTGTGCATATAGCTGTGATAGTTCCGTAATCTGCACATATATCAAAACCTCGTCTCCGATTAATTTCCACAACTTTCTAACACAAGTCGAGTCATCATATTCACTATCATGACTTTTATAATTTTCTACACCTAATCTTTGTAATATCTGGCTATAAAAGTTTGTAAACACATTTGCCCACAAGGACGGATGCTCTGCTTTAAATGCCGTTGAATCTGCCAGGTCAAAAGAAAAAAAGAGAAAAACCCCACTTTTAAAAGTCGGATTTTCCTCATTTTTATTATTCAGTGCATCGCTCAAAAGTGCCGATATGTTCTGTCCTAAAACCGTTAATATTGTCTCTACCATAATTCCAGTACATTTCCCCTCACTGTCGCAGCCTGAACCGAAACATTAAAATATTCCGCCATTTTTGTTACATTTATCTTATCTTCTGACATCAATTCCTTACTCTTAACAATAAATGCTTCTTCCGGCATCAACAATGCAGCTGCAAATTCATTAGCCTCCAACTCCTCCTGTGTTGTCTCCATATTCCTCTGAAAAGTCTCTGCCTGTTTTAAAGTGCCGTCTTTATTTAACAAATGCAAAAAAAGATGCCCCATCTCATGTGCGATTGAAAATAATATTCTTGTTTCACATTTATTCCCAAGATATCTTATCTCAAATTTACGTTGTTCATCACTATCATTCACAGTAGTAATCTGAGCGTCCACCTTTAACTGCCCGGAAGAATCCACAACACATTCTCCATCAAGCTTGTTTATTGCTTCGCATAACGTCTCCAGCGTTATTGGCACATTTAATGAGAGAGCTGTACGGACAACACCCGCTACTTTATTGATAGAGCTTCTATCTATAGTCATTCAAAATCCCTCCCATCCTTTTTATTTTTAATATATTAACATATATCAAATTCTTTCGTCAATATCTCCTGTACCAATTGTTTCACCTTCATACCCGTTTCCTTTTTACTTTATTCCGGAAATAGTCATTCCCTCTTCTGGAGGATAGCAAAAAACAATTATATAATTCAGATGCCTCCTGATAAATGGCTTTCTGTGTTTCCTCGTCATAGACCAGATATCCCAGGTCATTTTCTCAAATTCTTTCTCACTTACCTTTTTTTACGGTATATTTACGAATGGTCTTTTTTACAATTCTTTTTGTATTTTTATCTCTGACATATCCGTACAGTATATATTTCCCAGGAGCCTTAGGACGCCAGTTTACGGCTTTTTTCGAACTGTACTTGCGGATTCTCTTTATTTTCTTCGTGCCGTATTTTTTGTATGCAAACTGATATTGGTACTTTTTCGTTCCTCCTGACGCTTTTATGGTCAGTTTAACTTTTCGCCCCGCCCTGGCTTTTTTGCTGGAAGGCGACGCCTTAAAACGGCTGACCTTAAGTTTCTCATTTACTGCATATCCAGATACCGTTTTCTCTGCGATTGTTCCTTTTCCATCTTTTGCATAAACTGTAACACTGTATTTTCCGGCTTTTTTAGGCTTCCACGCTGCGGACCCGGATGCGGAATAATTTTGAATCACAGTAGAGGAACCGCTCTTTACAGAAAAGCAATATTGAATCGCTCCTGATCCGCCTGTTGCACGAACCGAAATGAAAATGTTATCACCAGCCTGCGCTGTGCCGCTTACTTTATCTATGGTCAGATTTGTGATTTTTAATTCCTTTTCCGGCTGCAGCGGTTCATCTTGAGGCGGCTCCTCACCCGGCTCATCCGGCTTTTTTCCTGGCTCGTCTGGAGCTTTGCCTGGCTCATCCGGCTCTTTTCCTGGCTCATCCGGTTCCTTACCCGGATCATCCGGCTCCTTGCCGCTTTCTTCCAAAACTGCCGTGATCGCTTTTTTCAAAGCTCTGACTGACTGGTTGACCGTCACCTGTGACGCATCCGGATTGTGATAAACCATATCCGCATCATCATATGATTTTTGAAGCTCCGCCAGATTTTTATTGTCCGGATTTTCCTGTATCACGTTTTTCGCCCTGGCAATCTGTTCTTGCAATGCCGTCTTATCCGGTTCTGGAACACTGCCCCCTGCTTCTCCCTGTTTTGTGCACGCTTTGACAGCGTATACCAAATCTTCTTCTTTACTCTGGTATTCCTCTGCGCTGTGTACGGACTTCATTAATTCTTCCGCTTCAGAGATAACCGTCTTTAAATCAGCCGACGCTTCTGCCTCATAGTTCGCTGAATCTTGTTCCGCTTCCGCAAGCCTTGCTTCTGCCTTTTTTAATGCATCCGCAAATCCATTTTTTGCTGCGGCTTCATTGTCGATATTCTCACGTGCTTCCTTCAAACTCTGTAACGCTGCCTGTATTTTTGCGTCATCTGTCTCTTTTTTATCAACTGTTTCTCTCGCATTTGTTAAAGCTTCCTCAAATGCCCGCCAGACTTCTTCCGTAAAATCTTTTTCCTGATAGTTCTTTTCTTCTGCCTGCCGTATCTGCTCCTTTAATTCAGACGTTTTTTCTGTAACAGTGATGGTTACGGTTTTTGCTGCAGTAGTTCTCCCATCACTTGCAGTCAGTGTCACGGTATATTCGCCTGCAGCCGGATCCTCCCATGTAAACGTCCCTGTTGCTCCATCAAAAGAAGCTCCCTCTGGAATTCCTTCTGCGTTCAGCGTCACGGCATCCCCGTCCGGATCTGATGTTTGCACTGTAAATGAAAGTCTCTCGCCTGCCCTGACACAAAACGATGTGTCACAGGTAATCACCGGCGGTTCATTCTGCGCAATATGATTTTTATCAAATGTATCTTTCGGCACTGCTACCATAAGGGATTTTCCCGGTACAACTATGTCAGCACCTGATTCACTGATTTTTTCCAGACCTGCCCTCGTTCCATCTGCTACAATCACCCAATTATCTGAACCTGTAAGGGAAACGGTCTCATCAGATACCCCATTGTTCATCAGCACTGCGATCCGGTTCCACTCGCCGGGCACATCGTTCGTTTCGTAAAATGCAGTCATCCCGGATTCCTCTTTGCTGATCCATTCGATATTATTATTCTCCGGATTCCAATTATCAGCGCTTCTTTTCAAAACAGATCGGAAACCGGAAAACGCTTTGCGGATGCGGATCATTCCCTGATAGTATTTCTGAATATCCGAATAGGTACTGACTCTGTTCCAGTCAATTTTATTTACCGAATCCGGAGAAGCACAGCTATTACTCTCCCCGTTTTTTGTTCTGGCAAATTCTTCTCCTGCCTGCATGAGCACGCCGCCCTTGGATACAAGAACAACGCTTCCTGCCAGTTTATTCATTTTGATCATCTGATTGTCAACAGATGAAAAGTCTTTTCCAAGCCCTTCCGTCAGTTTATCCCAGAGCGTAAGGTTATCATGGGAGGACACATAGCTTAAGCAGCAGTTCGATGATTTGGACCAGAACGGGCGCCACATACCCCATTCACCGCTGGTATAGCCTACAGACCCCATGATCCCGCCAAATACATTGTTCGGCCATTTCACATTTGGCTCCAGATATTCGCCGTCAAAATAATTGGTCTGCACCAGACCGATCGTTCCGTCATACGTATCTCCGCCTTTTAACGCCTCTTTGATCTGCTCATTATAGTACCCGATTCCATAATCTAACTTCGTTTCATTTGCCTTATGCGCGCTAGTAGAACCGTATATGTCATCGCCGGTCCGGCCTTCTCCATACAGTACGATCGTATTTTTGCCAAACTTGCCATCCAGCGCTTTTCGGATCTGATTCATGGTAGTCACGTCATGTATTCCCATAAGGTCAAACCGGAAACCGTCCAGATTATATTCTTCCGCCCAATAAGAAACGGAATCAATCATAAACTTACGGAACATGGTGCTTTCACTTCTGGTGGCATTGCCATAGCCGGACTGGTCATTATATGACAAGTCACTGTTAACCTTATAATAATAGTCCGGCATAATTTTATTGAAATTAGAATCTTTGGCATCTACCGTATGGCTGTAAGCAACGTCCATAATTACCTTTATGCCCGCATCATGCAACGCCTGTATCATTTCTTTCATTTCTGTGATACGGACATTTCCGTTATATGGATCACTGGAATAGGATCCCTCCGGAACATTGTAATTCTTCGGGTCATAGCCCCAGCTATAATTACTTTCGGAACCTGCGCCGGCGTTTGCCTCATCTATCGATGCAAAATCATACATCGGGAGAAGCTGTACATGGGTTACCCCCAGTTCTTTTAAGTAATCCACACAGGATGCCGCTCTTCCTTCTCCGCCGACGGTGGTTTTTTCCGTGAAAGCTTTATATTTCCCGCGATTTTCCTCTGACACACCAGAACTTACATCAATCGAAAAATCCCTGATATGGACTTCCCATACGATGATATCGCTGAGCAGCGTCTCTTCTCTCTTATAGTTTTTATCCCAATGCTTAGGATCTGTACTGTCCAAATCCACTACCATAGCTCTGTCGCCATTTATCCCTGCCGCTTTTGCGTAAGGGTCAACGGCCTCTTGGGCAGTTCCATTAACCGTTACCTTGTAGGTATAATATGTATTTACGATGTCTCCCGCAACTTCCGTACTCCACACGCCCTTGTCGCCTTTCGTCATAGGCGTCTCGCTTACGGCACTGCCGCCGCTGCCCTCTTCATATCTGCAGAGCACAACCGAAGACGCTTCCGGCGACCATACTTTAAATGTGGTTTTTTCGGGCGTATACGTGCATCCCAGATCGTCCCCGCTGTAAGCATTTTCCGTATCATAACTGCTGTCAAATGAACGTTGGGCATATACCTCCTCCCCTGCATTTATTTCCGTGGGCGGAACTACGCCTATAACAGAAACAGCCACTGCACTGGCAAGAAAACAACTAAATATTTTTCTTTTTATAACATTTTTTATCATTTTTCTCTCCTCGTTATTCCATCTTTTTGCTGTTTCACTAACTTCATACTCTTTCCAATTTGGGTACTTTTCTTGATTTCCCTCTCTTTTCATGCTATCTGAAGCTTCGCAAGCTGCTCCACATCTTCAACATTAAGCCCAGAATATTTTGCAATCTTATCAATTGATAATTCTCCGTCCTGCAGCATCCTCAACACTGTTTCCTTCTTCGTCTCATTCTCTGCTTCATTTTTTAATCTTCTTGCACTTGTTTCCAGCAATGCTCCACCCATAATATCACCTACACCTTTCTGTATATTTTGAAAATAGCCATACCACGTCTTCTTTTTCAAAAATTCATGCTACGGGAGAAAGACAAAATTAACTACGGCAAAATATTTCATCGCCAATCTCGTTATAATTTAATCCAAGCCATCATCATATTTTTTACCTTCATACGGTCACATCCTGTAAGCAAAACAATATCCACATCAGAATCCTTCGTATAATCGCCCCTGGCACAGGATCCATACAAGATCACTGCCCATGAGCTTACGTGTTAAATCGAACACATCTATCTTTATCTTAGAAATAATCTCATTCGTCAATATAATATCTTCCATTATGTCATATGCCTCCTACCACGTTTTATCAGAACCAAAGCAAGACGGAAAATAAGATTTCGCCCTTATAAATGTCTCAACTGTATCCAAAAATTCCTCTGCCCTTTCATATTGTTCCTTTGCATCCTGTAATGACACAAGAAAAAAATCTGCAAAATCTGAATTATTTCTTATCTGAAAAGCCTGACTTATATATTGGGAATATTTTCACTAAATCTTTCCTTACATCAGGCAACTATACCCACTCCTTCACTCTGTATATTTTTATAATACGGTAAATCATTCTTATATCTTTCAAATTCCTCATAAGGAATCACCGTAGGCGAAACAAGCGTTCCATATTCTAACTCTAAATCAGACGATATATCCCACACCTGCTTTAATCCTTCCTGTAATACAGCCCTCTCTCCTTGCACGATCGCTGCAATATCTATGTCCGAATCATGATCATAATCGCCGCGTGCATACGAACCATAAAGGATGATTTTTACAATATTCTCTCCATACACCGAGCGGTACGCCTTTACCATCTTCTGTAAAATCATATCTAACTCATTTTTTGTACACATGTGCTATTCCTTCCTTTAGTCTGAGAATAAATATCCAACTACACTCTTTCTTTTTATTATACTCTATTCCCATTCATTCCACAATTAATTGTTGCCATTTATGATTCCCTGAATCATTGCCATCAAACCAAACGTCTTTTCTTATATTCACCATCCGCTGCCGATAGTCCGGAACATCACCTGACTGAAACCACTGTAAAATAATATTTTTATTTATTACACACCTGCCCGGTATGACTATTATTTTCTCTATCCCAGTTAATAAATATCTAGAATTTTCCAATTTGGTATTTTTCTTGATTTTCCTCTCTCTTCATGCTATACTAACCATCGTTGCAAAGCCCTCTACACGCAGCCTGCCACTGGCAGCCAGCTTTGTATGCTAAGGCAAAACCAAGGTCTTATGGGGCTTTCCGCCGATTCCCGGCGTTATGGGAAGATACAACAGACATCCGCTGGAAGTCTTTTGTATCCGCTTAAGCGCGTGAGTTCGAGACCTTCCTCACGTAAAACAAAACTAAAGGAGAACAAAACTATGAAGAACAAAAACGTAACTTTCTTAACCCAGGCGGCGATGATTGCCGCCATCTATGTCGTGCTGACTCTTCTTTTCCGGCCGTTTTCTTTCGGCGAGATCCAGGTACGTATTGCAGAAGCTCTGACTATACTTCCGCTGTTCACTCCCGCCGCTGTACCGGGAGTCTTTGTCGGCTGCCTGATCGCCAACATCATCGGCGGCGGCATATTGCCGGATATTATCTTTGGAAGTCTGGCAACACTTATCGGAGCTGTACTTACTTATCGTCTGAGAGATGCAAGTCCAGTCCTCGGACCGGTCCCTCCCATCGCAGCCAACACGATCATCGTGCCCTTCGTGCTGTTCTACGGATACGGTGTCAATCTTCCGATTCCGTTTATGATGCTGACTGTCGGTATCGGAGAGGTTCTGTCCTGCGGAGTACTGGGCCTGATATTATATTCTGCACTGAAAAGATATCAGACAATCCTGTTCCGCCCGACACCCGTCTGATATATGCAAATGTATCAGAACCAACAGGTTCTGTGATACATGCCATAACGATAGCCAAAAAGCTTCGGATCTCACATATCCGAAGCTTTTTAATCGATATTCACCTCACGCAATATACGTATGCCCGCTCTTTTCTGTCATCTTCTCCAGCTCCTTCTGCGTCACTGTATGCCGTTCCCCGCTTTCTGCATCGACATAGATGATCCGTGTCTCCGTATACCCCACTAAGATCACGGCCTTCCTCGCATCCCTCATGGCAATCACAGGCTTATCCTGACTGATCACATACAGAAGTTCCTCCGGTGTACAGCCTGTAAGATCCAAAGCCGCCCTGCTATTAAGCTGCGATATAACGTCCAGCGGTGCTGTGCCTGCATTCAGCTGCTTTCTCATATCCCCAATCAGCACATTCTTTTCCGCGATGGTATACCTGAGCTTCCGGTTTCCCCGCTCCCAAATATATTCTAATGCCTGGGACACTACTACTCCGTTATACTGATCAGCAAGCTGCACTGCTTCTCCTGCCCTCTCGACAAGTCCTTTAAGCTCTCCGTATCCGTACACCAGATAATGCTCAGCCTCTTCCTCCTCATCAAAGGAAAATTCCCTGGACTTTTCAAACAATTCCTGCTTGGGCATCAGTATCTTCGGTTCTTGGTCCTCGATCCCATTCCTGAAGACGATACGCATCTGCCTCTGTTTAAGCGATGTGGTATAAGCCCCCAGAGAGATATTGCTCTCTTCCTGTTCCTCATTATTCGTGATATATTCCTCGATAATGGGATTATACACATTCCCGCTCTTTGCCACGCGGTTGAGCGTGATCATACTGCCGTCAAACTGCGCGTTTAAGATATACGCTCCCTCGTTCTCATACGTTTTGACCACTTTTCCTTTGCTGCTCCTTATCTCGATCCGGTACATCGGTGTAATACTCTCGCCCGACAGAGTGACTCCCGCATCCTCTGCCCGGGTAAGTCCATATACAAAATCTGTATCCATAAATCCCAGCGGTTTGATCCCTGTGCCTGCCTCACTCTCCACCGTCCTCTTCTTTCCGGTGGCAAACGTGACGACCGTCGCCTCACCTGCAGGATTTTCCTCTTTCCCGCTCTGGTACGCCATCCGGGTACCATCATCAGATATCACATACTGTCCCGCTTTCAGGTTATGCGCCAATTCAAACATCCTGCCCTTGCCAAGCTCGATCTGATACAGCGTACCATCCGCCAACACATACATCGTATCCTGCTCAACACTGTAGCAGATCAGCTGCCCCAGCTCCAGGATCGTATGAGCGTAGGATTTTTTTGTGGAGATAAATGCCTTTTCTTCCACACTGTTTTCTTCTATATCATAATAATATACCGCAACACCCACTTCGCCCTCATGCTCGCCCCGGTTCATATATCCGAACACAGCAAAAGAAAGATTGCCCTGCTTATCCATATCGAGAAGCTTTATTTTATGCTGCGCGGTCAGATTTCTCTCATCCCTGCCCTCGCCGGAATTGAAACTGAATACAAGAGACATCTCACTTTTCTCTTTATCATAGTTCCACAGCTCATCCGCCTGCACAAAAGCAACTCTTGTCCCGTCTTCATTATCCATATACTGTGTATCCGGATCTGCGATACCGAGAAGTATCCCCTTCTCATTCAGGAATTTCTTCGTCACGTCAAAGATCTGTTCCATCGTCCGGTCATAATCCAAAAGCAGAACCTTCTTATTCTCCGCCTTATACCGGATGCGGAAAAATTCTCTGACCTTATACCTGTCTTCCTCGTTTTCCTCGCCTTTTCCGCGAATCTGATACTGAAGCTGGATAGAACAGGATGTGTCATTGATCTCCTTGATCAGCCAGCGCTCATTGCCCTCCACCTGCGGCTCAAGATCTCCCCATGTCACATGCTCGTAATCCGAATGGATCGTTACATGCTGAAGTGTAGAATTATCTCCCGTCTCATCCGGTTCTATGGCAGTTCCGATACCGACGCCCTCCGCTTTAATCAGTGAATTTTCATGAAAATCCTTAATATAATTCAAGTATTCCAGTACATGCTTTTCCTTTTCATCCACGATTCTTGTATAATAATAGACAGATTTCCCGCCGGGCATCTCAAGCACGATCTCAAGCACCTTCTCACTGGCGATCATGGAAAGATCCTGCATGGCCACCGACACCGATTCCCCCGGTTCCTTCACCTCCGCCTCCAGAAGCTTTTCTTTGCCGTCCAGTGAAAATATCCTGCACCGCATATTGCTGATCTCATTGTCATACGGTTCGATCCGTACCTCAATCTTACCGTTCGCCACCGGGGTGATCGTATCCCTGAGCGGCCCGATCTCCATCTCCTGCCCGTACCCCGGCACACAGTTCAGTGTATACCCGTTGCTTGAAAAGGATACCTGCGGATAAGACGCCGCATCCATATCCGCAGTCATGCTGCCGTTCTCCCGGTTCGTATAATATCCGAATATTACTGTCGCCGCGATAAATATCACGATTAAAAGAACTGCTTCCTGTATATATCTCTTAATCTTCCTCTTGTTCATTCTCTGCCCCTCTTATCTGTCTGACAGCCTGCCGATAGATGGTGATAGATGAAAAAATTCTTCACAGGCCTTTATACTTTCCCCTGCCCGATCCTTAGTCTCAGCGCCCTTCCCCTGCACTGCACGGATCAGTATATTCTTTGGCGTATGTTCCATGTCGATAAATTCCAGCACTTGCACACGGTATCCCGCCCTCTCCAGATACTGCGCACGGAGACCGTCAGTGACAAGCGCCGCCATGCGTTCCTTGAGAATACCGTACTTCATCACCGGTTCAAGCGCCAGAAGGCGCTCGTCGCAGCACTCCTTCGCCCTTTTCATCTGCCCGTTCAGCTCATGCTGACAGCAGGGCACCGACAGGATAACTTTTGCCTTCCATCCTACCGCTTTCGCCAGTGCGTGATCCGTAGCTGTATCACAGGCATGGAGAGTCACTACCATGTCCACCTCATCCGCACCGGTATAATCCGCGATATTTCCCTCTGAAAATGTGAGCTTCTCATAACCATACTTAACAGCAAGACTGCTGCAGTGACGGATAACCTCCGCCTTGAGATCCAGACCGGTTATGCGGATATCATATCCCTTAAGCTCGTGCAGATAATAATACATGGCAAAAGTCAGGTATGATTTGCCGCACCCGAAATCCAGTATCCTGATCTCCCGGTCCTTAGCAAGCTCCGGCAGCACATCCTCGATAAACTCAAGGAAACGGTTGATCTGCCGAAATTTGTCGAATCTGGAATGAACGATCTTCCCCTCCGCCGTCATCACCCCAAGATCCACAAGGAACGGAACCTCACACCCCTCCTCAAGGATATAACTCTTTTTCCGGTTATGCGAAAGGACCTCTGCTGCCTTGGGCGAAGGATTTGTTTTTCTTTTAATCGTAACCTTCCCCTTCTTACTTACAAGCACTGTATACCGCGAAGCTTTGCTTTCCATCTGCATCTGCCGGAAGTTCTCCATATATTCCGCAATCCTGCCCGCAGCTGCTTCTGCATCCAGATTCTCATGGAACGCCTGATTGTTCCGGAATACTTCTATTTGAAACATCAGACGTCCCTTTTTCCTCACCGGGCGCACTTTCGCTTTCACCGCTTTTGTCTTATCTTTTGGATTGCTTAAAACGGCAGATAAAAAATCCTTATTCAGGTTTTCCTCTAAGATATGTATCAATTCATTCATATTTCCTGACCACCCGGTTCATTTTTTGCTTATTTTATCTTAATCGTCACGGACTTCTTCTTATTGCTTCCGTCCACAGCCTTTACCGTAATCTTTACTTTCTTGCCTTTTCCGGCCTTATATGCGGTCACCTTGCCTGAGCCGCTTACCTTTGCGTACTTCTTGTTGCTGCTTTCCCATGCCACTTTCTTGTTCGCACCCTTGCCTGCCGTGACTTTCGCCTTAAGCTTCAGGCTCTTCCCTGCCGCTACCTGCTTCTTTCCGGAAACGGCTATCTTCTTGACTGCGCCTTTCATACTTTTAATCTTGAACACAGCCTTTTTCCCGCTTCCGTCCAACGCTGCAGCCGTAATCGTCACAGACTTCCCGCCGGAATTTTTCTTCATCGTGACAACCCCGTCCTTGCTGACCGCCGCCACCTTCGGATTGCTGGACTTCCACTCGACTCCTTTATTCGCAGCGTTAGCCGGCTGTATATCCAGCGTAAGCTTTATCTTCTTACCTGCCGCGATCTGCTTTGACACACCGGTGATCTTCAATTTTTCCATCTTTAACGAAGAGGTAATTGGCGGTGTAGTCGCAGATGAAGATTGCCGGACTTTTTGAATCAGCAGACTGTCAGAACCTGCTGCGATATTCCTGACCCTTGTTCCGTCTGATGTCTGCCACTTATATCCTTCTCCCGCTGTCGGCAAGCTAATTGATGACTTTCGGTTACGGGGTGTTTGGATATAGGTCAGGCTGCTGCATCCCTGCAATAAAGCCGTAACGCCATCCTCAATACATGCATTGCCTATATCAAAACTGCCGAGATCTAAGCTTGTCAGACTTCCGCATTCGCTGAACATACTGCCAAAATCCTCAACCTTGCTTGTATTAAAACTTCTTAAATCTACCTTTTTTAACTTATGGCAATTTAAAAACATACAGTCCATATTGGTGACCTTGCTTGTGTCAAAACTTCTTAAATCAAGCTCTGTCAGACTGTAGCACTGATTAAACATCTGTTCCATATTGGTAACATTTCCTGTCTTAAAGCCGCTTAAATCCAGCCCGTCCACGCTGTGACACATCACAAACATTCGGCTCATATCGGTAACATTTTGAGAGTTAAGATTTCCAAATTTTATGCTTTTTAGATTTCTGCACTCTTCAAACATACTGCTCATATCAATAACATTGCCGGCACTAAAGCTGCTGAGATCTAAACTTGTCAGATTTTCACAGCGATGGAACATTAGTCTCATACTTTCGACACTGCTAGTATCAAAGCTTGTTAAATCAAGCTCCTTCGCACTGCAATCCGTAAACATTTGTGTCATATTTGTAATCATACGGGTATTAAATTTATTTCCGAATTTTATGCTTTCCGCTTTGCATCCATAAAACATATGGTTCATATTTGTGACATTACTGGTATCAAAGCCGCTAAGATCAAGGTTTTTACCATTACATTCCCGGAACATATCGTGCATATCCGTAACATTACTGGTATCAAAACCGCTTAAATCCAGGCTTTCCAAACTGCCGCACTCATAGAACATAGTACTCATATCCGTAACCTGGCTGGTATCAAGATTTTTCCATGTCACACTTTTTAAATTTTCACACCCGCTAAAAAAGCCGGATGTTTTTGTCAGCCCTTGTATATCTATCTCAGCAGACAATATCTTATCCCTATTCCCATAAAGCCATGGCGCCGTATTCCATGTATAGCCGGTGACATCACCCTCTGCCGTCAGCTTTCCATTACTGTCTATCCTCCAGGTCATCTTACTTCCCGCTGCCGTCCCGCTGGCAATATCCCCCTCCGCCGCTGCCGTCCCGCTGGCAATATCCCCCTCCGCCGCAGACGCCCTCATCGGCATTGCCGCTAAAAATCCTGCCACGATAAGCATTAACAACATTCCTTTACCTTTTTTCATAAACTTTTCTCCTTTTCTTGAAAAACCTCCAGTATCTGTATAAAATAAGTTTATCCTATCCTACAACTGGTGTCAATGACAAGGACTTTATACTTTTGCACAGAAAACAGCGCAGATAATCACAAAAATTCTATGCAGCATATACTGAACAGACAGGACGATAGTGCTATAATAAGCATCATGGGGCATGATATTTTTTACCCCCGACGCTATAATGCAGCAGAAAGCAGGTAATCATTGTGGATAAATTAGACATAAAACTATGGACACTCGCGGCAAGAGGACAGATCGTCCCTGACCGCTCTCTCTTAAAGACTCCGGCGCAGATCAAAAAGATCAAAAAAAGCGCCGCCTTAAATACTGCGGTGCTCGACCACGTGGCCGAACATATCCATGCGGGTATGAATACAGAAGAGATCGACAGGCTTGTCTACGGCTTCACCACCAGGCACGGAGGGATTCCCGCTCCGCTCCACTATCAGGGATTCCCGAAGAGCGTGTGCACCTCGATCAACAACGTCATCTGCCACGGCATCCCGGACAAATACGAATTTCTGGAAGAAGGGGATATTGTGAACGTAGATGTCTCAACTATCCTTGACGGCTATTACTCCGACGCCTCCCGGATGTTCATGATCGGAGAACCTTCCCCCGAAGCGAAGCAGCTTGTGCGCGTGTCGAGAGAATGTGTCGAGCTTGGGCTCAAGGCCGCCAGGCCCTGGGGGCACTTAGGCGATATCGCTTACGCGATCAATACCCACGCCCAGCGGCACGGCTACTCGGTGGTGGAAGATATCGGCGGCCACGGCATCGGCCTTGAATTTCACGAAGAGCCCTTTGTCAGCTATGTCACCCCAAAGGGCAGCGAGATGGTGCTTGTGCCGGGCATGATGTTCACCATCGAACCGATGATCAATGAGGGCAGTCCTGATTTCTTCGTAGACGAGGACAACGGCTGGACGGTATACACTATCGACGACGGTCTGTCTGCCCAGACAGAATACATGGTTCTTGTAACCGAACACGGTATCGAAGTATTGTCCAGATAAAAAATGACAGTTCAGCCGTTTCAAATGGCTGAACTGTTTTATTATCCTATAACCTTATCGGACGAAGTCCGCCCGTCCTTCAAGGGCATGGATTGCTGGATGCCCGGTTGGGTATGCTTTCCACTACAAGCGCAGACTGCGCTCCCATATTTACTACCAATTCTCCGCCCCGCACCAGGTACACATCGCGGGAAACAGTATATCCCTTTACATAGGAGTACATAAGCCTCTGCATCTCCCCCCGCATCGGCACCCCGATCCTCCAGACAGGCACTGTCACTTCTACAAAATCACTGTGGTTATTGATGATCACGACAACCTGCTCATCTTCCGTAAAACGTCCGTAGGCAAGCACATTATTCTCTCCCAGCAAAAGCTGTATGGAACCATTGCGCAGCGCATGGCTGTTCTTATGGACCCTTATAATATCCCGGTGAAAAGCGATAAGCTCCTTATTCTCATGCCCCCACGGGTAAGTACGCCGGTTATCCGGATCAGTGAACCCGCACACACCGGCCTCGTCTCCGTAATAGACTGTCGGTGCTCCGATCCATGTCATCTGCATAACGACCGCTTCCCGCATGACTGCGAGATTCACATATTCTTCCGCCGCCTCCGGCCCTTTTTCTGCCACTCTTCCCACAACATGGTTTGTTCTGGTCAGGAATCTGGAATGGTCATGATTCGACAGTTCATTCATCGCCACCTCCAGTGAAGGAGTGAGCATCCTGGACATGTAATGGTTCATAGAGCTTTGAAAATACTCTGCATTGCCGAGAAGATCCTCATTCCGCTCGTCGCTGTGCTTCTCCATCCCGGTGAGAAACCAGGTGACCGGCTCCATAAACGCGTCATAATTCATCACGCTGTCCCACTCATCTCCCTGCAGCCAGCTGCTTGGATCCCCATAATGCTCTGCCAGTATCAATGCGTCAGGGTTCGCTTCCTTGACCGCTTTTCGGAATTTCTTCCAGAACTCATGATTATATTCGCCGCTGTGCCCGAGATCAGCCGCCACATCCAGACGCCACCCGTCCGCATTATACGGCGGAGACACCCATTTTTTCCCGACTTTTATAATATACTCTTCAAGCTCCTTCGAGCCTTCATAATTAAGCTTTGGCAGTGTATCATGGCTCCACCAGCCGTCGTAACTCCGGTTATAAGGCCATTTCTCATCCCCATCCTCACGGAAGTCAAAATAATCACGGTAAGGACTATCTGCGCTGATATAAGCGCCCGGCTCATACTCTTTTTGGCCTTCGTAGATCCGCTCTCTGTCCATCCATTTATTGAAAGAACCGCAGTGATTGAATACTCCGTCAAGGATCACCTTCATGCCTCTGCGGTGAATCTCCTCCACAAGCCTGACAAACAGCTCATTGCTCGCTTCTAAGTTCTCAAGGCTGGCAACCCGCTTTTGATATTTTGTAGCATGGGAATTATCCCTGTCGCCGTCCGCCAGCACTTCTCCTCCGTCATCTACGATCACGCCGAAATGCGGGTCTATATAATCATAATCCTGAATATCATATTTGTGGTTGGAAGGCGACACGAACAGCGGATTGAAGTAGAGCACCTCAACCCCCAGATCCTGCAGATAATCCAGTTTATCCATGACACCCTGAAGGTCGCCACCGTAAAACTCCCGGACACCCATTGTAGCCGGATATTTGTTCCAGTCAGTCACCTTCCGGCTGTAATCTCCGATATAAAAATACTCGTTGGTCTCTACATCGTTGGACGAATCGCCGTTGCAGAACCGGTCTGTATAGATCTGATACATGACAGCGCCCCTGGCCCATTCGGGCGCAGAAAACCCCGGGACGATCTTGAAGTCATAAAGACAGGAGCGGACATCAGACACGCCGCACCGGTTATAATAACACACCTGCTCTTTATCTGATATTTCAAAACAATAGCTGAACGGCTCCTCGCCAAGCTTCCAGTCGATCGAGTAATAGTCAAACTCTCCTTCAACTGATTGTTTTCTCACGGTATATCTGTCTTCTCCCGTGACAAGACGGACACGCACCGCATCCTCCCTGGCTGTTCGGAACCTTAATGTCACTATCTGATTGCGATCCGGCTCCTGAGGTGATACATACCACCTGGTGCCATCGCAAAACAATGCCTGCTTATTCATGTCTTCCCCGTCCTCTCAGTCACCTAAATTCTTATATCTGCACCATTTCCCCCGTTTCTCCCGTGCCTTTCGGCGGAAACAACGCCTCAAACTCTTCTCTGGAAATCTTTTCTTTCTCTAAAAGAAGCGCCGCGCACGCATGGAGCACACTGTCATACTCCCGTATGATCGACTTGGCCTTAGAATAGCACTCATCAATAATGCGCTTTACTTCCTGATCGATGATCGTCGCGATACTCTCCCCGTATCCTCTGGACGCATGCGCAAGATCCCGCCCGATAAATACTTCGTCGCTGTCATTATCATAATTGACAAGTCCCACCGTCTCAGACATGCCGAACTTTGTCACCATAGACTTTGCAAGGCTGGTCGCCTGTTTGATATCCTGTGAAGCGCCTGTAGTGATATCGTCAAACACTTCCTCCTCTGCAACACGTCCTCCGAGAGATACGATGATATCCTGAAGCATCTTTCCCTTGGTATTGAACATCTCATCCTTCTCGGGAAGAGGCATCGTGTAGCCGCCCGCTCCGCCTGTCGGGATGATGGATACACTGTAGACCGGACCTACATCCGGCAGTACATGGAACAGTATAGCATGGCCCGCCTCGTGGAACGCCGTGATCTTCTTCTCCTTGTCAGAGATAACACGGCTCTTTTTCTCCGCACCGATACCGACCTTGACAAATGCTTTTTTAATATCCTCCTGCACCAGAAATACACGGTTATCCTTAGCCGCAAGTATGGCTGCCTCGTTCAGAAGATTCTCAAGATCCGCACCGGTAAAGCCTGCCGTCGTCTGCGCGATCTGTTTCAGATCGATCTCTTCGCTCAAAGGCTTTCCCTTCGCATGGACAGCCAGTATCTCTTCCCTGCCCTGCACGTCCGGACGCCCCACCATAACCTTACGGTCGAATCTTCCGGGTCGCAGGATAGCCGGGTCTAAGATATCCACTCTGTTTGTCGCCGCCATAACGATAATACCTTCATTCACGCCAAAGCCGTCCATCTCCACCAGAAGCTGATTCAGCGTCTGCTCTCTCTCGTCATGTCCGCCGCCCATACCTGTACCTCTGCGGCGGGCAACCGCATCGATCTCATCGATAAATATGATACAAGGCGCATTCCTTTTCGCTTCCTCGAAAAGATCCCTTACACGAGAAGCACCGACACCTACGAACATCTCCACAAAATCAGATCCGGATATGGTAAAGAACGGTACTCCCGCCTCACCCGCTACTGCTTTGGCAAGCAGCGTCTTACCTGTTCCCGGAGGTCCTACAAGGATGACACCTTTGGGAATCCTTGCTCCCACCTGTATATATTTTTTCGGAGATTTTAAAAAGTCGACAATCTCCTCCAGTTCTTCCTTCTCTTCCTGAAGCCCCGCAACCTTCGCAAATGTCACATTATTATCTCCGTCCCTGCTCAGCTTCGCACGGCTCTTTCCGAAATTCATCGCCTTCGCGTTGGCATTTCCGCCCTGACGGTTCATCATGGCAAAGATCAGTGCGATCCCGCCGATCATCAGAAGCATCGGTATGATCGTATTGGCAAACCAACTTTCCTGAGGAACATTGGACATAGTATAACTCTCTACGCCCGCCTCCTTAAGATACTTTTGGACTTCATTGACATCGGAGGCGTAAAGATACTTCACCTCCGTCTCTTTGCCGTCCTTTCCTCCCTTAAGCTCGATCTCCACCCGTCCGGTAGGTACATTCTTATTCTGCGAAATATGGACAGACTTGATATTTCCCTCCGCGATCACTCTCTCGAACTGCTTCCAGTTCAGTTCACTGTCTCTTTGATCCATCTGATTTGTGAACCATAATGCTCCGAATAAAAATAGTATGAATATCAGCACGCTGACGCCGCTGATTCCTCTGCTCCTTCTCTCGTTCACCTCTTAAGCCTCCTTCTACTCAACACCTTCTACAACACCGATGTATGGTAGATTTCTATATTTTTGTGCGTAATCCAGCCCGTACCCGACAACAAACTCATCCGGAATCTCATATCCCACATAATCAACCTTCACATCCCTGACCCTGCGTTCCGGCTTGTCAAGGAGCGTGCAGAGCCTGATGCTCCCCGGATTCCTCTTTTTCAGGATATCCATAAGATAATAAAGAGTCCTGCCGGAATCAATGATATCCTCTACGATGATCACATCTTTCCCCTCCAGAGGTTCGTCAAGATCTTTGGAAATCTTCACGCGGCCGCTAGAAGAAGTGCCGTCGCCGTAGCTGCTCACGCTCATAAAGTCCATGGAGACCGGCACCATAATCCTCTTCGCCAGTTCACACATGAAAAACACCCCGCCCTTTAAGATGCAGATCAGGTGTACCTGTCGCCCGGCATAATCCTCACTGATCTGTTTTCCAATCTCCTCAATCCTCCTGGCAGCTTCCGCTTCCGGAATCAACACTCTAACTGTCTCCGCCATTCATTTCTCCTCCGTAAAACTAATCTCTAATATCCGTTTTGTATTCTCTGTAACCTGATATGCCTGGCTCTGCCGGTAACCCACTATCCACATAATCTCTCGGCCGTCTGCCGCAAGCCAGATGTCTTCCCTTATCTCCCGAGGGATTTTGGCATTAATAAAGTACTGTTTAAGCTTCTGTCTCCTGCCCTCTTTATCTATCACAATATAGTCTCCAGGCTGGCGATGTCTGATTTTTACAGTATTGCTAATTATATCATAATCAAACCATTTCGTGTAGTTTTTTTGCGAAAATGTTACGGATTCCTCATTTTTTTCAAAAATTCTCGTCCGAAATACCGATTTTTCCTCTTTATGGCCCTCCTTATCCTTCCATCTCAGGCAGATCCCCTCATAGCTTCTGACCGCCTCAAGCCCCCGTGAAATATCCGCCTTCCGCCCGGTCTGGCGCTCCATAAGACTCTGCACTGCCTTCACATGAATATCTCCTATATCCTTCCTTCTTCCCGCTGCCCTACAGATAATTTCATAGACCACCCCGGATTTCAATGCCGGAGGCACCTGCTCATACAGTTTTTTTACGATAATGATCTTTCCTTCTTCTTCCCTCGTGCATTGCCCTGCATACCTTGCCGTCTCCGCGCCGATATATTCTCCGATATCTGCAAGCCTTGCAGCGCACTCCGCGATATGGTCTACCGCTCTTTCATTAATATTCGCCTCCAGGTAAGGAATCACACGGTTACGGATCTTATTTCTTGTATAACTATCCTTCAGATTCGTCTCATCTGTACAATAAGATATTCCGTTTTGCTTCAGATATGCTTCAATCTCTGCCCGCTCCAGACAGAGAAGCGGCCGAATCCAGACTCCGTTTTTCGGGGAGATACCGCTCATGCCTTTAATGCCTGTCCCCCTGCACAGATTGAAAAGAACTGTCTCCGCATTGTCATTCTTATGGTGCGCCAGCGCAATACAGGTCCCTCCCTGCGCCTCCATCACTTCTGAGAGACAGAGCCTACGCACTTCGCGCCCCGCCTCTTCTTCCGTAAACCGGCGCTCCTTTGCATACCTATGCACATCCTCATGGTACACGAAGAGTTCTACATTCTCCCGCGCGCAGACGCCGCGCACGAAAGCTTCATCTCTGTCCGCCGTCTCGCCTCTCAGGCCGTGATGGATATGCACCGCCGTAATCCCAATCCCTAAGTCCTCTCTGAGCTTTAACAGTATAAAAAGCAGACATATGGAATCTGCTCCTCCCGATACGCCTGCAATCACTTTATCCTCAGCCCCAAGCATCTGCCATGTTCTGATATACTCCCTGACTTTTTTATACATTTTACCGACCTTTTTCTATAATGATGTTGGGTTCAAAAGCCCCCAACTATGATACCCGCATCCCAAAGCCGTGCTTTTTATGCAAGCATGAAAAGCATGACCTTTTGACGCTTGTATCATATAATATATAGAATTTCCGGTCAAAATGCAAGCTTTATAATTTCCATAAGCCTACCGTCATGATCGTCATATCATCCGTCGGCTTTTCCCCGCTCCATTCCAGTACTTTCCCAAGCAGACAATGGGCAAGCTCATTGGGATTTACCGTATTGGTCTCCCGTATGAACTCTGTCATCAGAGTATCCTGCTCTTTTGCCGGAAGCGCATCCATCACCCCATCCGTCACCATGATAACAAAATCTCCTGACGAAAGCTCTCTCTTCGCCGATTCTATCTCTATATCCTTAATGACTCCTATCGGCAGCGTAGCCGAAGTGATCCGCTCCACACTGTCCGCCCTCTTGATAAATGTAGTGGACGCTCCCGCTTTCACAAATTCGCAGCTACCCGTATACAGATCAAACAGGCACACATCGACCGTAGAAAAACGGACATCCTCACGTCCGATGACCAGGGCAGTATTCATGATCTCTATGGCCATCTTCGCCGGGAAGCCCGCCTCCAAAAGTTCTTCTAACATCTCCACCACCATAGTGCTCTCCCTGCACGCCTCCTCCCCGGATCCCATGCCGTCAGATATCGCCATTCCCTTTTTTCCGCCCGGAAGATCTGCCATAAGAAAGGTATCGCCCGATGTCTGCTCACAATCCTTCCCGATCTTCGCGATCCCCTGAAGCGTCTGGAACCGCGCACTCTCCACACAGGCGATCGTACAGTACTGCGCTCCCACGATGGGACGTTCTCCCTGCTGGGGCATCATGATCCTGCCTACACACCCGCCCACTTCATAGGCAAGTTCTTTCGTGGCTATACATATCCCTTTCGCTGTCTTTACTGTAAGATGTATCTCATATTTGCCCTGGGGCGTAATATAGAACACCGAAGAAAGCATCTTGATCCCGATCTTTTTCAGCCTGTTCTTAAGCTTCTTTTCCAGATGCTCGTCCTCAAAAATACCTGCGTCAAGTTCCCTCGTCGTATACTGCAAAAGCTTGGCAAAGTTCCTCAGCTGGCCTGCGAATCCTTCCCGGTTCTGGACGATCTTATTATTCCAGAGAAGTATCTTCTTGGCATTCTCATACACCTCCAGCGTCTCCCTGAGAAACCTCGGCGCAAAAAGGCACCTCTTCTGAAGGCTTCTCTTAAGCTCCACATTCAGTTCCGCGCCGTAATCTTCCACTGCACCAAGGATCTCATACAGCATCTGATAGGTGAAGATCCGGTTCTCCTGCAGGCATTCTTCCCTTCGCTCGCAGTTTTCGCACACCTTGTCCGTCACCCTATGAAACATCTCCTCGAATTCATCTTTAGAAAAATTACCCTTGTAACCCTCTAAGGTAAAAAAAGTTTTTGAAAGATGCACCATTGAATCCGCAAATTTATCCATCTGAATAACATATGGATTTAAAAATACATCCTTTTCCTTAATCTCTACCATCTTGATCTGCTCCCCTTATTTACGTCAATTGATACAAAAAAGCTTTAGGATATATATCCTAAAGCTTATCATTTGTACCGGCTTTACTCTGCCTTAAATATGATTTCATCTTCATAGACAAGGCCTAATTTCTCTCTGGCCATATCCTCTATATATGCATCCGTACCTACATAGTCTTCCAGCTTATCGATCTCCTTTGCTTTCTGCTTTTCCTCCTCTATCTGCTGCTTGAGTTCGATCTCCTGCTCTTTATATGCCCTCTCCTTTGCCTTCAGTGTCATACTGTTCGCGAGCACGATAGCGCCCAGCAACACGATCACAGCACTGATCGCAAGCATACTCCTCTTGTGTCCTCTGAGGCGCCGCCTCTGCCTGTTGCCGCGGCGGTGTTCCTGCTTTGTCTTTTTCATCATTTATACTCACCCTTGCCGATAGGTCTTCACCATTAGTTAACTATCCCCTATCTTATCTTTTTTTCTCAGATTGCGCAAGAACTTAAAAAGAATAAATCGCAAAATCAGCGTAGATTTTTTTTTACCCTTTTTTCCGTCTTCTCAGCAGTGCCTCACAAAAAAGGGTTCCAAATACAAGTCCTAGTATAAAATACCATCGGATGCTACCATCACTTGTATAGTAAATTTGCACAAACACATACAGCGCAGAGCCGATCCAGAAAATAACATCTTCAATTCCGATTAAAAACAGACTGTGTTCTATTATTTGACGGAAAACACCAATACTCTGATACACCAGACGCAGCATGATGCCGGTAACTACCGACACCAGAAATATGATCATCTCTCCTTTGATCTCCGGCATCTGCTTACCTGAACAGCTTAGAGAACAGCTTCTCTCCCTGCTTCGCACCCGCATGGACATCCGAGTAAGAGATACTGTCAATATTGCCCGACAGATCCACTTCTCCCTTCTCCAGATTCAGACGGTTCACATGCAGATCTGTTCCTTTCACCATCATCATCCCCTGCTCCGTCTCCAGAAGAATCTCATTCAGATCAAATGACAAGACATCGAGCACCCCTGTTACCAGACTCGTCTTGCGGTTATTGACAACCAGTTTATGATTTTTCTGCGCGGTCCTGTCTTCCATACACATCACAACCTTTCTTAATAATCATATGAAAGGTTGTTCGCATTTATTACAAGTATTTAAAAAGATTGGCTGCCTCTTCCTTTTTTGTCGTATCCTTGAGATCAAGGACTTCCACCTTAACTGTCTTCGTCCCGAACTGGATCTCGATGATGTCTCCTGCCTTGACCTTCACAGATGCCTTCGCCGTCTGTCCGTTCACCGTTACCCGTCCGGCGTCACACGCCTCATTCGCTACCGTCCGCCGTTTGATCAGGCGGGATACTTTTAAAAATTTATCTAATCTCATCTTTTCACCTCTTTACTGCACAAAAAGACAGAGAGCCAAAAGCCCTCTGCCCGTTTATCCTAAGATTTACTCATTTACTGCATCCTTTAAAGCTTTTCCGGCTTTGAACTTCGGAGCTTTGCAAGCCTCGATATTCATCACCTTACCTGTCTGCGGATTTCTGCCTTCCCTTGCTGCTCTCTTTGAAATCTCAAAAGTACCGAATCCAACCAGCTGAACCTTGTGCTCCTTTTTCAATTCTTCTGTTACAACATCAACAAATGCTTTCAAAGCCTTTTCGGAATCTTTCTTGGATAACTCTGCCCTGTCAGCAATCGCTGCTACTAATTCTGTTTTGTTCATGGATAATTTCCTCCTCTTGTTATCACCTAAAATACCATTTTAGTCTTTCATTTTCAAGCGGTAACACATAGCGACAGCCTATGTTTTTTTCGCCTCATGTATATAGTTATAACTACTTTCCAGTTGTTTGTCAAGGACATTTCTCCTTTTTCAGCCGTTTTTACGCTTTTGCAGATATTTTATGTATTTTTGGCATTACGGCTTACAACATGGTGTCGATCATAGCTACAACCTTCTCACCAAGGCTTCTGGATTTCTCATCCGCATCCTCTAAAGAAGTACCCTTGATTCCATAATAAAACTTAACCTTCGGCTCCGTACCGGACGGTCTCACACAAAGCCATGCATCGTCTGTCAGGTCATAATACAGCACGTTCGATGCCGGAAGGCCCGTACTGGTAACTTCCCCTGTCTCAAGATCCCTGATTGTATCCGCCTGGTAATCTCTCGCCCTGAGCACCTTATAACCGCCGAATTCTGCCGGAGGATTTTTCCTCAGCGTATCGAGGATCTCCTGAATCTTCTGAAGCCCTTCGATTCCCTTAAGAGTGATGGACTGGATATCATCCTTGTAGTATCCGTATTTCTCGTACATGTCCACCATCGCATCCCAGAGTGTCTTCCCCTGAGTCTTATAGTAAGCTGCTGCCTCGCACAACGCCATAGTCGCCACGATCGCATCTTTATCTCTTGCGTGTGTTCCGATCAGGCACCCGTAACTTTCTTCAAAGCCAAACAGATACTCGCCCTTACCGGCCGTCTCAAATCCCAGGATCTGCTGTCCGATATACTTAAAGCCTGTCAGTACCTCGATAAGGCCTGCATTGTACTTCTTCGCAATGGCATCCGCCATATTGGAAGTAACGATAGTCTTGATCAGATATCCGTCATCCGGAAGGCCCTTAAGCGCTTTGCGCTGTCCGATCTCATAGTCCGCCAGCAGACATCCTGACATATTGCCTGTCAGTGTATGGTATATTCCGTCCTTGTCCTTCACGCGCACACCAAGCCTGTCCGCATCCGGGTCAGTCGCAAGGACAAGATCCGCATCGATCTCTTTCGCAAGCTTAAGACCAAGTTCAAAAGCTTCCTCCGCTTCCGGATTCGGATAGGATACTGTCGGAAATTCCCCGTCCGGCAGTTCCTGCTCCTTCACTACATGGACATTCTTAAATCCCAGTTCCTTAAGGATGCGCCTTGCCGGTACATTTCCTGTCCCATGCAGCGGGCTGTAGACGATCTTTATCTCATCGCCGACCTCGTCGATCGCGTCCTGATGAAGCACCTGTTTCCTTAACTCAGCGATATAACCGTCATCCACATCCGCACCGATCACCTGATAAAGCCCTGCTTCTTTTGCCTCGCCGATCCCCATAGTTTTGACGGTATTATAATCCGTCACCGCCTTTACCTCATCCATGATCCCCTTATCATGAGGCGGTGTGATCTGGGCTCCGTCCTCCCAGTATACCTTGTATCCATTGTACTCCGGCGGATTGTGGCTCGCCGTGATATTAATCCCGGCGATACAGCCGAGCTTCCTCACCGCATAGGAAAGCTCCGGTGTCGGACGGAGCGCGTCGAACACATACGCCTTAATGCCGTTTGCTGCAAGGCAGAGCGCTGCCTCGTCCGCGAACTCCGGCGACATCCGCCTGGAATCATAGGCGATGGCAACGCCTTTATCCTTCGCATCCTTTGCCGTGATATAGTTGGCCAACCCCTGGGTAGCCTTTCTGACCGTGTAGATATTCATCCGGTTAGTCCCCGCACCGATAATACCTCTGAGTCCTGCAGTACCAAATTCGAGATCTTTATAAAAACGTTCTTTTATCTCATTATCATCGTCTGCAATGTTCTTTAGTTCCTCTCTTGTTGCCTCGTCGAAATATGGATTGCTGATCCATGCCTCGTACCGCTCGCGATATTCCATATCTGTACCTCCTGTTTCGCTATTGCTGTTAATTATTATACACCAACAGCCTACAAATGAAAAGCAAATATATTCTCCATAAAGCGTTCTTTCTCTTTCGTCTGCCGGATCGCTGTGCCAAGCTTTTCGACATTCTTCACGGAGACCCAGGCTTTATTGGAATGGTAATAGGAATTGGCGATCTTCCAGAACTTTTCCGGATAAGCGAGACGAATCTTTAGATACTCCATCTCCCGGTCAGACAGCGGACAGATGGCAGAGTAGGCATTGAGCATATTATCCCCGAGCCGTTCCTTCCATCCGTGCTTTTCCATGACCTTCCGGAAAAAATAATAAAGATCCTCCGCCTGTATATCCTGCCTGAACTTATCAAAATTTGTTGTCGCCAGGATAACCGCGCCCCCGCCGTACGCATCCTCCCCCTTCATGAGGATATTGTGATAATTATATTCACCGTGCGTCAGGCAGTTCCTTTCGATGCTTTCCTGATAGAGCCTCTCATAATCCGATCCGGCCAGCAGTTCCCCCGCGATCTGCGCCCACTGGTACATATCATCAAAATGCTTCAGAAAAGCGATCTCAAACTCGCCCTTCGATGTCTGTGAACGGACGAACCTGCGGACTTTCCTAAGCTCCCTGTCATGCCTTTCATACTCTTTGCCAAGCCGCTCGCCTCTTGTCTCCTGTGAAAGCTTCATCCGCATGGCCATATGAAGCTTAGCAAGATTCCCCGACGCTTCTAAAAGTTCCGCCGGCCTTCTCAAGTCGCACTCCCGCCCTTTAAACCACCGCCGGAGCATATATCTCTTTCCGTCCTCACATTCCGTGACGTACTCTCCGTCCTCATTAGGCTCGATATAATCCACGCCGTCATAGCCGTTTTCCATAAGATGCGCATACAGGCTGCACAGCGAGAGGATGCGTCCTGCCGGCGCTGTCACCTCTTTTAAGAGAAACACTCCCCGGTCCGTTTCGCATAAAACAGCACCCCTCACTTTACGGGTGCTGTTAACGTCAATGTTATATTTTTCCAAAATATTCTTATCATAATCCTGCATACTGACATCCCCTGCACTCTACATTACATGTTCTTTTTAAAGTATGATGCCAGATAAAGAAATATGATTATTCTTTCCAAAGAAACTTAAGTAATTCCTCTTTTGTATTAAGAGCCGGCTCCTCGATGACCGCCGAAAGAAGCTCTCTGAGCTTTTCACCGATCTCTTTGCCCGGCTCCATACCCGCCTCGATCAGATCTCTGCCCGTCACCGCAAGATCCTTTAAAGACACACACTGATTCCGGCTGACGATCTCCCGGTAAAGTCCTTCGACCGCATCCAGGTTCTCAAGCTTTTCTTCCCTCCTGTACATGCTCTGGGCAAGCACATCTGCCCGCCGGACCTCCATATAATACGGAAAGATATCCTCGCCGATCTTATTCATCGCCCGCCGGACATTCTTCGCCTCAGCCGGCATCCGGTAATCATGGTAATACACCAGCCTCGTGACCTTGTGAAGAGTATCATTATCAAACTTAAGCCTCTTCAGCACCTCCCAGGCGATAGCTTCACTCTCAAAAGCGTGTTTTTTAAAATGTGCCCGGCCATTCTCATCTATCGTCTTAAGCGCCGGCTTTCCCATATCATGCAGCAGCATGGTCAGACGCAGCACCCTGTCCGGGCGCACATTCTCCACCGCATGTATCGTATGCTCGCCTACATTATACATATGATGGGGCGTCTCCTGTTCCGTCGTCATCAGCCGGTCAAATTCAGGCAGAAACTGCGCTGTGATGCCAAGCTCATAAGCTTCCCTCAGAAGGCCCGGCCGCTCCGACACCAGCATCTTGACAAGCTCTGTCTGTATACGTTCTGCACTGATCCGCTTAAGTGTGTGCGACAATTCTTTCATCCCTGCCCTCGTCTCCTCATCGATAGAGAACCCAATCTGGGCCGCGAACCGGACACCCCGGAGTATCCGAAGTGCATCCTCTGAAAATCTCGCCTCCGCATCACCCACGCACCGGATCACCTTGCCGCGCAGGTCCTCAAGGCCGCCGAAGAGATCCACAAGCCCTTCCCGCTCATTGTACGCCATGGCGTTGATGGTGAAATCCCTGCGCAGAAGATCCTCCCTGAGATTTCTCGTAAACGTCACTTCCTTTGGATGACGGCTGTCCTCATATTTCCCGTCGATACGATAGGTTGTCACCTCGAAACCCTCATGGTCAAGAAGCACCGTCACTGTCCCGTGCTCGATCCCCGTATCAAACGTCTTTTCAAACAGCGCTTTCGTCTCCTCGGGCGCGGCGGAAGTGGTGATATCCCAGTCTTCCGGCTCTCTGCCGAGAATGGAATCCCGCACGCATCCTCCCACCGCATAAGCTTCATACCCCGCATGCTGCAGGACGCCTATGATCTTATTCACTTTTTCGGGCAGCCGGATGTCAGAAACTTTCATCCTAGTACGCTTTGCCCCAGTAAGCCATATGCTTTGCCGGCTTTCCGCACCAGATACATTTATCCGAGATAAACTCTTCATCTTCGATCAGGCACCTGGTCGCCGCGCCGCCTGTCACATACTTCACTTCGCCCTCGCACTCCGGATCTCCGCACCAGCAAGCCTTTACAAAACCTCTGTTCTGTTTAAACTTCTCCGTCATCTCGTCCATCTCTACCGCTGTATCGATATGTGACTCAAGGAAATCCTTTGCCCGGTTAAACATATCCTGCTGGATCGTCTCTAAGATATCTCTGAGCTTCTCTGCAATCTCATCCATCTTAACGACAATCTTCTCACGGGTATCACGGCGCACAACGATCACCTGGTTATTTTCGATATCCTTCGGTCCGATCTCGATACGTGTCGGAATACCAAGAATCTCCTGCTCTGCGAATTTCCATCCGGGACTTTTTTCAGAGTCATCGATCTTCACTCTGTAGCCGGCCTTTTTCAGTTCATCGAACAGCGCAAACGCTTTGTCAAGAACGCCTTCTTTATGCTGCGCGATCGGGATCACCCTGCACTCAACCGGCGCTACATGCGGCGGAAGCACGAGCCCGTCATCATCACCGTGAACCATGATAAGCGCTCCGATACTTCTTGTGGACCATCCCCAGGAAGTCTCATATACGCTCTGAGGCTCGTTGTTCTTATCAATATATTTAATCCCGAAGGCATCCGGGAATCCGCTGCCGAAGAAATGACTGGTCGCGGACTGCAGAGCCTTTCCGTCATGCATCAGCGCCTCGATCGTATAAGTGTCCTGCGCACCCGCGAACTTCTCATGCTCTGCCTTTCTTCCGGACACATACGGAATCGCCAGCGTCTCTCTATAGCAGTCCTCATATACATGGAACATCTGGATCGTACGCTCCTCAGCCTCTTCATATGTTGCGTGGATAGTGTGGCCCTCCTGCCACAGGAACTCTCTGGAGCGGAGGAACGGCCTCGTCGTCTTCTCCCAGCGAAGTACACTGTTCCACTGGTTCCATACCTTCGGAAGATCCCTGTAGGATTTAACTGTCCTCGCCCACAGATCGCAGAATAATGTCTCTGACGTAGGGCGGATACACAATCTCTCCTGAAGTCTCTCCATACCGCCGTGAGTTACCCATGCAACCTCCGGCGCAAATCCTTCCACATGATCCGCCTCTTTCTCAAGAAGGCTCTCCGGAATCAGAAGAGGCAGAGATACGTTTTCAACACCTGTCTCCTTGAACCTTCTGTCCAGATCCGCCTGGATCAGCTCCCAGATCGCGTAGCCGTTAGGCAGATAGTTAAGACATCCCTTAACACTTGAATAATCGCACAGATTCGCCTCACGTACAACATCCGTGTACCACTGTGCGAAATTCTCATCACGCGGTGTAATATTTTTTACTAACTTCTTGTCCTTTGCCATGTTTCCTTCTCCTTTTTCTTTTTTATTATGAAAATCTTACTTTTGCTGCTGGTCGCAGAGCAATCAGCAACTGATCCTGCACTCAGGCATAAAAACCGCCGAGACCTCCGCTCCCAAAAGGGACCGAAAATCTCGGCGGTACCACCCTCGTTAACTGCAATACTTCGCAGTCCTCTCTCTAATCACCATTAACGCTGGTGCCACGCCGCATTTTCACACGGCGGCTCCAAGGCAGGTTCATCACAGTTTCATACAAGAATCTCTCAGCCGCCGGACTCCCTCTCTGTAGAACTTCATCTGCAATTACTATCCCTTTTCATCGCCAAACCCGCTTTTTGCAACCAACATTGCCAGCGGGTATTCAATTAACCGTAATTCTAATTGATAACAGAGCATTTGTCAAGTGTGAAAATCTATGTTTTTGCATGAAACCTGCGGCAAATCTGTAACAGTTCAGACAAGCTGTCCTGTTACGTAAATCTGCTCTCCTCTAAAATTCGAATACAGCAACCCCGTATGGCGGCAGTTCGTATCCGAAAGAGAACGGCCTTCCGTCACATTCCTTCTTTACAGCCTTGTATACCGCCGGCCGCTCTTTGCCTTTTCCGCCGTACTTCACATCGTCGCTGTTCAGGATAAGTTTATACTGCTTTCTCCTCGGCACACCGACCCGATAATCATCCCGCGCCATCGGCGTAAAGTTGATCACGAACAAAAGATTTTTCTTCTTATTCTTAGAATGTCTGATAAAACTGTAGATGCTGCGGTAACCGTCATCCGCGTTAACCCACTCGAATCCTTCCCAGATCTCCTCATCCTGATAAAGAGCCGGATTCTTCTTATACAGATGCAGAAGATCTCTCATCCAGTTCTGGATCGCCTGATGCTCTTCCTCCGCCAAGAGGAACCAGTCAAGCTCTCTCTCCTCGCTCCACTCTCTGAGCTGCGCGAATTCCTGTCCCATGAACAGAAGCTTCTTCCCGGCATGTCCCATCATAAATGCGTATCCCGCCTTCAGATTCGCATATTTATCAAATCCGAGTCCCGGCATCTTATTCAGCATAGAGCACTTGAGATGAACCACTTCGTCGTGGGACAGCACGAGGATATACTTCTCGCTTCCCGCATAGCTCATGGCGAAAGTCATCATATGATGGTTGTCTTTGCGGAAATACGGGTCAAGCTTCATATACTCTGTAAAATCATGCATCCAGCCCATATTCCACTTCAGGCTGAAGCCAAGTCCGTCATCCTCCACATCTCCCGTCACCTTCGGCCACGCAGTCGATTCTTCGGCGATCATCATCGCTCCCGGATTCCTTCCGAGCACAACCGAATTAAGATGCTTGAAAAAATCAATCGCCTCTAAGTTCTGGTTTCCGCCGTACTTATTCGCAATCCACTGCCCGTCCTGTCTTCCGTAATCCAGATATAATATAGAAGCAACCGCATCCACACGCAGGCCGTCAACATGGAACTGCTCGATCCAGTACAGCGCATTGGAGATCAAAAAGTTCCTCACTTCATTCTTCCCAAAATCAAAAACTTTCGTACCCCAGTCCGGATGCTCGCCTTTTCTCGGATCTGCATATTCAAAAGTAGGCGTGCCGTCAAAATCTGCCAGACCATGGGCGTCTCTCGGGAAATGTGCCGGAACCCAGTCAAGGATAACACCGATCTTATTGCGGTGCAGATAATTCACCATCCACGCAAAATCTTCCGGCGTACCGTATCTGGATGTCGGCGCGAAATATCCGGTAACCTGATATCCCCATGAACCGTCAAACGGGTGCTCCGCGATACCGATAAGCTCAACATGAGTGTATCCCATATCTTTCACATATTTTGTGACTTCTTTCGCGAACTCCCGATAGGTATAAAAGCCTTCATCCTCCCGTCCCGGATGCTTCTTCCACGAACCGATATGCACCTCATAGACAGACACCGGCTTCTGCATGCATTTCCATTTTTTCCTCTTCTCCATCCACTCGGTATCCGTCCATTTCAGATTGCTGATATCCACTACTTTAGATGCCGTTCCCGGTCTGAGCTCCGCATGGGTTGCAAATGGATCTGCCTTAAATATATAATCTCCCGTATGTGTCTGAATACAATACTTGTACATATCATATTGCTTTACTCCCGGAACAAAGCATGTAAAGATTCCTACAGATTCCTGCCGCTCCATCGGATTCGCCTCGATATTCCATTCATTAAACTCGCCTATGACTGACACCGACTTTGCATGGGGCGCCCATACAGCAAAATAAACTCCTTCCTTCTTGCCTTTCTTTACCTTGTGCGCACCCAGTTTCTTATAGATCTCATAGTGATTGCCCTGTCCGAAAAGATACTGATCAAGTTCGCTGATTTCATATGCTTTCTTTTTCTTCTCCGCCATATTCGTACCCTCTCTTGCTACGTTGTATTTAATGATATTATTATACCCCGCATGGCCGCAAAAAGAAAGAGTTTTGGCAAATATGATTCACCAAAACTCTTTTTTTACTGCTAAATTTTAAAATCTTCCTCTTTCAGAATGATCCTGTCAGAATCATCCGTGCCTTTTCCGAATACTCTCCGGGCAAGATGCTTTACATTTACCCTCTGGGAATGAGAGATCGCCTCATCCATGATCTCCTTTACTTCCGCTACTGACACTGCATGATCCTCTCTCTGCATCACGTCGATCCGGCTGTACAATGCCAGGATACCCATCTCATCCAGCTTATATCCGTTCTCCTTCGCATATGTCTGACCAAAAGTAACCAGCTCATCATTGATAAAGATCGGAAGTTCAAGTCTGGAAGTGAATTTCTTCTTAAATTCCGGATTCGCTGTCAGTACTTTCTCCAAAGGCTTCCTCTGATCCTCCAGTACGAACAGCATCTCGCCGGTCTTTCTCTCCATCAGGAAATTAAGTTCCTTCACCGTCCTGGAATTAAGCTTTCCGGCCTTCTCCACGATGATCGCCCCGCCTTTAAGCTTCTGGATGATGTTCGGCAGTTCTTTCTTATTCAAAGATTCTCCGGTAACAATCGCAACCTTGCCCTGCTTTAAATTCCGCTGCTTCTGGATAGCCTTTACAATGTCCACAGCGAGAACCGTCTTGCCGGAGCCTTTTCTACCGATCACGAGCAGGTTTCCTGTCTTGGAGGTACCTTCCCTCTGCGCCCTCCGGTCATTATCAAGAGCTTCCACGATCTGTTCGCTCATCCCTCTGACCGGCACAAAATAGGAGAACAGTTTCTTCTGTTCCTCTGTAAGACCGGCCTTTAGGCCTATCTCACTGGTAGCGCTCAGGTCATACCGCCCGGTCACTACGAATCCCGTGTCAAACGGAACGCCTCCGCCGCCTTTTGCTTTCTTGAATCTCTTCTGTATCTCCTCCTCCGAAGGCTCCTCAATCTCAAATGAGATTTCCTCTTCCTCTAGGTCATCAAGCGCATCTTCATCGAACTCGTCTTCATCAAATTCGTCCTCATCGCCCTCTTCCTCGAACTCATCCTCGTCAAACTCGTCCTCGTCAAATTCATCCTCGTCAAACTCATCTACGTCGGATTCTTCTTCCTCAAACTCATCCTCGTCGAAATCGTCCTCATCAAATTCATCCTCGTCAAACTCGTCCTCGCCGCTTTCTATAAATTCATCCTCTGCAAATTCATCCTCATCAAACTCATCTTCGTCAAACTCGTCCTCGTCAAATTCATCCTCGTCAAACTCGTCTTCTTCGGATTCTTCTTCCTCAAACTCGTCTTCTTCGAGTTCGCCAGCGCCGGACTCTTCTTCGTCAAACTCGTCCCCGCCGCTTTCTTCTTCCTCGAAGTCGTCCTCGTCAAATTCATCCTCGTCAAACCCGTCTTCTTCGGATTCTTCTTCCTCAAACTCATCCTCTGCAAATTCGTCTTCGCTGCTCTCTATAAACCCATCCTCTTCGAAGTCCTCTTCGGATTCTTCAGTGTCTGGTTCATCCCCGTCAAACTCGTCTTCTTCGTCCTCTGCAAACTCATTCTCATCAACCCCGCTCTCAGCAGTACCCTCTTCCTCGTCTGCATCTTCTTCCGGCTCAGCCTCATCAGGTTCATCTTCTTCAGCAAATCCACTGATCAGAGCCTCATCGATCCGAATCTCTGTAGTCTCCGCACTTGCAAAATCTTCTGCCAGTCCTGCCAAAACCTCTTCCTGATCGAAAGAATCCTCCGCAGGCTCCCCTGTCTTCTGTGATGATGACGATCCGGAGACTCTGCTCTCAAGCTGTTCCACAAGTTCCATAATATCATCCGGAAGTCTCTGTGTCTTTTCCTCCAGTATATTTTTTGACTTGTTCACCACTTTCTTTACAGCCTTTGCCTCTTCTGCCTTTTTCGCCGCTTCTTTGGCTGCTTTCTTGCGGGCCTCTTCTGCCCTCTTCGCTGCGGCCTCAGCTTTCCTTGCTGCTTCCTCAGCCTTTCTCTCCATCTCTTC
>CATLEM010000002.1 GCA_949916155.1 uncultured Dorea sp.
ATCATGCTTGAAAGAGCGGAGAGAGGAGTACATCTGTTCAATCTGTGTGGTGTACATCTGTAATTTTTGATAAGAATCCTCACGCAGTTCGATTTGAGCTTTATCGATATAAGCTTGTATCATATTTACGATCAAATAGGTGCTGAAAATAAAATAACAACTGAATAAAATACAATTGAAGACCAGGATTTTTGCTGTATATCCGATGTATTCCCCGATGACGATATTAAAAAGAAAAATCATCAGACAGGAAAATAAATTTGTGAGGATCATTATCATCAGTTTTGGCGGAAAATTCAACTTTGCCTTTTTAAATAATCTTTTGAGTGCATATGTGATGGGCGGACACAGTACGTTTGTCAGAATGAGGAATACAACAAGGTAAGTAACAAAGTGCTGTTCAATCCAATCAATAGATATGCCAAATAATTGTATGATTACCGACAAAAGGTTATCCAGAACGACACAAAACAGATAGGATGCAACGACGGTACATATACTTAACAGCCGTTCAGAATGGATCAGCGATATATAGGCGCAGATAGTAAGAAGCAATAATATAGCGCCAATGTTCCCCAGCAGGTATCTGATCAGCAATATATTAAAGAAGATTAAAAGAAACAATATTGCTTTTTGAGAATACCTGAGTTTAAAGGGAAGAAAATAAAGGATTGGTATTATATAGAGAAAAACACTTAGCAGGTTGGATAAAAGCTCCATGACCATTAGACGGACCGCCTTTCTGTTTATTCCTCAATATTATACAAGATAGAAATGTCAAATTCAACGTTTATTCAGTAATAAGCGTTGAACAGTAAGCGCGGTCATACGAAAATTCGTTGTAGGATATGTTTTATTCGTTTTTTTAGAAAACGCTGGAATCAGTATTATAATATTGTGTAGAAAATTATTTCTAAACCAAATGATTATTTTGAGGAGTCGGTAGTATGGAACTGGAAGTAAAGCATATATCAAAAAGATATAAAGATATTCGGGCGCTGCATAACATAGACCTTGTTTTCACACCGGGCGTATGGGGGCTGCTCGGCGCAAACGGCGCAGGGAAATCAACATTGATGGAGATTCTTATAGGGAATAAAACTCCTGCAAGCGGCGCAATATTTTTGGACGGAAGGCCGGTAAAAAAGTTCAATGAGGAATACAGGGCAAGCATTGGATATCTGCCGCAAAATTTCAGCAGCGGGGCGAAGATAACGGTTAAGGATTACCTGGAGTATATCGCAGCGCTAAAAGGGATTTCCAGATCACAAACGAAAAAGCGGATCAGATATGTAATGGAATTGCTGGAACTTAAGAAGTATAGCCATAAATATGTCGATAAATTGTCCGGCGGAACAAGACAAAGAGTCGGAGTTGCACAGGCGCTACTGAACGATCCCCCAATTTTAGTTTTAGATGAGCCGACATCGGGGCTCGATCCTAAAGAACGTATTCGTTTGAGAAGCATTATTTCTAAAATGGGGAAAGAGAAAATAGTCATTTTATCAACTCATATTGTGTCAGATATTGAGTCAATTGCAAATAAAAATATTATTTTAAAAAGAGGGCGGCTGCTTGATGTTGGGTCAACGGAAGATCTGTTAAATACAATATCCGGGAAGGTCTGGGAAATTACCATACCGATAGAACAGACAGAAGCCTTTGAAAAAACCCATACAGTGATAAATATCAGAACAATGGAACGCAACGCTGCCGTGATAAGATTTATTTCTGAAGGACCTGATGTTGCAGACGCAAGAATACAGAAACCGAAATTAGAAGATTATTATTTGTGGATATTAAAACAAAATTAGGGTGGAGAGAGATGTTAAGGATTATTGGATTAGAATTAAAGCTGCAATTAAAAGCGAAGAAAACAATTGGCATTTTTTTGGCGGGTATCATCATGAGTGTTTTGATCGCTGTTTTATCGATAAATACGGCTACATCCAGAAATATCATTTTGAATGAAGAAGATCAAGTGGCCTATTCCAGCGGTAAAATGTCGGTTGATTATTTAAAAAAGACACAGAAAGAATATGAAGGGTTTTTGACAGAAGAGAAATGTATGGAAATAGTGGAAAAGTATCAGGATATTTTGAACAAATACGGCGGAAGAGAAGAAAATATTCCGCATGATATTTATGCGGAAGAGATTACGCCTATGAATGATATTTTGAATGTAATATCATATTCTTTTACAACTTCATACGATGGGGAATTGGATGCAAATGGTACATTTCCAAAAGACTTCCGGGCAGTAGAAGCGAAAGCGGTATATCAAAAGCGTTTGGAGGCACTGAAAAAGATTTGGGAAACCAGGTATGTGGGAAGAGAGCAGATTCCTGAAAAACTGGCGAGGCGGGAGGAAAATATCAGATATCCGTTGTATTTTGAAAATTATTCCGGGTGGGACAGCCTGCAATCGAATCTTGCTCTTATCCTGATTCCGATCATTGTGCTGTTGGCATGCTTGCTTGTGGCACCAGTATTTTCAAAACATTATGAAGATGATTCGGATAGGGTGTTTAGAGCTACCCGGTTCGGACGCCATAGGCTGGCTATAGCAAGAATAATGTCAGGGATGATATTAACGACGTTACTTTATATTCTCACCATGGGAGTATGTATTACCATCTGTTCGTTTGTTTTTAACCGGAGCGGATTGAGGACATCGATTCAGTTTATCGATTTATTTGCTTCTTCGGGCTTGAACATTGGTCAACTGGTATTGACCACTATTTTCGGAGGATTGCTGGCAACTATCACAATGGTTATGTTTACAATATGTTTATCAGCGGCGATGAGATCTTCAATAATTGTACTGGCAATTGCTTCTTTTGTGATAGTAGTCAATATGATTTTAAATATCTTTATATCAGGAAATATCAATGATAATATGTTATATTTTGTTATTAACACATTTTCACCATATTCGGCAGCCAGCTTATCAAGTTCGATGGTGTCTAATGCTTATGCATATGTTGGGAATATTATCGTCTGGTTACCGGCTGCATCAATATTTTTTACAATCGTAATTATAATGACTGGTTTTGGATTGTGTTTGAAAAGATATGATAACTATCAAAATTAGTGATTTTCCTTTTCTGGAGAATTTTTCGAATAGAACAGTATATTTGCAGAAATACTTAACCGTTCAATAATTAAAGATAAGGTTTCATAAGTAGTGTTTTTTCTACCCATTTCAATATCTTGAATGGTTTTTACTGCTAGACCTGTTTAATCCGCCAGTTCCTGCTGAGTAAGACCACAGTCTTTACGTGTGTTGCGTATGCAGTTATCTAAATAAATTAATTTGGTATCCGGCATATTAGCTCACCTCAAATATATTTTATCGTACCGACAATATATTTTGAATCACATTGTTGCACTGGTCAAATAAGTGCTAGTATGCCGATTTTTTAAGATAAAATACATAAGTCCTGAAAGAGGCAATAAAAAACAGCTTTTTGTGACCGGGCTTGTTTTGAATACCATCTATGATTTGCTGCAGGAGTTTATATTGATGGTTTTCTTTTTATTATTTTACAAATACAAGGTGATTACTTAAAAAAATTCTATTTTCTTATGGCATTATTAATAAAAAAATATATACCTAAATACTCTTTAAAACCGTATAAAGGTACGTGTTGTTTGAGTGACGGTCAAAGGGTCAGGAAGCCGAAAAAGCTCCCTGGCCTTTTTCTTGCCCGATATTTGCGAATCTTGCCCTCTTTATCCCGAATTCGAGATAAGCAGAGCAAGTATCGTCCAGAGTTCTAGATTCCGCTTGCGTTCCATCTTCCATCCCGGACAGATACGCATTTACCGCTTTATCTCCCCTATCCCCGGTTTCTGCTGAAAATGGACATAACACAGACGGCAAAACTGCTGTATGCACTGCTCCTAGACCGCACTACCTTATCACAGAGGAATGGATGGCAGGATGAATACGGCAGGACATATATTATATTCCCGGTGACGGCGATAGCGGATGTGCTGGATAAAAGCCCGTCAACGGTCAAAGAAGCATTGAACGAATTAGACCGTGCCGGATTTCTGGAACGTAAGCGGCAGGCTGCATAGGTTTATAGAGGAAATGAGCCGTTACCTTGCCGCAACCGGGAAGAGTTACCACAACTATGCCGCCGCCATACGGATATGGGCGGACAATGACAGGAAGGGAAACGCCGCACAAGGTATCCCTGATTACGAATATAAGGAGGGCGAGAGCCTATGATTTTAGACGATACCAAGGGAACGATGGTTCCGATGGCTGCAGAACAGGAAAACAGCGATTACACAGGGGAGGACGGGCTTTTATATTGCGGAACCTGCCATACGCCGAAAGAAGCCTATTTCCCAGAAGGAAAGACGCTTTTCGGACGTGACCGCTCTCCATCCGAATGTGGATGGAGAGGGGAACGGAATACGGATTAGAACAGATCTATAACGTGATAGACAGCCGCTACCGAAGCCGCAGGCCACTGATTGTTACAACGAACTTGACGCTATCAGAACTGCAGAATCCGGCAGACAGGGCGCATCAGAGAATCTATGACAGGTTCTTGCCATGTGTACGCCATCTGTTGTTCCGGGATAAATTTCCGCAAAGAACAGGCACAGAAGAACATGGAATATCTGAGAGAAATGTTGAAATAGTAGACATGTAGATAGGTAATATCAATTTATGCCAAATTATATGTTGAAAAATGAATGAAAAGTATTGGACTATTTTAAATGGCATTTTCATAGTTATGGAAAAAGAGGCAAGCTGGTAAGTAGGAGGTGGTTTCGCTATCGCTAATAAAACAAAGCTTCATTTTCGTTTTCATAATCCAAATTCAGCGGAGGAAACCGCTAATTACATAGCAAAAATATTTATTGAGGTCAATCAGGTTAAAATTGACCATGTGTTACAAGAAACCGCAGAAAAAATGGAAATACAAAGCGAAGAGAATCGGAGCCTTTTTTGTTGAAAGGCTCCATTTTATCATGAATATAGAAGTTTAGGGAATAAATATGAGATTTTTCCTCAAATTTATATTGTTAAATTATAAAAAACGTGTATAATAGAATAAAGAATGGAGGTGGCAGCTATGTTGTGTCAATTTACAGTTAAGAATTATAAAAGTATACGGGACGAGATAACATTTGATATGCAGGCGGCCGCAATTTCAGAGCATGATAATAAAATCATTAAAGATATAGACGGCGAATTGTTTTTGCCAATTTCTGTGATTTATGGACCTAATGGGGGAGGAAAATCAAATGTATTAGAAGCATTGCATACATTGGATTCCAAAGTATTAAGACCGCTCTGTGCTACTTGCGATAAGGCTGATTGCGATTATAAAGCCCGTAAAATTCCGGTAGAGCCATTTGCATTTTCTGAACAGACGAAAGATGAACCCACAGAATTTGAATTATTTTTCAGAACGGCAAAAGCAGAATATCGTTACATTCTTCATGTGAAAGAGGATGAAGTTATCTATGAAAGTCTTGACCGGGTGAAAATGGAAACCGGAAGGCGTTCGGCGCTTTTCAGAAGAGATACAGAAGGGGCAGAATTAAAAGGGGTCTTTGGGAAGTTAAAGATAAGCGAGGATCTTTCGGCGACCTTGCCATTGATTTCTTACCTTGGGATTACCTACAAGAAAAACGAGGTTGTAAGTGATGTACTGAACTGGTTTGAGGACGCTATTGATTTTCTGAATTACGGGAATCCAGATCAAGAACTGAGAACAGCGATAGCGAAATCCGAAGATATAAAACATTTAGTATTAAATATGATTAAAGAGATGGATTTGGACATCGAAGATTTTAGAATTGAAGAAAAGGATAATGATCGCATCGAGATTTTTACAAAGCATACAGTAGATGGGTATAGTGCTGAAATTACATTGTCGGAAGAATCCAGCGGAACAAGAAAACTGTTCGGGTTACTTCCGTTTATTGCGAAAAGCCTGACTTATGGAACTACACTTGTCATAGATGAATTGGACGCAAAGATCCATCCAGTGTTACTGCAATATGTGATTAAACTGTTTACAGATATGAGTATAAACAAGAGGGGCGGGCAACTAATTTTCACCTCACATGATTTGTCTACTATGAACAACGAAGTGTTCAGGAGAGATGAAATCTGGTTTGTAGCAAAGGGAAGGTGGCAAAACTCAGGATTATATTCTCTGGTTGAGTTTAAGAATGGTAAGGGAGAATCTGTTCGCAAGGATGCGAAATATGATAAGCAGTATTTGGAAGGTAAATATGGTGCAGATCCTTATCTGAAGAAAATCATAGATTGGAGTGCTATTCGATAAAATTAGTCATAGATAGTTATAGATTAGACATAGAATTAGTTATAAGGATGAAAGTAGGTGGTTAATTTGAATTTAGGAATAGAGAATGAAACATTAGAATTTAAGAAAACAACAGGCGAATTGAAGGAGGCAATGTATTCAATTTGTGCCATATTGAATAAACATCAGCACGGAGAATTGTATTTTGGGGTAAAGCCGGATGGTACGCCTATTGGACAAGTTGTAACAGAAGAATCGTTAAGAGAAGTCAGTCAGAAAATCAAAAATTTTATTGAACCGAAGGTATATCCAGAAATCCGTAAAGTTGTGCTGGATGGGCGTGATTGTATATATGTAAAATTTGAAGGGAACCAGGTTCCATATTTTGCTTATGGGGTGGCCAGGATCAGGGTGGCTGATGAAGATTTGGTTATGTCCCCGGAGGAGATCACTAATTTACTTTTACAGAGCGGGAGAGAAGGAAATCGTTGGGAAAATCTTGTCTCAAATAAAAATGTTAAAGATGTAGATGAAGATTTACTTAAAAAGTATATAGCGCAGGCAAATGCTGCCGGCCGAATTGTGATATCATATACAGATAAGGAAACAGTCTTGAATCAATTGGAGTTAACAGAAGGAGAAAGGCTGTTAAATGCCGGCAAAGCGCTATTTGGCGATGATATTATTCAGGATGTTCAGATGGCGATTTTTGCAACTGATGAGCGTTTGACTTTTAATGATATCCAGCGTCATCATGGTCCAGTTTTAAAACTTGTAGATATTGCAGAAAGTTATATCAAGAGCAATATTCACTGGAAAGTGGAGTTTAGTGGAACATTACAAAGAACGGAAATACCGGAAATACCAATAGACGCTATACGAGAGGCTTTATTGAATTCTTTTTGTCATAAAGATTACTCTTCAGGACAAAGCAATGAGATTTCAATTTATAAAAATCGTGTAGAGATATATAATCCAGGTACATTTCCAGAAGGCTACGAACCACAGGATTTTATTGATAAGGCAGAAAGACCTGTCCGCAGAAACCCTAAGATTGCCAGAATTTTGTATTATTCAAAAGATATTGAAAGCTTTGGAACAGGTTTAAAACGTATTGCGGATGCTTGTGAAACAGCAGGAGTACGGTATGGATTCCAAAAAAAGAAATCAGGGTTTGTAGTCTGTTTTTATCGGTCAGAAGAACAGGTGAAAGCCGATAAAAAGCCGATAAAAGCCGATAAAAAGCCAATAAAAAATGAACGGAAAAATATCATAGTACAATATATAAAAGAGAATGGATTTATCACTAATAAAGAAGCAAGAAATCTATTGGGCCTGGCAGATTCTACTACAAAAAGAATATTGAAAGAAATGGTTGAAGAGTCTACTTTAAAAATAGAGGGTGAAAGAAAAGCAAGAAAATATTTGCTTTCTGGGGGAAAGAATTGATTTATTAGCAGAGGATTATTGAAAGTTGTTTGATAATCCTCTGCTTTTTATTTACAATGAACATTTTACAAGATAAAATAAAGTTGTAACAGAGTTATACAAATATGACAGAGAGGTTTTCCTATGAACATAGCCGCATATTGCCGCGTATCCACGGACAAAGAAGACCAACTAAACAGCCTGGAAGCTCAAAAAGCTTTTTTTGCCGAATACACTACCCGTACAGGTGACAACCTCATTAGATTATATGCAGACGAAGGCATTTCCGGAACGAAAATCAAAAATCGTAAGGAATTTCTTCGTATGATGTCCGATGCTGAACATGGATTGTTCGACATGGTAGTAGTAAAAGACATCTCCCGTTTTGCCCGTAATACCGTGGATCTTCTTCAGAATGTCCGCAAATTAAAGTCATTAGGCATAGAAACTCAGTTTCTCACCGCCAATATGACCAGCATGGGCAACAGTGAATTTGTCCTGACTATCTTCGGCGCATTGGCGCAGGAGGAAAGCGCCAATACATCCAAGCGTGTGAAGTTCGGCAAAAAAATGAATGCAGAAAAAGGGCGGGTTCCCAACATTGTTTATGGGTATAATAAAACTATAGGCGATTACTTCAATCTGGAAATCAATCAAGAAGAGGCGGCGATCATTCAACAGATTTACCATTGGTACACCAAAGAGGGCTATGGAGCCGCCAAGATTTCCAACAAGCTAAATGAACGTGGACTAAAGACGAAGCGTAATTGTAGGTGGAGCCAGAACGCGGTCTGTCGTATCCTTACGAATGAACTATACACCGGGAAAATCATCAACGGCAAGCAGGAAGTAGCTGATTTCCTGACTGGTAGGCGTACCGATAAGGACGAGACAGACTGGATGGTCGTAGAACGGCTAGACTTACGCATCATTGAACCAGAAACATATGAAAAGGCGCAGCAAATATTACAGTCCAGAAATAAAGCATTCAACATGAAACATGAACGCCAGAGCAATAAATATCTATTCTCCACCTTAATTAAGTGTAAAGAGTGCGGCTGGTCTTTCCGGCGTACCGTCCGTACCTATAAAAACACGTATGTCCGTTGGGTATGCTCTGGGCATAACGGGCGCGGCGCCGATAGCTGCCCTAATGCTGTGACTATCGATGAAGAAGAACTGATTCAGGCATTACAGGAATATTTTGCGGAAATGCTGAAACAGAAAAAGAATGTCATTCAAAATATAGTCCGCGAGTTCCAACGTATTTATAAGGCAAAAGATGAAAATTTAGAATACGAAAAAGATTTAAACCAACAGCTTTTCAGATTACAGAAAACCCGTCAGAAATACATGGACATGTACACAGATGATTTAATTTCACGTGAAGAACTGAATACAAAGATTGGCGGTATGCGTAAAGAAATTGAGAGACTTGAGAATGAGCTGAAAATGGTCTCCTATCATCTTACAAAAGGAGAACAGTTAGAGTATATCCTTGGCAACACGTTTAAAGCAGTAGAAGATATCACGGACGTTCACCAGATGACTAACGAGCAGCTCAAACAGATTATTCAGAAAATCGAAGTGGACAAAGAGGGCAATGTAGATATTTTTCTACGTTTATTCGGAGATCTGGGATTGGGCGAAACCGTATTGATTGAGAATACGTCAAATACGACTGGGAATAATCCAAATGCAATTGGGGATATGCCCGATACAGATGGAGATATTCCCAATACGAATAAAGATACGTCCAATACGGCTGAGAGCAATACCGTTCCATATAATAACGACCATACATAAAGACGTAACCGAACGCCTTATTCAGATCAATCCGTCGCTTGCATCAGAAGCGAGGAAGATATTAGATCTTAACAAATCCGAGCGGCATATACGCGGTGGACTTGCTACGCGGGAAAAATATCTCCATCAGCACGTATAGAGCTGTAAGTTATATAAAGAAAGTTTTATAAAGAAATATTACCCTCAATGTATAATGATCAGGTAAGAGTATCGAAAATAAAAAATCTCCTTCGCCATCTTTGAGAAGATGAAGGAGATTTTTTATTTCCGCAATGTAACGTGTCAAGCGGCTGTATCTGCATTAACAGCATTATTGTAATTTCAGAATGTCATTGGGCGTACACTCCAAATAGGCGCAAAGCCTTGCCAGAATATCAAGATCCATTCGCGATACTTTGCTTTTACAGTAGTTATTGAGCTGTGTACGCTGCAGATGACATACTTCACAGACACTGTTTTTGCTGACATTTTTGTCCTTTATGACTCGTTCAAGGTCAATGTAGATCGTCATATTCAAACCCCTCTCTTGCTAAGTAAAATTATAGATACATCTCTATTGAAACATAAGTTGTATTACCATACACTGTATGACTTTACAGATGTATTGAAATGAGGGTTTCTGTGAATTGTTACGGAATTGCCGGTAAATTGTCTATACGAATAATCTTGACATTCTTTTGCCTTTGCATTATGATAATCCTTGTAAAAATTACAGATGATTGATGACAAGGGAGCTTGCATGGAAGCAGGCTGAGAGTGGGCTGATACCGCCCAGACCTATAACCTGATTTGGATAATGCCAACGTAGGGATGCGTTATGAGAGATGTTGAATCTCCTTTGTCTTCAATCGAAGATAAAGGAGGTTTTTTATGTTTCCATTTTTAGTAAATGCGGAGGGCGGCCTTACAACGGCCGGTTATGCTGTATGTATTTGGGTGGGGATTCTGCTGTTCGTGACAGCGGTGATTTTCGCCGGAAAAAACTCCAGAAAGAGCAGGATGTCTACAAAACAGCTTGTTTTCTGCGCGATGGCAATGGCGCTTGCTTTTGTAACATCTTATATTAAAATAGTTAAGATGCCCTGGGGCGGGAGCGTGACTCTGTGCAGCATGCTTTTTATCGTACTGATTGCGAACTGGTACGGTGTCAAGGCAGGGATTTTAGTAGGATTCGCCTACAGTATCCTTCAATTTATACAGGAGCCTTTCGTGCTGTCTTTCTTTCAAGTATGCTGCGATTACATTCTGGCTTTCGGAGCGCTTGGTATTGCCGGATTTTTCGCAGGGCAGTCGCATAGTCTGGTGAAAGGATATATAGCGGCTGTGCTGGCAAGAGGGGCGTTTCATGCATTAGGCGGTTATCTGTACTGGATGGATTATATGCCGGAAAATTTTCCGCAGTCTCTAAAAAGCATATACCCTATCGCGTATAATTATAGTTTCCTGTTGGTGGAGGGATTGATCACGCTAGCGATCATATCCATACCTGCAGTAGCGAACGCGTTAACTCAGGTGAAAAAGACGGCGGTTTCTTAAAAATGCATGAAAAGATTGATTTTACCGCTCCACTCTTCTGCAAAAGATAAGAACTTTAATGTGGCCGGGGAAGGCTGCGTGTCCGGAAGCCATGCGGCGCCTAGAACACGGGAGTAATGTTCCGTAAAGGAACGTACACAGATATCAAAGGGGGCATTATGTAACAGCAGTTTTGGCAGGATCGTAATACCGAATCCTTTTTCTACCAGTTTTAAGGCGGCAAAATCCTCATTGACCTGATAGCGAATTTTAGGTCGTATGCCGTTCATCTCAAAAATCTTACCTGTTTCGTAGTCCAGACGGTCGCAGGTCAGTATAAAGTCCTGTTTGTCAACGTCGGAAAGGGAAACCGCAACCTGCTCGGAAAGGGGATGATCCTTTGGAGTTACCAGCATAAGTTCATCCTTTCCCAAAGGAATAAAAGGATAATCCGGAACGGAATAGCGTGAGACAAAGATACAGTCTAGTTTGTTATTCTTCAGGTTGGCGATAAGTGGGCGGAAACCTTCCACATACAGATCAAAAGTAATCTTTGGATAAAATTCTGAAAATTTCCGCAGAATATCTGGCAGCCAGTGATAAGAAATGCTCTGGATCGAGCCAATACGGATATAACCGCTGTCGAGGCTGTTAAGGTCGGCAGCGGTCTGTTGTATCTTTTTTTCCTCGTAACAGATGTTTTCCAGGGAATGTACGATCTCTTCTGTATTCGGCAGAAGCGAGACACCGTGTTTGGTACGTTTAAACAAGGAAAGCCCCAGTTCTTTTTCAAAGCTTTTGATTAGCTGGCTGACGGCAGACTGCGTATAACTGAATCTGGCTGCAGTTTTAGAAATGTTGCCTGTCTTGCATACATCTAGTATGATTTCATATTTACTCACTGTTTTCACTCCAAAATATAAGAAAAATTAATATGTAAAATTAAGAAAGCTTAAAAGGTCGGGTAAAATTTAATTTTTACGGGAGATATAAGCGTAACTTATAACTTTGATAAATAACTTTAAGTTTATTTATCTATAAGTTTTCTTTATTATAAACATAAGGGATAAATAGCTGTCAAGAAGATTTGCGAAGGTTACTGAGGGCGGAGTGAAAAGTAACCAGTAACCAGACGGTTGTTATGAGCGGCTTGCGGACTGTGAACCGTAATGGCAGGTAAAGAAGGAGGAGAAATATGGGTACAGAATTTTGGAATGGAGCAGAAGCGGCACATCGGCGTGTCATGATGAAGGCGGCCGGATATTCGGACAGCGATATCAGGAAGAAACCGCACATCGGCGTGCCTAATTCATACATGGCAGGATCGCCGGGATCTGCGCACCTGCATCAGATTGCCGAGGCAGTCAAGGAGGGAATCTGGGCGGCAGGCGGCGTGCCGGTAGAATTCGGGATTCCGGCAACCTGCGGAAATATGGCAAATGGCGCGGAAGAGCTGAAATATGAGCAGGTAGGAAGAGATATTGTCGCCATGTCTGTCGAATTTGTCACAAGAGTACATAATTTTGACGGTCTTGTCATGGTTGCGTCCTGCGACAATATCATTGCCGGATGTTATCTTGCGGCAATGCGGCTTGATATTCCGTCTATGGTTGTGACGGGCGGTTCTATGCAGCCGGGACAGTACTGCGGTAAGACAGTCGTGGAAGCGGATCTGGATGCGGCGCGTTTTTCCGGCGCGACAGAGGAAGAACTGTTTGGTCTAGAGGACAGTGTCTGCCCGTCTTTCGGGGCATGTCCTTCTATGGGAACGGCAAATACCATGCAGATGTTAGGAGAAGTCCTGAACCTGGTACTCCCCGGTACGGCAACGATTCCTGCGTCTGATAATGCAAAGCTCCGGAGAGCAAGAGAAGCCGGGGCGTATGCAGTGGAGCTTGTGAAGGCGGGAAGGAAGCCGTCAGAGCTGATCACAAAAGAAGTGCTGATGAATGCGATCATGTTTGATATGGCAGTGGCAGGTTCTACCAATGCGGTACTGCATCTACAGTCCTATGCCTATGAGCTTGGGATCAAGGTTACACTGGCGGATTTTGAAAAATACGCAGGAGAGATTCCGTGTATCAATGCGGTTGTTCCAAGCGGACCTTATACGGTCGTTGATTTCCACTACGCAGGCGGCGTGATGAATGTGATGAAGCAGTTGGAGAGCAAGCTTTTTACCGATGTACCGGGTATGTATGGAATTACGTGGAAGGAAATGCTGTCAAAGGTAACTCCTCAGGTGAATAAGGTCATTCATTCTCTGGAAAAACCGTTGTTTAATGAACCGGGACTGAAGATTTTAAGAGGCAATTTATCGCCGAACGGCGCCATTGTCCGTCCTACGGCTGTCTATGAGGAAGTGAAGTATCTGAAAGGCAAAGCAAAGGTATTTGATGGAGACAGGCCGGCTTTTGAGGCAATACAGGCAGGTGAGATCGTACCCGGAGATATCATTGTGATCCGTTATGAAGGGTGTAAGGGAGCGCCGGGCATGAAAGAGCTGATGCTGAGTATCGATGCCCTGATCGGAAAAGGACTGCATAAGAGTGTTGGATTGATTTCCGATGCGAGATTTTCCGGATTTAATTTCGGCGCGATCGTCGGACATGTATCGCCGGAGGCTTATGACGGAGGCCTGATTGCCCTTGTAGAAAACGGAGACGAGATCGTCATGGATATTAAGGGAGGGGAGATTTCGCTTCTGGTGCCGGAGGACGAGATTGAGAGAAGAAGAAAGGTCTGGGTATGCCCGCCGTTAAAAGAAGCAAAGGGCTGCCTTAACATCTATGCGAAGATGTGCCGCCCGGCAGAAGAAGGCGGAGCGATGCAGCCATGGGGACTTGATGCGCGTTTTTGAAGCACCGGCAAATATTGCTGCTTTAGTATTGATTTATATGTCGTGCTCTTTTATTATTACATTAACAAGAGAGAAAAAAATGGGTAAGGAGGAAAAACATGTTACTTTTGTCAAGAGAGGATATTAAAAAGGTATTTTCAATCCGTGATGCTGTGGAGGCAGATAAAAAGGCATTCACACTTGTAGCAGAGGGGAAATGTGATTCACCGCTCCGTACAAAGATTCAGGCGCCGAAATATGACGGCTGCTTTCTGTTCATGCCGGCGTACGTAGAAGAGATGGACACAGCGGCGCTTAAGACGGTCAATATTTTCCCGCATAATATTGACAACGGGCTGCCGTCGTCACCGGCCCAGGTGCTTTTGATCGACGGGAAGACAGGCGTTGTGACAGCGGTTTTGGACGGTACTTATGTAACACAGCTTCGGACAGGGGCATCTTCCGGCGTGGCATTTGATATGCTGGCGAAGAAGGACTGCCGTATCGGGGCGTTGATCGGAACCGGAGGACAGGCTGCCACACAGTTAGAAGCGATGATCGCGGTGAGAAAACTTGAAGAAGTACGGGTGTTCGATTTGAATCATGAGAGAACGGTGGAGTTTGCAGAGCAGATGCAGAAAGAACTGCAATCTTACGGAACCAGGATCATAGCGGCAAAATCCTCTGACGAAGCAATCGATGACGCGGATCTTCTGATCACAGTCACGCCGTCATCCAGGCCTGTATTTGACGGGACAAAGATAAAGAAGGGATGTACGATAAGCTGCGTGGGTGCTTACCAGCACCATATGCAGGAGATGGATCCGGCGGTACTGCCGCGCGCAGCAAAGATTTACTTTGATTCCCAGGAGGCAGTTCTTTCAGAATCCGGAGATATCCTGATACCGCTTGAGGAAGGAATCATCACAAAGGACGATTTCACCGGGGATATCGGAGACGTCATCAAGGGAGAGCTTATCGGCAGAGAAAATGATGATGAGATCATTGTATATGAAACGGTCGGCGTAGGAGCGCAGGATCTTGTAACTGCAAAGACCATTTATGAGAAGGCTCTTAAAGCAGGAGTCGGTACACAGTGGGGATAAAGAAGAGCGTCCCTGCGCGGGAAGGGTGTCTCTGCCGGATGGATTAATGCTGAGCAATTTGTTTGAAAGTATTCAAAAGAATTAGCACTCGCTACTTGACATGGCTAATAATAAGTGTTATATTTCAACTAGAACAGAAAAATACTTTATATGGCATGTCAAGAAGGAGGCATTGTTATGAATATCAATAAATTTACGCAAAAATCATTGCAGGCGGTCCAGCAGTGTGAGAAGATCGCTATGGAATACGGCAATCAGGAGATTGAACAGGAACATCTGCTGTATGCTCTCCTGACGCAGGAGGACAGCCTGATCTTAAAACTGATGCAGAAGATGGGGCTTGACGGCAATGCAGTCATTAACCGGATAGAAGAAGCATTAAGGAAGCTTGTAAAGGTTCAGGGCGGACAGCTCCATGTAGGGCAGCATTTAAATAATGCCCTTGTATACGCAGAAGATGAAGCGAGACAGATGGGGGATGAATATGTATCAGTGGAGCATCTGTTTCTCTCTGTTCTGAAATATGCGAATAAAGAGATGAAGAATGTTTTTCGGGAGCTGGGAATCAGCCGGGAAGGATTTTTACAGGCACTCTCTACAGTCAGGGGAAATCAGAGAGTGACAAGCGACAATCCGGAGGATACCTATGATACTTTGAACAAGTACGGCATTGACCTTGTGGAACGGGCAAGGGAGCAGAAGATGGATCCGGTGATCGGACGGGATGCGGAGATCCGCAATGTGATCCGTATCCTTTCCCGTAAGACGAAGAATAATCCGGTGCTTATCGGTGAACCGGGTGTAGGAAAGACGGCAGTTGTTGAAGGGCTGGCTCAGAGAATCGTAAAGGGGGATGTGCCGGAGGGATTAAAGGAAAAAACGGTGTTTTCCCTTGATATGGGCGCATTGGTTGCAGGTGCCAAGTACAGGGGTGAATTTGAAGAACGACTGAAAGCCGTGTTGGAGGAAGTGAAAAAAAGCGACGGCAGGATCATTCTTTTCATCGATGAGCTTCATACCATTGTAGGTGCGGGAAAGACTGACGGAGCCATGGATGCGGGGAATATGCTTAAGCCAATGCTTGCAAGAGGGGAGCTTCATTGTATCGGAGCGACGACTCTCGATGAGTACAGGCAGTATATTGAAAAGGATGCGGCGTTAGAAAGGCGTTTCCAGCCGGTGCTTGTGGATGAGCCGACAGTGGAGGATGCAGTCTCTATTCTCCGCGGGCTGAAAGAGAGATACGAAGTATTTCACGGGGTTAAGATCACAGACGGCGCGCTGGTTGCGGCAGCAGCACTGTCAGACCGGTATATTTCAGACCGGTTCCTGCCGGACAAGGCTATAGATCTTGTAGATGAAGCATGTGCGTTGATCAAGACGGAACTTGATTCTATGCCGACGGAACTCGACGAGCTTCAGAGGAAGATTATGCAGATGGAGATTGAGGAGGCGGCGCTTAAAAAAGAGGATGACCGGCTGAGCAAAGAACGGCTGGATCATCTTCAGCAGGAACTTGCAGAACTCAGGGAGGAATTTGCCGGAAAGAAAGCGCAGTGGGATAATGAGAAGATAGACGTGGAACGCGTACAAAAGCTCCGGGAAGAAATTGAACAGATTGGAAAGGATATTGAACGGGCGCAGCAGGAGTATGACCTTAATAAGGCGGCCGAGCTGCAGTATGGAAGGCTTCCGCAGCTGCAAAAGCAGCTTGAGGCAGAGGAGGCGAAGGTGAAAGATGAAGAGCTGTCCCTCGTCCATGAGAGCGTGACCGATGAGGAGATCGGAAAGATTGTATCAAGGTGGACAGGGATACCGGTTGCCAGGTTAAATGAAAGCGAGCGCAGCAAGACGCTTCATCTGGCGGATGAGCTCCATAAACGGGTCATCGGGCAGGATGAGGGAGTGGAGCTGGTGACAGAGGCTATTATCCGTTCTAAAGCGGGGATAAAAGACCCAACAAAACCGATCGGATCCTTCTTGTTCCTCGGACCTACGGGCGTGGGGAAGACGGAGCTTGCGAAAGCGCTTGCTAGTCAGCTTTTTGATGATGAGAGTAATATGGTCCGTATCGATATGAGTGAGTATATGGAGAAGTATTCAGTCTCCCGTCTCATCGGAGCGCCTCCGGGATATGTGGGATATGACGAGGGAGGGCAGCTTACGGAGGCTGTCCGCAGGAAACCATATTCTGTCGTACTGTTTGATGAGGTGGAAAAAGCCCATCCGGATGTGTTCAATGTACTTCTGCAGGTGCTTGATGACGGGCGGATCACAGATTCTCAGGGGCGGACGGTAGATTTTAAAAATACCATTCTCATCATGACGTCTAATATTGGTTCGTCATATCTGCTGGACGGCATTGACAGTCAGGGGAATATCAGCGAAGCGGCGTCTGGTGCGGTCATGGCAGATCTCAGAAACCATTTCCGTCCGGAATTTCTGAACCGTCTTGATGAGACCATTCTCTTTAAGCCATTGACGAAGGCAGATATTTATGACATTATTGATCTGTTGGTCAAAGATGTAAACAGGCGTCTGGCAGACAGGGAGATTCAGATAGCTCTGACTGATGATGCAAAAAATCATGTCGTAGACAGAGGGTATGATCCGGCTTACGGTGCAAGGCCGTTAAAACGGTATCTTCAGAAGCATGTAGAGACACTGGCGGCGAAACTGATGCTAAAAGGGGAGGTACATGCAGAAGATACGATTCTGATCGATGCGGAAGACGGGAAGCTTACGGCAAAGACAGGCAGAGACGGACAAAACTGATATATTGAAGATAATCGGGCATTCACACGGGGAAACCTGCTGTGGATGCCCTTAGCTGTGATGCAATAGTAAAAAATTAATAAAGATTAAGAAATGATTAATAAAGAGTTAAAAAAAGGGAGTGTAAAATAAGGTTGTGTAATCGGAAATATTTTGATAGACTTTAAGGTATATTTGCTGGAGAGGAGAGCACCGGGATGCAGGGCAGAAAAAAAGTAATTAAAAACGGCGTTTTTCTCCTTGCGGTTTTCCTTCTCACGATCTATGGAGTTTTTCGCGGGGAGGATTTGGGGCAGATGATGGAGGCAATCAGAAGGGCAGACATCCGCTGGCTTCTTCCGGGAGTAGTATTTGTGATATGTTTTATCGGCGGTGAATCGGTTATAATATGGTATATGATGCGCTCCTTCAGCATTTTTGTCAGGAAGAGGATATGTTTTTTGTTTTCTTCTGTGGGATTTTTCTTCAGCTGTATCACGCCTTCCGCTAGCGGGGGACAGCCAATGCAGCTTTATTATATGAAAAAGGAGAAGATTCCGCTTCCGATCTCAGCGGTAGTGCTGATGATCGTGACAATTACATATAAGCTTGTACTGGTAGCAGTGGGACTGGGGATTTTGCTTTTTGGAAAGAGTTTTCAGGATCATTATCTGGGAGGAATACTGCCGGTGTATTATCTGGGGCTGGCACTTAATGTCCTGTGTGTAGGCTTTATGTCGGTGCTCGTATTTTGTCCAAAGCTTACAGAGCATATTCTGGTTATGGGAGAGAGATGGCTTGAGAAGGTGCATCTGTTAAAACGTCTCAGGACGCGCAGAAAGAAGCTTCGGGATGCGATGGAGATCTACCGGGAGACAGCAGACTACTTAAAACAGCATAAGAGGGTGCTTGCTGTCGTTATTCTGCTGACGTTTATGCAGCGTTTCGCGCTGTTCGCGGTGACATGGATGGTGTATCAGTCGTTCGGTCTGTCGGGAACCGGCATGACGGATGTTGTACTTTTGCAGGCAGTAATCGCTGTGTCGGTTGACATGCTTCCGCTTCCCGGAGGGATGGGCATCAGCGAGGCATTATTTTTGCGGATATTCGCACCGGTATTCGGGGCGCTCGTACTTCCCGGAATGGTGCTGGCAAGGGGGCTTGGCTATTACAGCGAGCTTCTGATCAGTGCAGCATTTACAGCAGCGGCGCAGATTTATTATACGGTCTGGCCGGAAAAATTAAGGTAAATCAGGTGAGGAGATTACAGATGATAGGTTTTTATGATTATACAGTCGTTCTTACATATATAGGCTTTGCTTCGGGGATCACAGGGATGTTCTGTGCAACAACGAGGCATTTGCGTCTGGCAGTGTTTTTTCTGGCACTTTCCGGACTCTGTGATATGTTTGACGGGAAGATCGCGCGGACAAAGAAGAACCGTACGGAGGAGGAGAAGAGCTTTGGGATACAGATAGACTCCCTTTGCGATATGGTATGCTTCGGTGTACTGCCTATCATGATCTGTTTCAAACTGGGCATGCGGCAGATATACAGTATGGTGCTTTTGATTTTTTACGGACTGGCGGGAGTTATCCGGTTGGGCTATTTTAATGTAATGGAAGAAAAGAGACAGGAGCAGACCGATGAGAATCGTAAATACTATCAGGGACTTCCCATTACTTCGATGGCTATGGTGCTGCCGATCTTTTTTGTGTTTTCTCCGCTTCTTCCAAGCCACCAGGCATTTCTTATCATGCTTCATATCGTAGTAGCAGTGGTAGGTGCTCTGTTTGTCATTGATTTTAAGATGAGAAAACTATCGGCTAAAGAGTTGTTTTCACTGGCATTAGCAGTGGCTGCGGCAGTGGCGGTCATGCTTTTTCTGTGGCGGAACTGGTGGCAGCTGCTTCATTTTCACGGATAGGAGGACGTAAAGATGCATCTGACAGCAGACCGCAGCGGGATTATCCGGGAGGAGGATTCCCTGCAGGACAGATTTCTTGAATGGATGTATACGCATAAAGCTGGAAGGGTGATCTTGCGGCCCCTGATCACAGCTTCGGTATCATGGCTTGGAGGAGTTTTGATGAGTTCAAAAGTGTCAAAGCTTTTTATCCGTCCGTTTATCCGGAGAAATCGTATTGATATGTCACAGTTTGAACAGAAGGAATACACATCCTATAATGACTTTTTTACACGCCGGATTCTCGACGGAGCGCGTCAGATCGATCAGAGGCCGGAGGCTTTCGTAAGTCCCTGTGACGGCAGGGTTTCAGTATATGAGATCGACAGTCTCTGCTCATTCACCGTTAAGTACAGCAGATATACGGTTTCCGGCATTTTAAGAAACCGCAGGCTGGCGGACAGATATTCGGGAGGATATTTGTGGGTATTCCGGCTTTGTGTGGATGATTATCACCGCTATATCTATGTGGACGGAGGGACAGAGTCGAAGCGTTTTCATATCCCGGGAGTATTTCACACGGTGAATCCGGCCGCAGGGGATATATATCCCATATATAAAGAGAATACAAGAGAGTACTCAGTACTGAAATCGGAGGATTTCGGGGAGATCATCCAGATGGAGGTGGGGGCTATGCTTGTGGGAAGGATTGAGAATCATCCGGTTAAGGATTATGTGAAGCGCGGACAGGAGAAGGGGAATTTTGCTTTTGGCGGTTCGACAGTCATCCTGATGACGAGGGAGGGCAGAGTGCAGCCGGACGGCGACATTCTTGAAAATTCGGTGCGCGGCATTGAGACAAAAGTAAAGCTTGGGGAACGCATAGGAGAGAGAATATGCGGGGATAGTCAGAGGTAAGCTTATTAATTTCATTTCGGGAGGTTTTATTTTGAAAAAGTTTAATTGGAAAGAACTGGGGATCGATCTTGCTGTCGATGTGGCGGCAAGTATCATTATTGCTGTCGGTATTTATAATTTTGCGATGAGCGCCAATTTTCCCGTGGCCGGGTTCTCGGGGATAGCGATCATTATGTATCATCTGTTTAGTATACCGGTGGGTGTGGGGACCATCCTGCTTAATATACCGGTAGCGATATTCTGTTATAAATTTCTTGGAAGGGATTTTTTTCTGCGCTCGGTGAAAACAACTGTAATATCTTCAGTATTTATCGATTATGTGGCGCCTTTGTTTCCGGTATATGAGGGGAACAGACTGCTGGCGGCGCTCTGTATGGGTGTTTTGTGCGGAATCGGTTATGCCATGATCTTTATGCGTAGTTCCTCTACCGGAGGACAGGATTTTATCTCTATGTCCATAAAGAAAGTAAAGCCTCATATCTCTCTCGGAATGATTACTTTTGTACTGGATATGATGACGATTGCGGCGGGGAGCGTATTGGTGTTCCGGGATGTTGACGGCTTTATCTACGGCATTATCGTAACATACCTTATGGCGATTGTTATGGACAAGATCATGTACGGTATTGATGAAGGAAAGATGACTCTGATCGTTACGGAAAAAGGTGACGAGATGGCGCAGCATATTGATGAATATTCGGGAAGGGGTTCTACAATCCTTAAAGGCATCGGAAGCTACTCGAAAAAGGAGAAGGCGGTTGTCATGTGCGCATGCAATAATAAGCAGATGTATACGATAAAAAAGATCGCGCGCCAGATAGACCCGAAAGCATTTACGATCATTATGGAGTCCAATGAAGTGCTGGGAGAAGGGTTTAAGGAAGAAGTGTAGAGAGTTTTAGGATTAAAGTGATCGCGGATAAGAGCTGCGGTGAGAACAGTGCGTTCATAAAGCTTCAGCAAAAAGAAGCCGGAGGACATCGTACAGATATTCCTTGCGGCTTCTTTTTGCTATATTGTGCTTCAGATGCTTATTTTGCGTATAATTTTACCAGCTCCATCATCACGTCTACACTCTTGTCCATGCCTTCAACAGTGATGTGCTCATACGGCCCGTGATATGCGTGGCCGCCTGTTCCGAGGTTCGGGCAGGGAAGCCCCTTAAAGCTTAGCTGACAGCCGTCCGTGCCGCCGCGGATCGGGATAACAAGCGGTGTGACACCGGCAGCCTCGCATGCGGTCCGGGCATTATCGATAAGGTGCATACAATCAGCGATGATCTCCGCCATGTTTTTATATTGTTCGGTGATTGTCAGTGTAACAGTGCCTTCGCCCCATTTTTCGTTCAGATCCTTTTCAATGAGGCGGAGAGTATTTTTCCGTGCCTCAAAGATATTCTTATCGTGGTCGCGGACGATATAGTTAAGCTGTGCAGCGGCACATTCTCCGGTCATACTCACAAGGTGATAGAAGCCTTCATAATTTTCTGTGCCGCGGGGAGTTTCGCAGCCTGGAAGCATATTGTTGATCTCCATGGCGACGAGAGAAGCGTTGATCATCGTATCCTTCGAAGCACCCGGATGTACACTGAATCCTTTGATATCAAAGCAGGCCTTGCAGGCGTTGAAATTCTCATACTGGATCTCGCCCTCGGTATCTCCGTCCATTGTGTAGGCGTAATCTGCACCGAATTCTTCTACATTAAAGTGTGCGGCGCCGGTTCCGATCTCCTCGTCCGGCGTAAAGGCAACACACAGCTTGCCGTGAGGGATATTTTCCGCCTGTACCCGTTCGATCATAGTGAGAATCTCTGCGATACCGGCCTTGTCGTCAGCGCCCAGTACAGTAGTGCCGTCGCTGGTGATCAGTGTGCGGCCTTTGAGGCTTTTAAGATGCGGAAATGTCTCCGGACTTAGGATGAGACCGCTGTTTCCGATTTCTATGGCATCACCGCTGTAGTTCTCTGTCAGAACAGGTACGATGTCGTGGTCGCAGAAATCAGCGACAGTGTCCATATGGGCAATAAATCCGATAGCGGGCCTGTCCTCATAGCCTTCTGTAGCCGGCAGGCTGCCGTACAGATAACACTGGTCGTCCAGATGTACATCTTTAAGTCCGAGATCTTTCATCTCAGTTTCCAGAACTTTTGCCAGATCAAACTGGCATTGTGAGGATGGGACGGTTTCACTGTTCTCATCACTCGGCGTACGTACAACGACGTACTTTAAAAGTCTTTCATAAGCTTTCATTGTTTCATTCCCCTTTCTTTTCTGATACCGGCAGTATGCTGCGTGTATCAATAAAATGCTTTGTCATAAAATAAATCATACCATATTTTTGCAAAAATAGCGAGACAGCTAACGCCGGTCAAAGAAAATATTTTTCCCCGATATGCTCAAAGGAATACCAAGCCAGCTGACATCTTCTTCCATATCCTCCATCCGGGCAGCAGCCTTTCCAACAGACCACATAATACGGTTGTCTACATTATCGCGGGCGGCAACATGGACTGCGGAGGACACAGCAATCCCGAGATCTACCATCAGCTGTGCACACACACCGCCGGCTGCTTCGCAGGCGCGGCAATCTTCGAATCCGCATAAGCTGCATTGAGGGATGCTGCGGTAATTCTTTTTTACACCGATAAGAACGACGGCCTGGCTGCCGCGTACATTATCGGCATCTCTTTTGTACCATGCAGCGTTTTCTTCTCCGAAAAGCTCTATGCCGGTTTCCTCTATCCGGTCAGCCAGCCGGTTTTTATCAGTTTTTGTGAGCACGCAGGTGATGACAGAATCCACACCTTTTGCTTTCGGTGCTGTTCGGGCAGCGGCACACATTCTTGCAGCGGTATTGAATAAAGCTTCTTTTTCCATCTCAGTACTGTTATAAATCATAGTTTTTCTCCTTGGATCCCGGCATATGGTTCAATGTGCCGGCAGTTTTTATTGTTGATACGTGTTCTGAGATTAATATACCCCCTGGATCCAGGGAATGTCAATTAATACTGTTAATTTTACAGGGATTATGATAAACTGAAGAAGATGTAAACGTATACCCAAAGGGCATACCGTATTCCATGTTCTGCGGGGCGGGGGAATTTGCCCGGTAATGTATAAATATCAGGAGGCGCGGTTTATGAATCTGACTCGGTTGTTAGAGCAATTGCAATATGAAGTAGTACAGGGGAGAGGAGACATTTCTATAACAGAGCTTGTAAATGATTCCCGGAAGGTGTGTGAAGGATGTGTGTTTGTCTGCATCAGCGGAGCTGTATCAGACGGGCATGCTTATATACAGGATGTGGCGGAAAAGGGAGCTGCGGCAGTCATCGTCGAAAAGGACGTGGATGCGCCGGAAAATCTGACAGTGATAAAAGTTGCGGACACACGCTACGCGTTGGCGCTTATGTCAGCGGCTTATTTCGGATATCCGGCAAAGAAGCTTAAGGTTATCGGAATCACCGGGACGAAGGGAAAGACGACGACGACCTATATGGTGAAGTCGATTCTGGAAGGAGTGGGACATAAAGTCGGGCTGATCGGTACGATAGAAGTGCTGATCGGGGATAAGAGTATCCCGGCGAATAACACGACGCCGGAATCTTTTACGATTCACCAGTATTTTGCACAGATGGCAGAGGAAGGCTGTGACAGTGTGGTCATGGAAGTGTCCTCCCAGGGGCTTATGCTCCACAGGACAGCGGGGATTCCGTTCGAGATCGGTATCTTTACGAATCTCGGGGAAGATCATATCGGACCTAATGAACATAAGGATTTCGAGGATTATAAGCGCTGCAAGGGTCTGCTTTTCAAGCAGTGCAGGCTCGGCATTGCCAATGTGGATGACCGGTGGTATGAGGATGTGTTCGCGGGGGCAACCTGTGAGATCGAGACTTTCGGCCTTTCAGAAAAAGCCGGGCTTCGGGCAGTAGATATCCGGCATATTTCTGAGCCGGGATATCTGGGAGTAAGATATCACGTGACCGGGCTGATGGATTTTGATGTGGAGATTGACATTCCGGGTGAGTTCAGTGTATATAATTCTCTGACAGCGATAGCAGTATGCCGGCATTTTGACGTGCCGGCAGAAAATATCAGGGCGTCGCTTAAGGTTGCGAAGGTTAAGGGACGCATCGAAATGGTGAAGGTATCCGATGACTTTACACTGATGATCGACTATGCCCATAATGCAATGGCGTTAGAGAGTCTTCTCAATACGCTGAGAGATTACGATCCGGGACGTATCGTATCTGTATTCGGGTGCGGCGGGAACCGGTCAAAGACAAGACGCTATGAGATGGGAGAGGTGTCCGGAAGACTTGCGGATTTCACCATCATCACTTCGGATAATCCGAGATATGAAGAACCTCAGGAGATCATTAATGACATTATCACTGGAATGAAAAAAACAGATGGTAAGTACATCGATATCTGTGACCGCGGCGCGGCGATAAAGTATGCGATTGAACATGGACGTCCGGGTGATGTTATCGTGGTTGCCGGAAAGGGACATGAGACGTATCAGGAGATCAGGGGTGTAAAGTATGATATGGATGACAGGGTGCTGATTCAGAATGCCCTGAAGGAAATAGCGGAAGGAAGATAAATATTTTTACAGATGTACGCAGATATTATTGTAGATATTACCCATGAAAAGCTTGACAGGATATTTCAGTACAGTATCCCCTCTGAATTAGAGGGGGAGCTTTCTGTTGGGACAGAAGTCATCGTTCCCTTCGGCAAAGGGAACAGGGAGACGAGAGGGTATGTTGTGTCATTTTCCGGCAAGGCGGATTACCCTGCGGAGAAGATAAAGCCGGTGCTTAAAAAAGCAGAGAGGAGCGTTGCCATCGAATCAAAGCTGGTGGCGCTTGCAGCCTGGATGAAGGAGCAGTACGGAGGGACGATGATCCAGGCATTGAAGACTGTCCTTCCTATTAAGCGTAAGGAACCAGCGCGTGTCAGGCGCAGAGTCCGTCTTCTGCTTGATCTGGAGGATGCAAAGGAGAAGCTGAAGTATTATCTGGATAAGAATCAGAAAGCCCGCGCAAGACTTCTCGCGGGACTTATAGACCAGCCGGAGCAGGATTATGAGCTTGTGACCAGAAAGCTGAATGTGACGCTTACGGTGATCCGCTCGCTTGAGGAACAGGGAGTGGTATCGCTTGAATCAGAGGAGACGTTAAGGGGGAGTGTGCATTACCGGCGGCATAAAGAAGAGACGCTGCATTTTAACGAGGAACAGGAAATGGCAGTCAGCCGGTTCTGGGAGGATTACCGCCGGAGAATATACGGTACATATCTTGTGTACGGGGTTACCGGGAGCGGCAAGACAGAAGTTTATATGGAGATGATCCGCCGGGTGACAGGGCTTGGAAAGCAGGCGATCGTGCTGATTCCGGAGATTGCCCTCACTTATCAGACGGTCCTCCGGTTTTACGCACACTTCGGGGATCGGGTGTCGATCCTGAATTCCCGCATGTCGGCGGGAGAGCGGTATGATCAGATGGAGAGAGTGAAGCGGGGAGAGGTGGATGTGATGATCGGTCCCCGTTCCGCTCTGTTTACACCATTTCAGAAGCTGGGGCTTATCGTTGTTGACGAAGAACATGAATCCGCATACAAGAGCGAACAGGTCCCGAGGTACCATGCCAGAGAAACTGCCATTGCCAGAGGCAAGATGGAAGGAGCAAGCGTGGTTCTGGGTTCGGCAACCCCTTCGCTGGAAGCATTTTACCGGTGCAGACAGGGAAAAGGGACGCTGCTTACACTGACCTTGCGGGCAGCGGGGCAGAAGCTTTCGAAAGTATATACAGTGGATATGCGGGAAGAATTAAAAAAGGGGAACCGTTCTATCCTCAGTGACCGGCTGAAGGAATTGATGCGGGACCGGCTTGAACATAAGCAGCAGATCATGCTTTTTTTAAACCGCAGGGGATATGCAGGATTCGTTTCTTGCAGGTCTTGCGGATATGTAGTAAAATGTCCTCATTGCGACGTATCGCTGTCAGCCCACAAAGGGGGCAGGCTTGTGTGTCACTACTGCGGGTACGAGGAGCGCGCGAAGGAGGCCTGTCCTTCCTGCGGCTCGAAATGTATAGGCGGATTCAGGGCAGGGACGCAGCAGATTGAGGATATCGTTAAGAGGGAATTTGCACATGCCAGAGTACTCAGGATGGATATGGACACAACGAAAAGGAAGGACGGACATGAGAAGATATTGTCCGCATTTTCCAACGGCGAAGCGGATATCCTGGTCGGCACACAGATGATCGTCAAGGGGCATGATTTCCCGAATGTGACTCTGGTAGGGATACTGGCGGCGGATATGTCTTTGTATTCCAACGATTACCGTTCGGGCGAGCGGACTTTTGAGCTGCTCGTACAGGCGGCGGGGAGAGCAGGGAGAGGATGTGCCAAAGGTGAGGCAGTGATCCAGACATACAGCCCGGAGCATTACAGTATCCGGATGGCGGCGCAGCAGGATTACGAAGGATTCTACGAGGAGGAGATGCGCTACCGGAAGCTGATGGGATATCCGCCGGTGAGCGATCTTCTGGCAGTATTGATGACGGGGGCTGATGAGCAGCACTTAGAGCTTGCGGCCGGGTATCTTAAGGAGTTCGCGGTGCGGGCGGATAAGCAGAAGAGTCTGCAGATCATCGGACCTGCGAGCCCTTATGTGAATAAGGTGAATGATGAATACCGCAGAGTTTTGTATTTAAAGTGTCAAAGAAAAAAGACATTGACAGAGATAAAAGATCTTTTGGAGCAATATATTGAGATAAACAGAGGATTTGACTGTATAAAGATACAGTTTGATTTCAACCCGATGGGAGTATTTTGAAATATTATGATGCCAGGGTCAAAAGGTCATGTGTGACATGCTTGCATGTCAATACATGAGTTTGGGACCCGTAAAAACATGAAAAAGTAGCCCGGTAGGGCGGATTTTGAATGTTTTTAGGATTGCGGGAGCATGAAATGCGGAGCAATCCGTGGCATCACGGGGGCAAAAAACCTTTTGACCCCAACATCATATTATATAATATCAGGAGGATATGTCATGGCGTTAAGAAAGATCCGTGAGATGGGCGAGGATGTGCTGACAAAGCACTGCAAGGAGGTTACAAAGATGAATCTCCGTACGAAATTATTGATCAATGATATGCTTGATACAATGTATGAGGCGGGGGGAGTTGGACTTGCGGCTCCCCAGGTGGGGATATTGAAGAGGATTGCTGTAGTGGATGTCGGTGAGGGCGACGGCCCCATTGTGCTGATCAATCCGGAGATACTGGAACAGGACGGAGAACAGACCGGCGAGGAAGGGTGCTTAAGCGTACCGGGGAAATACGGCATAGTCACGAGACCGAATTATGTGAAGGTGAAGACACTGACGGAAAGCATGGATGAGATGATCATAGAAGGCGAGGAGCTTCTGGCCCGGGCACTTTGTCATGAAATTGAGCATTTAGACGGAAAGCTTTACGTGGAGTTGGCCGAAGACGGGCTCCACGATGTAGAGGATGAAAAGGAGTAGGGATATGAGAGTGATATTTATGGGGACCCCGGATTTTTCCGTAGGGACACTAAATGCTCTGGTGAAAGCAGGGCATGAGGTGGTTCTTGCGGTCACACAGCCGGATAAGCCTAAGGGAAGGGGAGGAAAGATGCAGCTTACCCCGGTGAAGGAGGCTGCCATGGCGCATGGGATCCCGGTGTTTCAGCCGAAGAGAGTCCGGACTCCGGAGTGTATCAAAGAGCTGGAAAGATATGCTGCGGATATCATTGTCGTTATCGCTTTCGGTCAGATACTTCCGAAAGAAATCCTTGAACTGACTCCCTTCGGGTGCGTGAATGTGCATGCCTCTCTTCTTCCTAAGTACCGCGGAGCTGCGCCGATCCAGTGGGCGGTCATCAACGGAGAGAAAGTCTCTGGCGTCACGACGATGCAGATGGATGAGGGACTTGATACAGGGGATATGCTTCTTAAGACGGAGATTGTCTTAGATGAAAAAGAGACCGGGGAAAGCCTTCATGATAAGCTTTCCGAAGCGGGAGCGAAGCTCTGTGCAGAGACGCTTAAAGCGATTGAGGAAGGGACGGTTAAGCCGGAAAAACAGGGAGAAAGTCCGACAGAATATGCGAAGATGTTAGATAAAACTCTTGGAAATATCGACTGGGAACAGTCTGCTGTGTCCATCGAGCGCCTGATCCGGGGGCTGAATTCATGGCCCGGCACTTATACGGACTGGAACGGGAAGGTGATGAAGCTGTGGGCGGCAGATGTGTGCAGGCAGGAGGATCCGGCAGCGGGCGGACAGGGAGATGAAGGTGTCTTGGCTGTCGGTGAATATCCGGCGCCCGGGACGATTGTCAGGGTGGAAAAAGACGCTTTTTATGTGCAGACCGGAGACGGGGTGCTTAAAGTGACAGAACTTCAGGTTCCGGGAAAGAAAAAGATGGATGCAGCAGCTTTCCTCAGAGGTTATCAGATTCGGGCAGGAGAAGTATTAAAAAAAGTATAGGATGGTAAAAGAAAATCGGCAGAGAGGAAACATTCCTGCCGTTTCTCTTTTTTAAAGACATAATTTTCCTGTCTTTATAAAAATTATGTGAAAATTTGCTATTCTATATAGTTTTGCGGTATAATGAATAATGGATTTTATTTTTTTGATGATCAGGGAGGAATTTTATGTATTATCCGATGTTTTTTGATACCACATATGTGCTGGTCCTGGCCGGCGTCATTATCTGTATGATTGCTTCAGCAAAGATGAATTCAACGTTCAGCCGTTATTCCCGGGTGCGCAGCCGCTCTGGCATGACCGGGAGGGAAGCAGCGGAGAGGATATTATATCAGGCAGGCATCAGGGATGTCAGAGTAGAGCATATATCAGGCAATCTGACAGATCATTATGATCCGAGAAGCAAGACGCTGCGTCTTTCGGATGCGACTTATCATTCTAATTCTGTGGCGGCAGTGGGGGTTGCGGCTCATGAGTGCGGACATGCGATTCAGCATGAGACGGGATATGTGCCGCTGGCGGTCAGAGGTTCGCTGGTTCCGGTCGCGAATTTCGGGAGCACTGTCGCATGGCCGCTTATCCTGATCGGACTGATCATGAACAGCAATATGTCGGCTTTGCTTTTGAATCTGGGTATTTTGGCGTTTTCCTTTGCGGTACTGTTTCAGATCGTGACGCTTCCCGTAGAATTCAATGCTTCAGGAAGAGCTCTTAAGATTCTGGGCAGCACGGGCATACTTTACGAAGACGAGGTGAGGGATACGAGAAAGGTACTGACTGCTGCAGCACTTACTTATGTTGCCGGGGCAGCGTCTGCGATCCTGCAGCTTTTGCGTATCATCCTTATTGCAAACAGAAGGAATGATTAAGCAGATATCAGGGAGGTCGGAACATGTCGGCAACAGTGAATGTGAGAGAGATAGTTCTGGAGACTTTGCTCCTTATCACGCGTGACGGGGAATACAGCCATGTAGCGCTGAAAGGTGTCCTTGATAAATACCAGTATCTTGAAAAAAGAGACCGTGCATTTATCACACGAGCGGTCGACGGTACGCTTGAGCGTATGATAGAAATTGATTACATTATCGATCAATTTTCAAAAGTAAAAGTGAGCAGGATGAAGCCGGTGATCCGGACGATCTTAAGGAGCAGTGTCTACCAGTTAAAATATATGGACAGCGTGCCCGACAGCGCAGTATGCAATGAGGCAGTGAAGCTGGCGGAAAGAAAAGGCTTCGGCAGTCTTAAGGGGTTTGTAAACGGAGTGCTCCGCAATATCAGCCGCAATCTTGATCAGATCATATATCCGGGTGAGGAATCAGCGGTAAGCAATCTGTCCGTACGGTACTCTTTGCCAGAGTGGATTGTCTCCCAGTGGATCAAGGAATACGATGCGGATACTGTCCGGGCTTTAGGCGAAGCTTTTTTAGAGAAAAGTCCTACCTGCATCCGGTATAATTCTGGTGTGATCAGCAAAGAAAAGCTTATCCATAGCCTGAGAGATGAAGGCGTAATGGTTACCGAAGACGCTCACATGCCGTGTGCTTTGTATATCGAGGGATATGACCATCTGACGAAACTTGACAGCTTTCAAAAAGGTTATTTTTATGTTCAGGACATCAGTTCTATGGAGGTGGCTCAGTGGGCTGCGCCGAAGAACGGTGAATTGATCATTGATGTATGTGCGGCACCCGGAGGAAAGGCGCTTCATCTCGCGGAGCTTATGGAAGGGTCCGGCCAGGTGATCGCAAGGGATCTGACCGGATATAAAGTCGGGCTTATCCGGGAGAACATCGAAAGAAGCGGACTTACGAATATAAAAGCAGAGCGGTGGGACGCGAAGATCTTTGATCAGAAGCTTGAGGGGCTGGCGGATACTGTGATCGCAGATCTGCCCTGCTCCGGCCTCGGCGTGCTGGGGAAAAAGACTGATTTGAAATATAAGATGACTGCCGGGATGCAGGAGGAACTGGCCTGCCTCCAGAAGGAGATACTCGGTGTAGTCTGTAATTATGTAAAACCGGGCGGACATCTCCTTTACAGTACCTGTACAATACATAAAAAGGAAAATGAAGATAACGCGCGGTGGTTCATCAAACAGCACCCGGAATATGAACTGCTGAAAGAACAGCAGCGATTCCCCGGCGCGGGAAGGGGAGACGGATTCTATATTGCGTTGTTTGAGAAAAGAGGTTCTCGTGGAAACGGATAGAAGTAAAAAGAAAGATATTGTATCGTTTGATTATGAAGAGCTGCAGTCTGAGATGAGGGAAATCGGTGAAAAGCCGTTCAGAGGAAAGCAGATCTACAGCTGGCTCCATGAGAAGCTGGCGGATGATTTCTCGCAGATGACGAATCTGTCCATGCCGCTCAGGGAAAAACTTGACAGACTGTATGAGATCAGAAAAGCTGAACTGGTGACAAGGCAGATTTCAAAGAAAGATCCGACCGAAAAATATTTATTTAAGCTTTTTGACGGCTGTATGATAGAAAGCGTCCTGATGAAATATGATTACGGGAATTCTGTCTGTATCTCTTCCCAGGCAGGCTGCCGGATGGGGTGCAGGTTCTGTGCTTCAGGAATCGGCGGATTAGTGAGAAACTTGACGCCTTCGGAGATGTTGGGACAGATCTATCGGATCCAGAAACTTACGGGCGAAAGAGTCTCTAATGTTGTTGTTATGGGAACAGGGGAACCCCTCGATAATTATGATAATTTTTTGAAATTTGTGAGAATGATCAGCGATGAACACGGACTCAATATCGGTCAGAGAAGCATCACAGCGTCTACCTGCGGGATTGTGCCGAACATGAAAAGACTTGCGGAGGAAAACTTACAGATTACGCTCGCTCTTTCTCTGCACGGCTCAAATCAGGAAAAACGGGAAAAACTTATGCCGGTTGCAGGAAGATATGAGCTTTCTGAGGTGATGGAGGCTTGCGATTATTATTTTGAAAAGACAGGCAGGCGTCCTACGTTTGAATATAGTCTCGTGAAAGATGTCAATGACGGAGAGGATGACGCGAAAGAGCTGATTTTACTGCTCAGGGGCCGCAACTGCCACCTGAACCTGATTCCGGTCAACCCGGTGAAGGAGAGAGATTTTCAAAGACCGGACAGGAAAAATGCCTTGGCCTTTAAAAATAAACTTGAAAAAAACGGAATAAATGTTACTATTAGAAGGGAGAGAGGCTCAGATATCGACGGAGCCTGCGGTCAGCTTAGGAGACGATATGCTGACGCTAAGAAGGAGAAATAGATGAAGACATATGCGATGACCGATGTGGGAAGAAGAAGAGAAGTCAATCAGGACTTTGTATACGTGACAGATCAGCCGATAGGGCCGTTTCCGAATCTCCTTGTAGTTGCTGACGGTATGGGCGGACACAAGGCAGGAGATTTCGCGTCAAAATATACAGTTGAAGTATTGTGCAGAGAGCTTAAGAAGACAGCGCTGGATAAACCTGCGGATATTCTTCTTCATGTAGTAGGCATTGCAAATCATGAACTGATAAAAGCGGCGAATACGGATATCAAACTGGAAGGTATGGGAACGACGCTCGTTGCGGCGACTGTTATCGGCAATACATTGTATTTTTCCAATGTCGGAGACAGCCGGCTGTATCTGATCAATGATAAGATCCGCCAGATATCCAAAGATCATTCGCTTGTTGAAGAGATGGTAAGGCTCGGCGGGATCAAGGCAGAGGAAGCAAAGAATCATCCGGATAAGAATATCATTACAAGGGCGATGGGCGTAAAGGAAGGTGTGGAAGCTGACATTTACGAGTATCGTCTGAAAAAAGGCGATATTATCCTGATGTGCACAGACGGACTCAGCAATATGGTTGAAGATGAAGATATGTTTGATATAGTTAAAGGCTCCAGGGATATTGTGGAGGCTGTATTATCGTTGATAGAAAAAGCGAATAGCAACGGCGGAAGAGATAACATAGGGGTTGTTATGGCAGAACCGCTGGTCGATGAGGTGAGTGTATGGAAAAAGTAAAGGGTGGAATTGTGCTTGGGAAGCGGTATGAAGTGCTGAGCAAGATCGGCGCAGGCGGTATGGCGGATGTCTATAAGGGAAGAGACACCATGCTTAACCGCTATGTAGCGATCAAGGTTCTGAAAAAAGAATACCGCGAGGATGACAATTTTGTAAGGAAATTTCGTTCTGAGGCCCGTGCGGCGGCAGGGCTTATGAATTCAAATATAGTAAATGTCTACGATGCAGGGGAAGACCGCGGGCTTTACTATATGGTCATGGAATTGATCGAAGGGATCACACTGAAAGAGTATATCAAGAGAAAGGGACGGCTGTCCCACAAGGAGATCATCAGTATCGCTATTCAGATGTGTACCGGTATCGGAGCTGCACATGCGGCGAATATCATCCACAGGGACATCAAACCGCAGAATATCATTATCTCTAAGGACGGCAAGGTAAAGGTCACAGACTTTGGTATTGCCAAAGCGACCACTTCTCATACGGTCAGCTCTAATGCAATGGGTTCAGTGCATTATACATCACCGGAGCAGGCAAGAGGAGGCTTCAGTGACGCCAAGAGTGATATCTATTCCATAGGTATTACCCTTTTTGAAATGGCTACAGGAAGACTTCCTTTTGAAGGAGACTCTACGGTATCGATAGCGATCAAGCATCTGCAGGAGGAAATTACACCTCCGTCAGAATATGTAGAGGATATCCCGTACAGTCTGGAGCAGATCATCTTAAAATGCACACAGAAGAATGGGGAGAGACGCTATGCGAATACGGACGACCTGATCCGTGACCTGAAGAGATCGCTTGCCGATCCGGATGGGAATTTTGTTGTGATCCCGCCTCTCAGAAATGCGGATACCGTGATCATCACAGATGAAGAACTGGATGATATCCGAAGCAATTATGATGATGACGATGAGTATGATGACAATGAATACGAAGATTATCGGTATGGTGATGACCGTTATGACGACGAGTACGATGATTATGATGATTATGACAGGGACGGACGGAGAGGAAAAAATGACGAAGATGTAAATCCCGGTATGCAGAAGGTGATGAAGGTTCTGACGGCGGTCGTGATCGTGATCATTCTCTTTATTGTAATCTTCGCAATAGGGAAGGCAGCCGGTGTATTTTCGTCCTTTGGCAAAGGGACGCTGTTAGAAGAAAAAGAGGATGAAGAAATAGAAGTTCCAAGCCTTATCGGGATGACCGAAGAAGAAGCTCTGAAAGAGCTCGACCACAAGCTTGGAATTAAAGTGGTAGGAAGTGAAGAGTCCGAACAGTATGAAGAAGGAAAGATCATAAAGCAGACACCAGAGAAAGGCAAAAAGGTAAAGAAGAATACGACGATCAAAGTAACGGTTAGTTCGGGTATCACGGAAAAGACGCAGACGGTACCGGATGTAAGCGGAAAAGATGAAGATGAAGCGCAAAAAGAACTGGAGGATAAAGGGTTTAAGGTCGGGACATCTGAGTTTGAGTACGACGACAGCTACAGCCAGGGAGAAGTTATCAGCACGACTCCGGCAGCAGGTTCAGAAGTTTCGGAGGGTTCGGAAGTCATTATGAAGGTCAGCAGAGGCTCGGAGAAAAAGACTGTGCCGAATGTGGTTGGCAAAGCGGATGAGACAGCACAAAAAGAGCTTGTTGCGGCAGGACTTGTTATTGGAGAGGTTGGTTATGAATATGACGATAAAGTGGCTAAGGGAAAAGTTATTTCTCAGAGTATTCAAGGAGGGAAAAAGGTAGAGCCGGGCACTTCTATCCGAATTGTTGTCAGCAACGGTAAAAAGCCGGAGGAGAAAGTGGCTGTTCCGAACCTCAGCGGAAAGACTTACCAGCAGGCTAAGGCACTGTTAGAAAGTTACGGTCTTGTTGCGGTAAACGGCGGAGAAGAAGAGAGCGAGGAGGCGGTTGGAAAAGTAAGCAGGTGGTCGTCTGCCGGTAAGAGTGTAAAGAAGGGAACGAAGATCACCGTATGGATCAGCGGCGGAATCCGTGAACCTGATCCGGTTCAGCCGTCAACGCCGACGACAGATCCGGATCAGGATCCGGATGATCCGCAATCAAATCCAGGCGGCACCCCGGGGCAGTAGTATGCAGGGAAAAATTGTAAAAGGAATTGCCGGATTCTACTATGTGCATATAGTAGGATCCGGTGTTTATGAATGTAAGGCAAAAGGTATTTTCCGCAAAGAGAAGATAAAGCCTCTGGTGGGAGATAATGTAGTTGTAGAAGTGATCAATGAAAATGAAAGGACAGGAAATATCGCGGAGGTGCTGCCGAGAAAAAATGAACTGGTCCGTCCGGCAGCAGCCAATATTGATCAGGCACTGGTTGTATTTTCTATTACTAAGCCGAGTCCTCACTTCAATCTTTTGGATCGCTTTCTTGTTATGATGGAGAGTAAGCACATCCCGGTTATTTTGTGTTTTAATAAAGAGGATATCGCTGACGATTCCCAGATTGAAGAACTTGAGAGTATCTATGCGGGATGCGGTTATCCGTATGTATTTACCAGTGCTTTGGAGCAGAAGAATATCGATCAGGTAAAAGCGCTGCTGACGGGAAAGACGACGGTGATCGCAGGACCGTCCGGGGTAGGGAAATCATCAATGATCAATGTCCTTCAGCCTGCCGCAAAGATGGAGACCGGTGAGATCAGTCAGAAGATCGGGCGCGGAAAGCACACGACGAGACATTCGGAGCTTTTCACTCTTGACGGAGATTCATATATTATGGATACGCCAGGGTTCAGTTCTCTGTATATCTGTGATTTTGAAAAAGAGGAGCTGAAATATTATTTTCCCGAATTCGGGAAATATGAAGGTATGTGTCGTTTTGACGGGTGCAGCCATACCCATGAGCCTGACTGTGCTGTCAAAAATGCGGTTGCAGATGGGATAGTGGCAAAGGCCCGTTATGACAGCTATAAAGAGATGTATGAGGAATTGAAAGAGAAAAGGAGGTACTGACGATGAAGTATATTTTGGCACCGTCAATTTTGGCTGCAGATTTTAAAGCGCTGGGCGGTCAGATGAAGCAGACAGAGGACAACGGCGCGGAGTATCTGCATTTTGATGTGATGGACGGTATGTTCGTGCCGAGCATCTCTTTTGGGATGCCTGTGCTCAGTTCTATACAGGGAGCCACAGGGCAGGTTATGGATGCCCATCTTATGGTACAGGAGCCCATCCGTTATATCGAAGCTTTTAAGAAAGCGGGGGCGGATATTGTGACGGTTCATCTGGAGGCGTGTGAGGATATCTGTAAGACGATCGCAAAGATCCGTGAGTGCGGGATGAAGGTTGGATTATCTATCTGTCCGAAGACACCGTCGGAGAAAGTGGAAAAACTCCTGCCGGATGTGGATATGCTGCTTGTGATGAGCGTGCATCCGGGTTTCGGGGGACAGAAGTTTATCCCTGAGTCTCTGGATAAGATACGAAAGATTAGGGGAATGATAGAAGAACAGAAGTTGGATGTGGATATTCAGGTAGACGGAGGGATCTATCTGAGCAATGTAAAAGAAGTTCTGGATGCGGGAGCTAATGTGATCGTTGCGGGTTCCGCAGTATTTAATGGTGACCCAGCTGAGAATACCAGAGCATTTATGGAGATACTTAGAGCTTATGAGTAAGAAGATTGTGATCGTTAGCGGCGGGGAACTTGAAGAAAACCATGCGCTCTCGGTTTTGAATGAAGAAGATTCCTGTTATGTTATAGGTGTAGACAGGGGCATGGAATTTTTGTATGGCCATAATATTATGCCGAATTATATTGTGGGAGATTTTGACAGTGTGCGCCCTGAGATTGCGGAGTATTACCGGAAAGAAACATCTGTGCCTATTCGGGAATTCAATCCGGTAAAGGATGCGTCCGATACAGAGATAGCTATTCGGCTTGCGGTGACACTTGGGTGTAAGGAGATGGTCATTCTCGGTGCGACCGGCGGAAGGCTCGATCATCTGTGGGCAAATGTCCAATGTCTTGCGATCCCTTTTAAGAACGGAATCGATGCGAGGATTCTTGATAACCAGAATAGTATACGGCTGATCGGAGGACGTACGGTCCTGAAGAAAGGTGAGACGTACGGTCCGTATTTTTCGGTTTTCCCGTTGGGAGAAGAGATTTTCCGTTTTAATATTAAGGGGGCGAAGTATCCCCTTAAGAATCATGTTCTCACGTCTTATGACAGTCTGTGCGTCAGTAACCAGATCGAGGCGGACGAGGTTGTGATTGATTTTGCAGGCGGGATCGTAATACTGATGGAAACGAGGGACCTGCGGTAGCGGAGAATAACAGAGAAGGAAGGATAGAGAGATAAAATGAAACTAGGTATAGTCGGATTACCGAATGTTGGAAAGAGTACATTATTTAATTCTTTGACAAAAGCAGGGGCGGAATCGGCGAATTACCCGTTCTGTACCATCGACCCCAATGTAGGTGTGGTAACGGTCCCGGATGAAAGGCTTAATGTGCTGGGAGAGATGTACAGCACAAAGAAGATCATCCCCGCAGCGATTGAGTTTGTGGATATCGCAGGCCTAGTGAAGGGTGCGTCAAAGGGAGAGGGGCTTGGCAATCAGTTTCTTGCCAATATCCGTGAGGTGGATGCTATTGTCCATGTCGTACGCTGTTTTGAGGACAGCAATATTGTCCATGTGGACGGAAGTATCGATCCGCTCAGGGACATCGAGACGATCAACCTTGAATTGATCTTCTCGGATTTGGAGATCCTTGAGAGAAGGATAGCTAAGACATCCAAGGTGGCGAGAAATGATAAGACAGCGGCAAAGGAGCTGGTGCTTCTTGAACGGATAAAAGAGCATCTTTTAGACGGCCGGCTGGCGAAGACATTTACCGGGGCGGAAGACGAAGAGGAGACAGAATGGCTTAAGAGTTATAATCTTCTGACCTATAAGCCAGTGATCTATGCTGCAAATGTGGCGGAGGATGAGCTTGCAGGCGACGGTGAGGATAATGAGGGCGTTAAGCGGGTGCGTGAATACGCAGAGAAAGAAGAAAGCGAAGTGTTTGTTGTATGTGCGCAGATTGAACAGGAGATTGCCGAACTTGAGGATGAGGAAAAGAAGATGTTTCTGGAAGATCTGGGATTGTCTGAGTCCGGTCTTGAGAAACTGATCAAAGCAAGCTACCGTCTTTTGGGACTGATCAGTTACCTGACGGCGGGTGAACCGGAAGTGCGTGCATGGACGATCACGAAGGGGACGAAAGCACCGCAGGCAGCGGGAAAGATCCATACGGATTTTGAGCGGGGCTTTATCCGCGCGGAAGTGGTGTCCTACGATGACCTGATGGCCTGCGGGACGCACGCGGCGGCGAAGGAGAAGGGTTTAGTCCGTCTGGAGGGCAAGGATTATGTTGTCAAGGACGGAGATATCATGCTGTTCCGGTTCAATGTATAGCCGTGGCCGGTTCTTTAAATCAGTTTACGGGGAGAGCAGACGATGCATAAGACTATAGATTTTCCCCACATCGGCGTACATCTGTCCGGTGTGGGGAATCATATCACTATCTTTAATTTTGATATAGCATATTACGGGATGATCATCGGGCTTGGGATCCTGGCAGGAATATTTATCGCTGCGGCAGAGGCGAAGCGTACCGGGCAGAATCCGGAGAGTTATTATGATTTGGCAATCTATGCTGTGATATGTTCGATCATCGGCGCAAGAGCATACTATGTGATTTTCTCCTGGGATATGTATAAAGGGGATTTAAAAAGCATACTGAATCTCCGCCAGGGGGGACTTGCTATATACGGGGGCGTGATCGCGGCAGTGATCACGGTCATTGTGTTTTCCAAGGTGAAAAAGCTCTCGGCGCCTCTTCTTTTTGATACAGCGGTTCTTGGTCTTGTAGCAGGCCAGATGATCGGAAGATGGGGGAACTTTTTTAACCGGGAGGCATTCGGTGAATATACGGACGGTTTGCTGGCTATGCGGCTTCCGCTGGATGCAGTAAGGACCTCTGACGTGACAGAGCTGATGAGGGAGCATATGGAGACAGTGAAAGGTGTCTCTTATATTCAGGTTCATCCCACATTTTTATATGAATCCCTGTGGTGTCTGATGGTGCTTGCGGGATTGCTTTTGTATCGCCGTCACAAAAAGTTTGACGGGGAAGTGTTTTTGTTATATCTTTTTGGCTATGGACTTGGGCGTGTCTGGATAGAGGGGCTTCGCACAGATCAGCTCCTTATTCCCGGTACAGAAGTTCCGGTCTCACAGCTGCTTGCGGGAACTTTGGTGATCGTATCGTCGGTACTCATCCTGCGGAATAGGAAAAAGATAAAAGCATCTTAAGGATTTTTAATGTTATTCTCATAATAAATGGTTATAATATCCCTCGGATTGTGAGGAGTGATGTTATTATGCGTTTGCTGGTAGTAGAAGATGAGAAAGATATGAACCATATCCTTGTCAATAAGCTTGAGAAGGAAGGGTACAATGTAGATAGCTGTTTTGACGGCAATACGGCGATAGATTACCTGTTGCTGGCGGATTATGACGGAGTGATACTGGATATCATGCTTCCGGGGATAGATGGTTTTCAGGTATTGAAGAGGCTCAGAGCGGCCGGAAAACAGACACCGGTGCTTTTCTTAAGTGCTAAGGGGGATACAGAGGATATCGTAGAAGGTCTGGATATCGGCGCAGATGATTATATGGTTAAGCCGTTTGTATTCAAAGAGCTTTTAGCGCGGATCAAAGTAATGACACGCCGTCAGCCGGAGATTCAGGAGAATATCTATCGCTGTGGCGATCTGGTTATTGATTATAATACCCATGAGGTTACCAGGAACAATATTCCGATCTCATTGTCTCCCAAGGAATTTGCGGTACTCCTTTATCTTGTCAGGAATAAGAATATCATTGTCACCAGGGAGCAGATTGAGTCGAATATATGGAAGCTGCAGTCAGAGGTGAGTTCTAATCTGGTAGATGTGTATATCCGTTATCTTCGGCGTAAGATTGACGAAGATTTTGACGAAAAGATGATCTGTACAATACGCGGGACAGGATATATGTTAAAATGCGAAGAATAAAAAAGGTATCAATAACGAAATATATCATCAGCTATCTGATCGTTCTTATTTTTGCTTTGTCATTTCTTATGGTTATTTTTGTGAGTATTCTTGCGGACAGGATGATATACTATGACATACAGTCCACACTGATCAGAGAGATCATTAAAAATAATAAGAATGTCCGTTTTGAAGATGGTATTATTAAGCCGAATGAGGATTTCCGTTTTGAAGATGACGGCATTTATTTTCAGATAGTCGCTGAAAATGGTTCGCTCATATTGGGAGAGAGTCCTATAGTACTGGAAACTACGGAAAAAGGTGTCAGCCAGAGACTGGAGATGGTGGAGTCCGGCGGCGAAGAGTATTACGTCATCGGAAGGATCAACAAGCGTCTGACAAAGAAAGTGGGACATCTTATCTACAATCAGTGCATCGTGAATAAGCGGAACATAGACAGTAAATACCAGTTTATTAAATATACATCGTATGCCAGTACTCCGATATTTCTTGCTCTTGTGCTGATGGCAGGGATCGTGATGTCAGGGAAGATATCCGGACCGCTTAAACAGATGTCGGAGACGGCAGAGATCATCGGTCAGGAAGGGAAGCTTTCTAAACGTATGGAGTATGACGGAAAGATCAAAGAGCTTGGTGTTCTTGCCGCGACAAATAACGGTATGCTTGAACGTATCGAGCATATGCTTGAGACGCAGAAACAGTTCTCTTCAGATGTGGCGCATGAGCTGCGCACACCGATTGCAGTGCTTCTGGCGCAGTGCGAATACGCGAAGGAATACGCGGGTACGAAAAAAGAATTTGATGATGCGATTGAGGTAATCTACCGTCAGACCAAAAAGACCAATATGGTGATCACGCAGCTTTTGAACCTGAACCGTTTGGAGAGAGACCATGTGGTGCTTGATCTGGAAAATGCTGACTTAGACGAGATGATCTGTTCTATCTGCGATGAGATAGAATTCAAGGAGAAAGATGGTGTGCAGTTCGATCTTTCTCTGTCAGGTGTGCGTGCTGATGTGGATATCGGGCTTATGCTCATCCTGCTGCAGAATCTGATACAGAATGCGGTAAAATACAGCAGCCGGCCGGCAAGAGTAAAGATTGCCACACGGTATAGGGAAGGCGCTGTAGTTGTAACGGTACAGGATTTCGGGTGCGGAATCAGAGAGAAAGATCTGCCGTATATATTCGAACCATTCTACCGGGTGGAAAAATCGAGAAATTCTGAAGGATTCGGGCTCGGTCTGCCGTTGGCGGACCGGATCGCGAAAGTGCACGGAGGAGAGCTTAAGGTGGACAGCGTATGGGGAGAGGGCAGTACATTTACGCTGGTCATTGCCGGAGATAATCCCAAAAATAAAAGTTAATATACAATATGCAGCAGGCAGCTTCACTTTCAGTGCGGCTGCCTGCTTACCTGTATCTGTATCTCTGTTAAAAATTCTTCTTCATTCATCGTGTCACGATTATCGATTTCATATAGTTCAAAGGGTTCGCCAAGCGGGGTAAGATGGTGCTCTCTGATATGATCCAGCATCTTTTTCAGGCAGAGGTCATTCTGATGATAAGATCCGCGGTAATAGCAGGAAAGATAATCTCCGGCGGGAAGTTCGCAGTCGTATCCGCAGGTATCCTTGTCCAGGATGAAAAATACAGAATTGTAGACGTTAGCAGTGCCCTGTATCAGATCACGGACAGATAAGAATGCACCGATCGTCTGGCTGCCGAAGTTATGAATCTTCTATTTATGTCTTAAGAGAAGCTTCTGGATGAGAAAATCCATCTCTTCATCCCGGGTGATATATGCCTGTTCCTGTACGCAGAGCCGCCGGGGAAAAGATTTTAAGACAAAGCAGTCGGGTATGATATCTTCCGCTTTGCGCAGAGTTTCGATACGTTCACTGATGAGCTGCTCTTTTTCCTGCAATTCCGTAAGCTTCTGCGTTAGAAGTTTTTGCTCGCGGTGCAGGATGTCCAGCGTATTTTCCACTGTCTGACGGTCCAGATAATCTTTGATCTGTGCCATGGAAAAATCAAGCTTCCTGAGGTCACAGATTAAGTTCAGCTTGTATATGTCCTTTAGGCTGTACAGGCGGTACTGGTTGGTGTCCCGTTTTGGCTTTAATATTCCCAGACGCTCGTAATAGCGGAGAGAATCAGGACCTATACCGTATAATTTTGATATCTCACTGATCTTATAATAATTTTTCATGCAATTCTCCGTTCTGCCGCCAGTCTGCCGGCGATATTAATATCTCAAAAAACACTTGACCTTAGTATTATACTAAGGTTTATGCTTTTACTGCAAGAGCAATAAGTAAGAAATAGAGAGGAATAAAGATAACGATGAGACTGGAAGGAACTTCGCTGAGAAAAGATTTTATGCGCTTTATCGTGCCGTCGATCGCGGCACAGTGGGTGTTTACGCTGTACACGATGGTAGACGGGATATTTGTGGCGAGAGGGGTATCGGAGACAGCGCTGACGGCGGTGAATATCGCCATGCCTTATACGATGGCATTATTTTCCCTGTCGATCCTGTTCGCGGTAGGCACATCCACCGTGACAGCGATACTATTAGGAGAAAAAAACGGAAGACGGGCAAATGAAGTATTTACGCAGAATATCGTGCTTCTGGCCGGCTTTTCTGTCCTCATCACTGTCCTGGTGATGCTAAATCTCGAGCGGGTCGCGGCATTTCTTGGGGCGACAAAATTAAATAAAGTGTACGTGCTGGAATACTTAAGATGGCTTGTGCCGTTTTCGGCGGCATTTATCCTGTCCTATTCTTTTGAGATGCTCATTAAGACGGACGGATTCCCGAAGCGTGCGACGGTGATCGTGACGACCGGCGCGCTTCTGAATATCGTGCTGGACTATCTGATGGTGATGAGATGGCACATGGGCGTAGGCGGAGCGGCGTTTGCGACTGGTATCTCCAACACAGTGGTGATCATCCTGTATCTGTTTCATTTCTGCGGGAAAAGCGGTGTCATCAAGTTCTGCAGGTTCTCCCTTGACATCCCGCTTATCGGGAGGGAGTTTAAGAACGGCCTGTCCTCCGGGATCACGGAGCTGTCCGCGGGCTTTATCATCTTCCTGTTCAACCAGGCGATCATCCGCCTGCTGAATGATGACGCCCTTGTCAGCTATACGATCATCTCCTACGTCAATTCGCTGGGAGTGATGGCGATGGTGGGGATCGCCCAGGGATATCAGCCGCTCGTCAGCTACTACTACGGCCAGAAGCGCATGGAGCGCTGCCGGAAGCTTAAAAAATACGGAATCGCCGCTGCCGCTGTGATTTCTGTCATATACACCGCCGCCTGTATGGTCTTCGCCGGAAAGATCGTCTCCCTGTTCGTCTCCCCGGAGATGCCCGCACTTGCGGATTATTCCGTAAATGTCCTTCGGATATTCTCCCTGTCCTTCCTGCTGGCAGGTTACAATGTCGTGATTGGAGGCTACTTTATCGCGGTAGAGGAATCCTTCGCTTCTACTGCCATCTCTCTGTCAAGAAGCATCGTCACCCTGACCGTGTGTCTTGCGGTCCTGACTGTAGTATTCGGCGGTGCCGGGATCTGGTGGACGCCGCTTCTTTCCGAGGCCGTGACACTCGTCTTTACAGCCGTGCTGCTGAAAAAATATACAGGTTAAATCTCCCTATTTACATTAACACGCTGATGCGGTAAAATACTTTTAATGCGTGTTCCGACGTATTTATTTTACACGATAACACAGCAGATGACCCATGATATTTCATAGGCCAAAGAAGGACAAAAGAAAGGAAGAAGGAAATGAGTAACCACACAGAGATCAGATGGCACGGCCGGGGCGGCCAGGGTGCCAAGACGGCTGCCCTGCTTTTGGCGGACGTAGCTTTCCAGACCGGAAAATATGTGCAGGGCTTTCCTGAGTATGGCCCGGAACGTATGGGAGCGCCGATCACCGCTTACAACCGGATCAGCGATACCGTGATCCGCGCACATTCTAATATTTATGACCCGCAGTATGTTGTTGTTGTGGACGAATCACTTCTGGAGACGGTTGACGTCACCAGCGGGCTCAAGGAAGACGGGGCGATCCTGATCAACACAGAGCGCCCGAAGGAGGAGATCATTCCCCACCTTAAGGGCTATAAAGGAAAAGTCTATACCATTGACGCGAAGAAAGTGTCGTTAGCGACGATCGGGAGATATTTCCCCAATACGCCGCTCCTTGCAGCGATCGTAAAGGTTGCGGGGATTATGGAGGAAGAGACATTTTTAAAAGAGATGAGAGCGTCCTTTAACCATAAGTTTGCCAGCAAGCCGGAAGTGATCGAGGGCAATATAAAGGCGCTTGAGATGGCGCTTAAGGAGGTGCAGTGATGGCGACAGATATCAGCAGATTAGGATTAAAGACGAAGTGGCAGGATCTGACGGAAGGGATGATCGTCGCCGGAGCAGGCACGTCAAAAGCGTTCAACACCGGCGAGTGGTCCAACAATAAGCCGCAGTTTATTGAAGATAAATGCAAGCAATGCCTGCTCTGCGTTCCGGTATGCCCGGACAGTTCTATCCCGGTAAAGGAGAAGAAGCGGGGCGGATTCGACTACGAGCACTGCAAAGGATGCGGCATCTGCGTAAAAGCATGCCCGTTCGGCGCGATTACGATGGAAGGGGTGAAATAGTATGGCAAAGAGAGACCGTTTATCAGGAAATGAAGCCGTAGCCATCGCGCTTAGGCAGATCAACCCGGATGTGTTCCCGGCATTCCCGATCACTCCGTCTACGGAGATCCCCCAGTATTTTGCCTCCTTTGCGGCAGACGGGCTGGTGGATACAGAATTTATCCCGGTGGAGAGCGAGCACAGCTCCATGAGCGCGGCGATCGGAGCTTCCGCGGCAGGCGCAAGGAGCCTTACCGCCACATCCTCCTGCGGGCTTGCCTATATGTGGGAGGAGTTATATATCGCGGCGTCCAACCGGCTCCCGTTAGCTTTGGCATTAGTCAACCGCGCGTTGTCCGGGCCGATCAATATCAACTGTGACCATTCGGACAGCATGGGTGCGAGAGATGCCGGATGGATCCAGATTTATGCGGAGAATAACCAGGAGGCTTATGACAATATGGTGCAGGCTTTCCGTATCTCTGAGAACAAGGATGTCAGGCTCCCGATCATGATCTGCCAGGACGGTTTTATCACCAGCCACGCGGTGGAGAATATCGAGCTTTTGGAGGATAATGAGGTAAAGGATTTTGTGGGCGAGTACGAGCCGGAGAATTATCTGCTGAACCCGGAATGCCCGATGGCCGTCGGCCCTTATTCTGTTACCGATTACTACATGGAAGCGAAGCGCAATCAGGCGGAGGGCATGCGGCATGTGGAGCAGGTTGTCCTCGATGTCGCAAAAGAGTTTAAGGCATTGTCCGGAAGAGAGTACGGCTTATTCGAGGCATACCGGATGGAGGATGCCGAGCGCGCGGTAGTGATGATCGGTTCCGCAGCAGGGACGACGAAGGATGCTATTGACAGGCTGCGGGAGAAGGGGGAAAAGGTCGGACTCATTAAGATCCGCTTGTTCCGTCCGTTCCCGGCAGAAAAAATCGCGGAGGCGCTTAAGGACGTGAAAGCTGTCGCTGTCATGGACCGCGCAGAAGGTTACACGAACCACGGCGGGCCTTTGGGCGCTGACGTGATGGCAGCTTTGTTCCGCGCAAAGTCTTCGGCCCATGCAGTCAACATCATCTACGGACTTGGCGGGCGCGATGTGCGGGTAGAGGATATGGAGAAAGTATTTGCTGACCTTAAGCAGATCATTGACGTCGATGACGCGGGCGAGACTTACCGCTACATGGGTGTCAGAGAGTAAGGAGGGACGAGAAAGTGAGTTATAATTTTAAAGAAACGATGAACAAACCGGAACGTCTTGCTCCGGGACACAGGATGTGCGCAGGATGCGGCGGCACGATCGCGGTAAGGAACGTGCTGCGCGGGCTTCACGAGGGCGATAAGGCAGTGATCGGTAATGCCACAGGCTGCCTTGAGGTGTCTACATTTACCTACCCGTATACGTCCTGGGAGGACAGCTATATCCACAATGCTTTTGAAAATGCAGGCGCGACGTTAAGCGGCGTGGAGGGTGCGTACAAGGTGCTGAAGCGAAAAGGGAAGCTTGATGCCACTTATAAATTCATTACCTTCGGCGGCGACGGCGGTACATACGACATCGGTTTCCAGTCCCTTTCCGGGGCGATGGAGCGCAACCACGATATGGTGTATGTCTGCTACGACAACGGCGCTTACATGAATACAGGTATCCAGCGCTCTTCCGCGACCCCGATGTATGCGGATACGACGACAACGCCGGTGGGAAGCGAAAGCAACGGTAAGCCCCAGAACCGGAAAGACCTTGCGGCGATCATCGCTGCCCATGATGTTCCCTATGTGGCGCAGACCACCTTTGTGCAGAACTTCAAGGACCTGCATGTGAAGTCGGAAAAAGCAATCTACACGCCGGGAGCAGCGTTCCTTAATATCATGGCGCCGTGCCCGCGGGGATGGCGGTACAATACGCCGGATATTATGGAGATCTGCAAATTAGGTGTGGAGACCTGCTACTGGCCGCTGTTTGAGGTAGTTGAGGGCAAGTGGATCCTTAACTATGAGCCGAAGAAGAAACTGCCGGTCGAGGATTTCTTAAAGCCCCAGGGACGGTTTAAGCACCTGTTTAAGAAAGGGAACGAGTATCTCATCGAAGAGTTCCAGAAGGAAGTGGACAGAAGATGGGAAGAGTTGTTGTTCAGATGTTCGAAATAGACGTTTGAGGCTATAAGATAAAAATGGCACCTGGCATACCCAAAACTTCGGGCGTGCCAGGTGTTCAATCATCTGTAACAGATTTATAGCTTTTTCTCGAATAATTCGGCGTAAAGATTTTCAAAATCTTTCTCCATGTAGTCTGTTCCGTTGTTCAGCCTGTTGAATGCATCCTGATTATGATTTCCCGATATAGCGCATTCGTAGGCTGGCTTAAGGATATATTCTACCCTTGCCCCCAACATAGTCTTATAAAAGGTTTTCCTGACATCTGACAAAAATTCCTGTGCATCGATAAATTCCGTAATACAGGGCATCTGATCCAATATCATGGGAACAACTTTTTGGACAGCCTGATCTAAAGATGGCACATACCCTGATGACAGCATATCAAGATAGCTGACTTTTTGTCCGTTGACAGTAAGCGCGGCTTTCGGAAATAATAGCGTCCTTTTCAATATTTCTTTTGGGAATAAAAGCACATCTTCTTGCATCGCTTTTTCGGATAATGCCGGAAACAATGTGCTCCCATTATCATAAACCGGCGCGGCATATATGGTCTGCGACTGCGTGTCGGTGATATACCCCCAGTTTCCCATATGGCGGTCAAAATTTCCCACCAGGGCGTCTCCGATAAACCTTTCCCAGTAGGAATCCCAAAATTCATCGGCATAATCATGTAATACGGGGTCATTATGGAGAACATAGTCAATCTGTTGGATGTCCGGTACGCGCCCAATATCACCAGAATCATAATGCTTGCGCATATATTGCCCGAACTCGATCAGATATTGATGGCTGGAAGTGAAATTTTTACAGGCGACCAGTAAATTCTGGCAGCGAGTGCCGATAAATGTTTCGTGTACTTCAAAGCCTGCAATGCCAAGGATATGGCTTGCCATATATTCTGATAGGACGTTGTTCACATAACTTGTATCCAAATCATTTATCCGGGTATGTGATTCTGCATATTTTACGAGATACCGATGCCCATCGGGATTGATCAGCCCTTCTTTCCTGTCGGAGCCGCTGTAAGCTGTAGTCATGTCCAGTGACCAGCCATCTAAGGCCGGCAATGCGCTGCTTTCCCAATATATATCTGAAATTCCTTTCATTACAGTCACCTGCCTTAACGATAGATATTGTTTACATTGTACCATATGTTTACCTTTTTGTAGAGGATGCGTGGGAATTTTGTGGGAATTTTGATTGCATATTTATCTGGACACCTTTTTTCCCAAGGGTTATAATTCTATTTAGGAATATGCAAGGAAAGAAGGAGGAGTAAAGACATGAGATACCAGATACAAGGAGAGACGCTTCCGGTAGTGATCTGTGAACTTGAGGCAGGAGAGAGGATGATCACAGAGGGCGGCGCGATGTCGTGGATGTCGCCGAACATGAAGATGGAGACGACCAGCAACGGAGGGATCGGCAAAGCATTTGGACGGGCGTTTTCCGGCGAGAAGATGTTCCAGAATATCTATACCGCCCAGGGAGGGCCGGGGATGATCGCGTTCGCGTCCAGCTTTCCGGGTTCCATCCGGGCGTTTGAGATCAGTCCGGGAAGAGACATGATCTTCCAGAAGAGCGCGTTCCTTGCCAGTGAGGATGGGGTGCAGTTATCCATGCATTTCCGGAAGAAACTGGGATCGGGACTGTTTGGCGGCGAGGGCTTTATCATGCAGAAAGTGAGCGGGCAGGGGATCATGTTCGCGGAGTTTGACGGGCATGTGATTGAGTATGACCTGCAGCCTGGGCAGCAGATCATTATCGATACCGGTCATCTTGCGGCGATGGAGGCGACCTGCAATATGGATATCCAGAGCGTGCCGGGCGTGAAGAATATGCTGTTCGGCGGCGAAGGATTATTCAATACGGTCATCACCGGGCCGGGGAAAGTGTGGCTTCAGACGATGCCGATCAGCAATGTGGCCGGAGCGCTGCGGCCGTATATCCCGACGGGAAATTAAGCGGGGAGATCATTAAATCTTGACAAATCCGCTCCGTTTCCCTATAATGGGTTCAGATTAAAGAAGAGAGAGGTGAAAAGATGAGGAGATAGTTCGCTTTTGAAAACATGAGACTTGATTGTTTTTATCGTCCGGTGTATCCGGGGGATAGTTGTTTTATGTTGCCAAAAGTGGATTATGTTCTCATAACCTCTCTTTTTCTGTGTAAAAATATTGTATAGTTACGACGTGAGGTTATCTGAGTGCATGACTTCCTTTGGCAATAAGGGAGGAGGAATTATTATGGCGCAGATCAGGGTGAACGACCTCACGTTTTATTATGAGGGAAGCTATGACAATATTTTTGAACACGTGTCTTTTGCGGTGGACACGGACTGGAAGCTGGGATTTATCGGGAGGAACGGGAAGGGCAAGACGACTTTCCTAAATCTTCTGCTGGGCAGGTATGAGTATAAAGGCTCGATCACGGCAAGCACAGTTTTCGATTATTTTCCGTATCAGATCAAGGAAGAAACTTTAAGTCTTCCGGCCATCGACTTTGCCGGGGAGCTGAAAGCGGGCTTGGAGCAGTGGCGCATGCTCCGCGAGCTTGGGAAACTTAAGCTGGATGCGGAAGTGCTGTACCGTCCGTTCTGCACGCTGAGCTTCGGGGAGCAGACGAAGCTTCTGCTTGCGGTGTTATTCTCCGGGGAAAATGATTTTCTGCTTATCGACGAGCCGACGAACCATCTGGATATGAAAGCGCGGGAGACGGTGAAGGAATATTTAAGAGGAAAGAGAGGGTTTATCCTGGTGTCCCACGACAGGGATTTCCTGGACGCGTGCGTAGACCATGTGCTGGTGTTCGGCAGACGGACCATAGAGGTGCAGGCGGGGAATTTTTCAAGCTGGTGGGAGAATAAAAGGCGGCAGGACCTTCACGTGCAGATGGAGAATGAAAAGCACAGAAAAGAGATTGTCAAGCTTAAGGCGGCGGCCAGGCAGACGAGGCAGTGGGCGGATAAAAATGAGCGGACAAAGATCGGTTTTGACCCGGTAAAGGAGCCGGACCGCTGCAAGGGCACGCGGGCCTTTATCGGGGCGAAGACGAAAAAGATGCAGAGCCGGGTCGGGCAGATGGAGCGCCGTCTTGACCGGGAGATTGAGGAAAAGGAAGGGCTTCTTCGGGACATCGAGGAGACGGCGGCGCTTAAGCTCATGCCTCTTTCGCATCACAAACGGACGCTGGTTACGGCGGATAGATTCGGGCTTATGTATGCCGGCGGGAAAGGGCCGCTTTTTGAAGACCTGAGCTTTGAGATAGATCAGGGCGACAGGGTGTTTTTAAACGGCGCCAACGGCTGTGGGAAATCCAGCCTGATCAAAGCCATCCTGCACAGAACTTTTCAGGAGAACGAGGAAACGAAAGGCTTCACGGTTATGGAAAGCGGGAAACTTTCCACAGCTTCCGGGCTGGTAGTTTCCTATATCAGCCAGGATACGTCTTTCCTGCAGGGCAGCATAAAAAAATTCTGTAAGGCCAGGAATCTTAAGGAAAGCCTGTTTCTGGGGATTCTCCGCCGCCTGGATATGGACAGGGTTCAGTTCGGAAAAGATATGCGGGAGTATTCCGAGGGGCAGAAAAAGAAGGTCCTCATTGCGGCGAGCCTTCTTACGCCCGCTCACCTTTATATCTGGGATGAGCCGCTGAATTATATCGATGTGTTTTCGAGGATGCAGATCGAGGAGCTGATCCTTGCGTATAAGCCAACGATGCTTGCGGTGGAGCATGATGTACGGTTCAGGGAAAATATCGCGACGGAGGTGGTTGATATCAGTTAACGGATTTCCTGATATAGATTGAACATTTCACCGGCTTGAACTATAATGTTAACAGAAAGTGACGGGGAATATCCGTCACAGACAGTTATCTTTAAAAGGGATGCCATACAAGGGAGGAATGATTGTGGAACAGGATACACCCGGCACGATCCGGCGTGCGGAGCATTTTCAGGTAGTATTGATCGGTGAGGGGATCATGGTAGGAGGAATTGCCGGGTTTGTGGTGATCCTCTACCGCATGATGCTTGAGTTTGCCAATGATATATTAAAACAGGTATTGCACTTTATTGAAAGTCATCCGGTCAGGATCGCGGGGTGGTTTTTCATCCTGGTCCTGCTGGCGTGGATCGTGGGAAAGCTTGTATCTGCGGAGCCGATGATCTCGGGGAGCGGTATCCCCCAGCTTGAGGGGGAGATGATCGGGAAGCTTGACCAGAACTGGTGGAGAGTCATCGGCGGGAAATTCCTGGGCGGGTTTTTATGTCTGCTTGGCGGGCTGGCGCTTGGACGGGAAGGCCCGTCCATCCAGCTTGGCGCGATGGCGGGAAAGGGCGTGTCGAAGGGCCTGGAGCGGGGGAAGACAGAGGAGAAGTTCCTTCTGACCTGCGGGGCCAGCGCGGGGCTTGCGGCAGCGTTCCACGCGCCTTTGGCGGGTGTGATGTTCTCGCTGGAGGAAGTACATAAGAACTTTTCGGTGTCCGTGCTGATGTCGGTTATGGCATCTTCGCTGACAGCGGATTTTCTCGCCACTACGGTGTTCGGCATGACGCCGGTCTTCACCTTTGATATCTTAAAGCCGCTTCCAATACACTATTACGGGATGATCGTGCTGCTCGGCGGCATGCTTGGCGTGATGGGTGCATTTTACAACTGGTTCACGCTTAAAGTTCAGTCTTTGTATAATCAGGCGAAATTTTTAAACACGGCGGCGAAGCTTATGATCCCCTTCGTGTGCGCCGGGGTCTTAGGAATCACAGCACCGGAGCTTTTAGGGAGCGGACATGCGCTGATCGAGTATCTGACCAATGTGGACGTGATGCTCAGCACGGTGATCTTTATCCTGGTCAGCCGTTTTATCTTCTCGGCAGTATGCTTCGGCTCGGGAGCGCCAGGAGGCATCTTCTTCCCGCTGCTTGTGCTAGGCGGGTTCATCGGAGGCGTCTTTGCGACAGTGGCTGTCAAGTATTTCGGAATGGACGCAGTGTATATCAATAATTTCGTGGTGCTCGCCATGGCAGGGTATTTTTCGGCGATTGTAAGAGCGCCGCTTACGGGCATCATCCTGATCTTTGAGATGACCGGCTCTCTGCATCAGATGCTGTCTTTGTCCATCGTATCGATCATCGCTTATATCGTCGCGACGCTTTTAGAGTCGAAGCCGATCTATGAAAGTCTTCTTGAACGGCTTCTTTTGAAGCAGGAGGTGGCCGCGGCGGGGAAAGCGGAGGAGAAAAGAGAAGTGTCCCACGGGCAGAAGATTCTTACGAATTTTGTGGTGCAGTTCAATTCCAGGCTGAGCGAGGCGTTTATTAGTGAGATAAAATGGCCGGAGAACTGCCTTGTCGTCTCGGTCCAGCGGGGGGTCAAAGAGATTATCCCGAGAGGGACGACGAAGCTTCAGGTAGGGGATGTGATCGTGATCCTGATGAACGAACGGGATATGGCGTATGTGCATGACGAGATGGAAAAGCTTTGTACGGCGAAAGACTCTTTTGTGTGAACAGTGACTATTTTGGTTACTTTTCACACCCACGCCATCTGTATAATA
>CATLEM010000003.1 GCA_949916155.1 uncultured Dorea sp.
CCAGTTCCTTTATAATTTTGGCCAGCGCCTGCTTGACAGGCGAGCTCTCCGGAACATAGGCGCTTGGCTTTCCGTCACAGTCAGCCTCATACACCGCCTGATCCTGAGGCAGTACCCCGGCAAGCTTTAGGCCTTGCTTCTCAATTTCCTCAACAACGCCGGCACTAAGCACTCCATCCGGCGCCCGGTTGACAATCAGCTTCATCCGCCTGGGGGAAAGACCCAGATCTCCCACCATTTCCGCAATCCGCCCCACCGCCTGGACACCGCGGCGGGAACTGTCAGATACCAGCAGCAGCGTGTCTATATGCGGAAGAGTGCCACGGGCGATATACTCCATACCAGCCTCATTGTCGATCACCATATAGCGGTAGTTCCCCGCATACTTTTCCAGTTGAGTCTGGAGGATACCGTTGACAAAGCAATAGCACCCCTTTCCCTGAGTGCGCCCCATCACCAGCATGTCGAAGTCATCCTCCTCAATCAGCGCTGAGCCGAAGCGAAACTCGGCATAATCTGCCTTTGTCATGCCGCCTGGGATTGTGTCGCCTCTCTTTTCTGCCTGCGCCATCTCCTCACGGATGTCGCCAAGGGTTGTATCCACCTCCACGCCCAGAACTTCGTTCAGATTAGAATTGGCATCGGCATCGACCACAAGGATCGGTGCTTTTCCACTGCGGCACAGATAGTCCACGATCATGCCGCTGATAGTAGTTTTCCCAACGCCGCCTTTTCCGGCGATGGCAATGGTATGAGTCATTTTGATTCCTCCCGCGTTAGTTCTTTATATTGTCTGGCTGAAAGCCAAAATTCAGTCGTCTATCAGGGTGAACAGAAACTTTTGATATAGATCGCCGGTTCTGACGGAAATTGTCGTGTCCCCGTTTTCCGTGCGCTGTGTATCGAACTCGCACTGCTGACCGGAGAACATATCGCGGATATATTGCTCGGGATCACCGCAGGATACCTCCTCAATAAACACGTCGCGCATCTGGTTGTTCTTGCAGGAATGTGGGATTTCCCGCACCACTTCATACGTTTTCATCTTTTCATTTGCATTTCCTGTGCGGAAATTTTTTTCGCGGATCACAGCCACGCCGTCCACCAGGTTCGCCATGACCAGCTCGCCCTCAATGGACATCTGCCGTTCCATTAAATCCGTCAGCACGATATTGCCGTTTTGGTACTCGATCATTCTAACATTCTTCATAACCATGTTGTCCTGCTTAACGTCGTCGCGGTAAACTGTAGAAAGACACATCGGCCGTCCCTCCTCTTACTCCAGATTTTCCAGAACGCCCTGCAATCGTTCATTCGCCTGCTGGTATTCCTTCACTGCCTGCATCACCTGCTCGTATTGCCCGTGCTTGCCGGCTGTATCCAGCTGTCCGGCAAGTTCTGCCAATTCCCTGGTGTGAGCGGCATTGTGTCCGACCATATAGCGCAGCATAGCTACCAGCTCCTCCATAGGCGTGGCACCATGTGCGTGATCATGGTGATCATGGTGTTGTTCTTGTTCATGCATGAAATCTCACCTCGCTTTTCTTTTACAGCTTTGCTCCTCCGCTCTGCGGGGCGGGTAAGCTAAAGTATTTATTTTTTGCTGTGTGATAACAGTAACCCGACTTAACATATTTTTCACAAACGATGGATTCTGCCCTTGTCTCTGTTTGCCGGACATGCTATAATATTTGACAATAATATAACATATTTAAGGAGGAAACGCAAATGGAAGTTAGATCTGACATTGAAATAGCTCAGGAATGTACCCCAAAGCACATCTGCGAGATTGCGGCCGCGGCCGGTGTAGATGAAAAGTATCTGGAGCAATACGGCAGCTACAAGGCCAAGGTGGATTACCGTATGTTAAAAGAACTGGCGGACAAGCCGGACGGCAAGCTGATCCTGGTCACCGCCATCACTCCCACCCCTGCCGGGGAGGGCAAGACTACAACCTCCGTCGGCCTGGCGGACGGCATGAAGAAAATCGGCAAAAACGTTATCGTCGCTTTGCGTGAGCCTTCCCTAGGCCCGGTGTTCGGCATCAAGGGCGGCGCCGCCGGCGGCGGATATGCCCAGGTCGTTCCCATGGAGGACATAAACCTGCATTTTACCGGCGACTTCCATGCGATCGGCGCGGCCAACAATCTGCTGGCTGCGATGCTGGATAATCACATCCAGCAGGGCAATGCGCTGGGCATTGACGTCAAACGGATTACCTGGAAGCGCTGTGTGGACATGAACGACCGGCAGCTGCGCAATGTCATTGACGGCTTGGGCGGACGGATGCAGGGAGTACCGAGAGAGGATGGCTTTGATATTACGGTTGCCTCCGAGGTTATGGCGGTACTCTGTCTGGCCTCTGATATTCCTGACCTGAAGGCCCGTCTGGGACGTATCATCGTCGGATACACCTATGACGGCAAGCCTGTCACTGCCCACGATCTGAAGGCCGAGGGCGCTATGACGGCGCTTTTGAAGGATGCGCTCAAGCCTAATTTGGTCCAGACGTTGGAGGGTACGCCTGCTTTCATCCATGGCGGGCCTTTTGCCAACATCGCCCATGGCTGCAACTCCGTCACTGCCACGCGCATGGCCATGAAGCTGGGTGATTACGCTGTCACGGAGGCGGGCTTCGCTGCCGATCTTGGCGCGGAAAAATTCCTGGACATTAAGTGCCGTATGGCGGGCCTGACACCGTCGGCAGTAGTGGTTGTGGCCACAGTGCGTGCGCTGAAGTATCATGGTGGCGTGGCAAAGGCCGATTTAAACCAGGAAAACCTGGCGGCTCTGGAAAAAGGTATGCCGAATCTGCTGCAGCATGTGAAAAACATAAAAGATGTGTTCGGCTTGCCCTGTGTGGTGGCCATCAACGCCTTCCCTACCGATACAAAAGCGGAGCTTGATCTGGTGGAAGCTAAGTGTAGAGACCTGGGCGTGAACGTGGCTCTGAGCGAGGTCTGGGCTAAGGGAGGCGAAGGCGGCGTTGCACTTGCCGAGGAAGTGGTCCGTCTGTGCGAACAGCCGAACAGTTTCCGTCAGTCCTATGCTCTGGAAAGCTCCATTGAAGAAAAACTGGAAGCCATCTGTAAGCGTATTTACCACGCTGACGGCGTACAGTTGACCGACGGCGCGAAAAAACAGGCGAGGACGCTTGCGGAGCTTGGCTTTGCCAATATGCCTATCTGCATGGCAAAAACCCAGTACTCTTTCTCCGATGACCCCGCCCTTCTGGGTGCGCCTGAAGGATTCACCGTTACGGTGCGTAACTTGAAGGTCTCTGCCGGCGCGGGCTTCATTGTGGCGTTGACCGGCGATATTATGACCATGCCCGGCCTGCCTAAGGCCCCCGCCGCAGAGAAGATTGACGTGGACGAAAACGGCAAGATTTCCGGGCTGTTCTGATGAGGTAGGCTTATGTTAAATAAAAATGTTACTGAATTTACTGAGGCTCTGGCTTCCAAGTCCGCCGTTCCCGGAGGCGGCGGGGCCAGCGCCCTGGTGGGAGCCATCGGCATTGCCCTGGGCGACATGGTAGGCGAGCTTACCGTAGGAAAAAAGAAGTATGCGGATGTGGAAGAAGATGTCAGAGCCCTGATGGTACGGGCACAGGAGCTTCGTGTGAAGCTGCTTACGTGTGTGGACAAAGACGCTCAAGGCTTTGAGCCGCTCAGTCGTGCCTATGGTATCCCAAAGGACGATCCCACCCGGGACGAGGTGATGGAAAAGTGTCTCAGGGATGCCGCCGCCGCGCCGTTGGAGATTCTTGATCTTAGCTGCGAGGCTATCGAGCTTCAGAGGGAGTTCGCGGATAAGGGCAGCGTGCTGGCCATCTCAGACGCTGCTACCGGCGTAGTGTTTTCCTTAAGCGCCATGTGCGGTGCGGCAGTGAATGTAAAGGTGAACACCAGGTCTATGAAGGACAGGGATTACGCCGAAAAGATCAACGCCCATGTAGACGCACAGATGGCGAAATACCGGCCCATCGCGGAAAAAGTTTATCAGGACGTATACGGGAGGTTTTGCTAATGGCAGATATTTTTAAAGGCGCGCCTGTGGCCGCCGCACTTAGCGAGGAACTGAAAACAAGAGCCGAAAAGCTTAAAGAAGCCGGAACAGTCCCCACGCTGGCTATCCTGCGTGTGGGCGAGCGCCCGGATGATATATCCTATGAGAACGGCGCTATGAAGCGCTGCGGCAAGATCGGTGTTGCCGTAAAGCATTTCCTGCTCCCCGGGGATTGTACGAAGCAGCAGCTTCTTGATACCATCCGTGAGATCAACGGTGACAGATGCATTCACGGCTGTCTGATGTTCCGTCCTTTGCCGGACAAGGATATGGAGGACGCGGCCTGTGCTCTTTTGGCACCGGAAAAAGACGTGGACGGCATGACGGCCGGTTCTCTGGCCAGCGTGTTTGCCGGAAAAGGCGCGGGCTTTCCCCCTTGTACGGCTCAGGCTTGTATAGAACTGCTTGATCACTATGGCGTCACACTTACGGGAAAGCGTGCTGTTGTCATTGGCCGGAGTCTCGTCATCGGAAAGCCTGTGGCAATGATGCTCCAGAAGCGGAACGCCACCATCACGATGTGCCACACCCGTACTGTGGATATGCCCTGCGTGTGCAGGGAAGCGGAGATTGTGATTGCTGCTGCGGGCAAAGCCGGCATCGTGGACAAATCCTTTGTCGCGCCGGGGCAGGTGGTAGTTGATGTTGGAATCAATGTGGACGAAAACGGTAAGCTCTGCGGAGATGTAAGCTTTGACGAGGCAGCGCCTGTCGTGGCGGCTATTACCCCGGTGCCCGGCGGAGTGGGCGCTGTTACCACCGCCGTTTTGGCCAAGCATGTAATCGAAGCAGCTGAAAAGTAGCCATTTTTCGTAGAAAAATGAGCGGATCCCTGGTGTTTTAGGATTGTGGGAGTGCGTTAGCACGGAACAATCCGTGTATCAGAAGCGGCAGATTTATCTGACGCTCTATATATTTCCATGTCAGAGTAGGGACGGCGCGTTAGGAACTGTGGGAAAATAACCTGTACAGATTGTTCGGATATTTCCATACAGTTCCTTAAGTGTTACAGGATGGGAAGTCGCCTGTAAACGAAGGAGCAATCCGCGGTGCCGTACCCGCTTCCGCTGCCACGGGAGAGCTAAGCACCTCCTTTTGTGGCAGATTTGTCATAAAAGGAGGTTTTTATTATGAAAACAAAACAAGTGACCATTGACGCCATGATGGCAGCAATGTGTGCTGTGCTGGGATACCTGGCGCTGGAAACAAATGTGATCAAGGTCAGCTTTGAGAGCTTGCCGCTACTGGTAAGCGCGCTGCTTTTTGGGCCGGTGAACGGAGCGCTGGTAGGGGGCATCGGCTCCTTTATTTATCAGCTATTGCGCTACGGCGTCAGCGCCACTACGGTGCTTTGGATGCTGCCCTGTATCGCCAGCGGTTTCATTGCAGGCCTGGGTGCTAAGATGAGAAAATTCTCTCTTAGCAGGGGACAGACCGTTGTACTGGTGGTCGTCAGCGAACTGGTATTCATGGCGCTGAATACATTTACCATCTATGTGGACAGCAAGATCTATGGCTATTATTTTTACGGTATTGTCACAGGGGCGCTGGGGATCAGGCTTGCTATCTGCCTGGTAAAAGCGACCGCCTACGGCGTAATATTGCCTTTGCTGATGAAACCGCTCAGGCAGCTTATGGACGAGCCGCAAAGAGTTGCAGGAAAATGAGGAGGCAAAATCATTGACAACCGCAGAAGCAATTTCTTATATCGAAAGTTGTACATGGAGCGCCACCCGGCTGGGTCTTGAGCGCACGCAGGAGCTTCTTGGGAGGCTTGGCAATCCCCAGAAAAAATTGAAATTTGTCCATGTGGCTGGTAGCAATGGAAAGGGCAGTACTTGTGCTATGCTCGACTCTGTCCTACGCAGGGCGGGATACCGGGTGGGGCTTTATACCTCTCCTTATATTCAGGACTTTTGTGAGCGTATGCAAGTAGACGGAGATAACATACCTGGCCAGACTCTTGCCGCCATTACGGAGCGGGTCCGTCGCGCGGCAGACGCCATGGAGGATCATCCCAGCCAGTTTGAATTAGTAACCGCCATTGCCATGGAATATTTCTGTGAGCAGGTCTGTGATATTGTCGTGCTCGAGACAGGCATGGGCGGGGCGCTTGACAGCACCAATATCATCGATGAACCTGAAGTCGCCCTCATTACCAACATCGGCCTGGAGCACATGGAATATCTTGGAGACACGCTTGAAAAGATAGCGCTCACCAAGGCCGGCATCATCAAACCCGGCTGTTTTTGCGTCTGCTATGACGGCGCGCCAGAAGTTACCGCCGTCATACGCGCGGTCTGCACCGAAAAAATGGTTCCTTTTATATGTGCGGGGCGATTTCCTGTAAAGATTATTCGCCATAGTCTAAACGAGCAGGTTATTTCATGGCGGAGCAGGGAATACCGACTCTCTCTGCCTGGCTTACATCAAGCTGGCAATGCCTCGGTTGTACTGGAGGCGGTGGAGGCTCTTCGGAGACGGGGCTGGAAGATTCCGGAAGAGACTGTCATAGCCGGTCTGCGGGAGGTAAAGTGGCCTGCGCGCTTTGAGGTGCTGGGTCAAAGTCCGCTGTTTATTCTGGACGGCGGGCACAACCCACAGTGTGCCGAAGCGATGGCAGGCAGCATAGGCGCACTTCTCCCAGGTAAGAGGGTAGTATTTCTCACCGGCGTTCTGGCAGACAAGGATTACCGTCAGATTATGGAACTTATGATGCCGTTGGCGCAGGAATTTGTGTGCCTGACCCCCACAAACGACCGGGCCCTGAGTGCGGGTGAGCTGGCAGACTACTTAAAGCAGCGCGGTGCAAAGGCAAGGGCCTGCAGTGACATTCCTGAAGGCATACGCCTGGCTCTTACCGCTGCCGGCGAGGACGGCGTAGTGGTTGCCTTCGGCTCACTGTATCTGGCCGGAGCGATACGGACAGCTTTTGCTCCCACCCACCGCCAGTGGCTTCGCAAAGCAAAAATTCGGGCGCGGGACAGCCTGTCTTCAGAAGCGCGAGCGGAAAAATCGGCGCAAATCGTGCAAAGAATCCTAGGCTCACGCGAATTTCAAAATGCCAAAACGGTCATGCTCTACCGTGCTGTGCGCGGTGAAGTGTGCCTGAATGGAATAGAAAATTCTCCGCAGGCGCAGGGAAAGCGGCTCGTCTATCCTCGGTGTGTAAGCAAAACGGAAATGGTCGCCTTACTTCCCTACAGTGAGAATTCCTGGGAAGTCGGCTATGCCGGCATAGAAGAGCCGGTTCCTGAAAAATCAGAAGTGATTATGCCGGAAGAGATCGAACTGGTGCTGTGTCCCTGCACAGTCTTTGACGAAAACTGCAATCGTATGGGCTTCGGCGCGGGATTTTATGACCGTTTTCTGGAGCACTGTCCAAATACGCATATCATGGCGGCTGCCTTCGAGGTGCAAAAGACGGACATGGTTCCGGCGGAGGCATGGGACAAGCCTATGAACGCGGTTTTTACCGAAAAAACGACGTACAGCAGACGGACCTAAGGTCTGCTGTACGTCGCTACTTTTCTTAACTTCTCAGATACCGGCCTGCTTAAGCAGTGCAGGAACCTTGGATTCCCAACCCAACGCCATGATATGGATACCCTGGCAGTAAGGGCGGCATTCACGAATCACCCGGGCGGCAATTTCTACGCCGGTGATTCCCGCCTTGGCCCGTTCCTTATCTGCCGCGAGCTCGTCTAGCATATCGTCGGGTACGTGGACACCGGCCACATTGTTGTTCATGTACCGGCACATACCCGCACTCTTTGGAATAATGATGCCAAGCTGCACCGGCTTTCCAAATTGTCTGGCCCGTTCCATAAAGGCGATGAACTTCTCCGGCTCGAACACAGCCTGGGTCTGGAAGTAATCGCAGCCGGCCAACACCTTTCGTTCCATTTTTGCCAGCTGCGCGTCTATAGAATCACTGCAGGGAGACACCACCGCGCCTTTAGCGAACTTCGGGGGCTCTCCGACCAGCGGATTGCCGCCCAGATCCACGCCTGACTCCAATTGACATACGGTGTGGAGCAGTGAGACGGAATCCAGGTCAAACACAGGCTTGGCGCCAGGGTGATCGCCCAAACTGGTATGGTCACCCGTAAGACACAGAATATTTTCAATACCGAACATGGCGGCACTCAAAAGATCAGACTGGAGCGCAATCCTGTTCCGATCTCGGCAAGTCAGCTGATAAATCGGCGTAAGCCCGGCATCCAGAAGCTGCCTGCACACCGCCAGGCTGCCCAGGCGCATGACAGAGGACTGGTTATCAGTGACATTGACCGCCGTAATGCCACCCAGGTACTTTTTGGCCTCTTCAATCAGGCCGTCGATATGTATGCCCTTGGGAGGGCCGACTTCCGCCGATACCACAAATTCACCACGGTCGAATAATTCCGTAATCTTCATTGTCTTTTCCTCCTCAATGTGATTTGTTTGCGTCGATTGCGAAATTGCGGATCTGCGTCGGACACTTAATCGCGTCAAGACGTCCCACAGCCTCCAGTCGACGATAGATGCGCTCCCAACCGCACTCCATATTCGGATCCACCTCGCATCTGCCGTTTTGAGCTCCCCCGCACTGGCCGTTGACCAGACTTTTGGAACAAGCGGTAACCGGACAGATACCGCCGGTGAGGTTAAGATAGCACTGGCCGCACTGGCCGCAATCATATTCCAGTGGCGTTACGCCCTGAAAGCCGGGCAGCCGGATAGTGTCGCAGCCGGCATAAACTGCGCGTCCCTCCAACAGATCAGACACCGTCTGCACGCCCACGCCGCAGGAGAACACCAGCACCCCGTCCGCCTCGTCAATCATGGCGCGGCGGCGCTTTAGACGCAACGATAAGTTCTCAGGGTTACAGATATAATCTGTCGTGAGTACTCCGGTAACCTTATCCGCAGTCAGAAATTCACTTATCAGTTCCTCTATTTCCCGCTCCGGGAAAGAAACTTCTTTGCACCCATTACACAGCAGGACAAAAACCTTTTCAGGCAGCAGGGACTGTAAATCTTCCCTGGATTTTAGTTTCGTTATAAGCATATCACTTCATCCCCCTTACAGCCGCTTTGCCTTCCCGTATCTTCGTGACAAGCGGGATCTTGGACGAGCAGATATACTCGCAGCAGCGGCATTCCATGCAATCCATGATGTTTTGCTCCTTAAGCCCCTGAATGTTCCCCGTCTCCACGTACTTGGCAAAGTACAGTGGGAACAGTTCCATAGGGCACACGTCTGCACAACGTCCGCATTTGATACATTCTACGGCGATGGTGTGGTCAGCCTCATAGGCAATAATGCCATTAGTAGCCTTAATGACGGGGACGTCCAGTTCCGTCTGAGGAATTCCCATCATAGGGCCACCCAGCTTAACCGTTACGTCATCGCCCACGATGCCGCCGCAGAAGTCTAAAATCTCCTGGACGGAAGTGCCGACCTTGACAATGAAGTTGCCAGGACTATGTACCCGCTCGCCGGTAACACAAACCACCCGTTCTATCGGTGGAAACCCAAGCCGAATCGCATCTGCAATGGCTTTAGAGGAACTGACGTTGCTTACTACAGCGCCGGCATCAGCCGGCAGTCCGCCGCTGGGTACCGAGCGGCCTAAGACCTTCTTGATAAGCATCTTTTCCGCACCTTGTGGATATTTTGTGCGGACAGCCAGGACCTCTATGTTTTCATAGCCTTTCGTCTTTTCCTGCAGCATGGCAATGGCATCCGGCTTGTTGTCTTCAATAACGATTACGCCCCGGGGTGCGCTTACGGCTTTCATAATGGCCCGCAGCCCATAGATCACATCGTCTGCGTAGTGGAGCAGTACCTTATAATCGGCGGTGAGCATAGGCTCACACTCGCAGCCGTTTAACAGCACTGCGTCGATAGGCTTTCCGGGCTGGAGCTTCACATATGCAGGAAAGCCGGCGCCGCCCATGCCCACAATACCATTGTCTTTTACAATTTCAACGATTTCCTCGGGAGAAAGTCCTTCAATATCACCGTGAGGACGAACCGATTCGTCAACAGTATTAAGCTTGTCATTTTGTATAACGACTGAGAGTACACCTGGCCCAAGCGTGGGATGGCGGCGTTCCTCTACTGCCAGGACTGTACCGCTGACGCTGGAATGAATTGACGCGCCGATGAAGCCGGCCTGTTCTCCGATTCTTTGTCCGACCCTGACGTGCTCTCCCTCTTTAACCAATGGCACAGATGGTTTGCCGGCATGCATGGACAGAGGAATGACTACCACATCGGGTTCCGGGAAGCGAACGAGCTGTACATGCTCGCTCATTTCCTTGCGCTCGGAAGGATGAACACCGCCGTAATACCCTTCAAACCGTTTCTTACGAATGGTATGTACATAGTCTCTTATGAGCTTGGAATTGACCTTAGAGTAGTCCCTTAGCTGAACAGGGTGATCTCTAAACTCCTCCAGCCGGCCAAGCTTCGATAGTCTCTGCTGGATTTTCTCCCAGGCACAATCCTTCGTGGGATCTGCCTCGCACTTGCCGTCTTTTGCGCCGCCGCATTGACCATTCAACAGACTTTTGGTGCAGTCAACGACAGGGCATATACCGCCTGTGACGTTTAAGTAGCACTGGGCGCAGGCATCGCAGGTCTTCGGGGTGAGGGCCATGCCGTGATGCCCCCGGCAGGGGATGGAGTTACTGGCAGCAAACACCGGAAGCTGTACGATGTCGGCCACAGTCTGGATGCCCAGCCCGCAGGAAATGACAAACACGTTTTCAGTTTCCGCCGGAACAATATCACGAAGTCTGCCAAGAGTCTGGGTCTTGTTGCACAGGAAATCGACTCGGATTGCACCGGTAACATTCTTGCCGCCAGCTTTAGCAAGCGCTGTAAACTCGTCACATTCCGGCTCGTATACGGACGTAAATTCCTTAAAGCACTTGTTACAGGCAACGACAAAGATATGATCTGTGCCCGCCAGTGTCTGGATAAGCTCCTCAGATGATTTGAGTCTGTACTTCGTATAATTTTCCAAACTATCACCCTCCTTTACAATGAGCTGTTTTTTACTTGTTAAGGTAATTCTACTTCACAGAACCGTTGATGTCAATATTGAAAGACCTTGAGTATCCGTAGTTATAACAAAATCGTTACTATCCATGGTCTGAATTTTTTCTGCAACATAAATAGTCCGGTATTTTACCGGACATTTTCTAAATAGAATTCAAATTGGTTCGAGCGCTGCCCGGGGAGTTGAAAAAGCTTGCAGACAGAAGTGTTTAAATGTCCGGTCTTTCGTTTCTCAGCCGTCCAAGCAGCGTCCGCACCGGCTTATAAAGCGTCAGCGCTACGATGATATTTCCTCCGCAGTGCATGAGGTCAAAGGGAATTCCTGCTACCCAGTAGGAAAAACCTGCAGCCCATCCGCCCGCAACAAAGTACGGAAGGGCATACATAAACCCGAAAGCCAGGCCGTATGCGCCTAGTATCACGCAGGTCATGGGTATGGAAGTCCGGTCTTTTCCGGTGATAAGGACGATGACGGCAAGCACGCTCCATATGTACATATAGCCGAACCACCAGAGCCCAAAGCCATAGATGCAGCCTTCCAGAAACACGAACACGTAAATGATCAAAAAAGCTTTTCCACGGTAGATCTGCGCGCAGATATATACCAAAAGAGATACTACTTCTATATTGGGCAGATAAGAAAGCCCTACTTGCCCGACAAGCAGAAGCGCGCTTAAAAGAGCCATGCATACCAGTTCTTTGGTGTTTGTTTTATTCATTCTTTACCAGTTCCTTAATGTGTTTCGGTGTTTTCCCTCATGGATTTCTGTCAGTGTGTCCGATCAATAGCCCTCAGTAAGCGTCAGCTCAAACTGGTCGCCATCCGCGATCGGAGTCTGGTCGGCGGAAGTATTGAGCTTTTCGCCGCCTTTTGTGATGCACCACCATTGTTCCTTTGAATCATCAGCAGTTTCCCCGTCAACGGAAGTAATGAACAGTCCATATTCGCCTTTAGTGCCTTCTACAAGTCCTTCTTCCTGAATAACTGCCCCTAAGTAAGCTTCATCTGTCTGATAGGTGAAGTCTTTTGACGTTTTGTCTGCATGCACAACGGTAACTAAGATTTTCTTTGCCCCGGTCTGGCCTTCAGGCTTGAATGTCTTATAGATTCCAAGCATTGCCAGAACTGCGATTGCCAGCGCTGCCATCAGGAGCAGTATTCTCATGCCAGATGATTTTTCAGTTTTGTTTCCCATTATCTCACTTTCTCTTTCTGATTTTTTAGTAGGTGTTGTTTCAAACAGTATGGTGCGGGAGATTTTTGCAAAATAAAAAATCCACTTTTCCAAAAGCGAATTTTGACATACTTTTATACATAAAAACTCCTGCCGGCATGCCGGCAGATTCACAGAATGTTTCGCTTTGGATGGAAGCCTCATTCTGCGTATAAGCAGGTAATCTGGCTTTGGGCATATCCCTCACAGTGACCTCATCGCTCAAGAATTACACTTGATTCCCGCTGCATATACGCGTAACGTGTTTGAATTTGCATCAAATTATATCATAAAAAAACATATTATGCAAGAATTTTTGTTATTACTCAAGCTTATTTCAATAAGTCTTTTAGTCAAGCTATCAAAATCTGTTGATAAGAAAACAGACAGATATTTTGTATTTATGACGACAGATACCGGCAGGACAGCACGGAAGATAAGATTATAAATACCTGCAAAATGCGTCCGGAAATTGAAGAAGATTTCCGCCAGATGAAGGATTTTTGAAAACTGGAAGACTTCAAAAGCACGAAGTATAATTATATAACCTATCATTTCATAATGACACTGGTAGGATATTTGTATTTTCAGATATACAAAAATCTGGAGGAAGGGAAAGCCTATGTAGGTAAATCGCTGCCAGTTGCCGTAAAGAACTACAAAGAGACCTGCCCCAAAACAAGTTCCGGACGCTGGTATTGCCGGTGCAGGAGGCGTGGGATGAAACTTTGACGAGTCTGGCAAAGAAGGCAAGGGATCATGAATCCGTGTAGCTGTGATAGAACCGGGTATCATAAAATTGTGTCAGGAAAACGTTGAACATAAAAAAGTACAGTATCTTTTGGAGAGTGATGCTTTAAGCCGATAGGATAAAGCAGAATATCGAAAGCTTTTAGATGATAATATGACCGGATGATCTCTTTGATCCGGAATCCTATGGGTGAAAGACCGGTGGGGGATATCTTCTAACCGGGAAATGGGAGAAGGACATGCGGTAAAGACGATCTTGCAGACGACAGGGTAGAGAATAGAACTGCAAAATCGGTATTTTATTCTTTGGAGCGGCATATGACATCAATTACAACAAATTGAATGTCATAATTACCAATCCTAATATCACCAACACAAGTCCGGTAGCACGATTTAGTGTTTTTGGTTCGGCCTTATTTGCAAACCGTGCAGCGATTCTTGCCCACAGCAAGGTAAACAAAATACACAAAATCATCACTCCCCAGTCCGGCGCACCGCCAATAGAGAAATGGGAAACAGCGCCTGTCAGTGCAGTAAAAGTCATGATAAATACACTGGTACCAACAGCAGTTTTCAATTCATACCCCAATACTGAGGTTAAAATAAGCAGCATCATCATTCCGCCGCCTGCCCCTACGAATCCGCAGATGAATCCGATAACACTGCCGCATGCTAAAGACTGAACAGCACGTTTGCCGGCTGAAACGCCAGCCATAGATTCTTTTGTTGTCATGACAGGTTTTGCAATAAATTTTATTCCTAATAAAAAAGTCATGAAAACAGAAAAGCTGCCCATTGTCGTCGGTGGAAGTAAACTTGAAATATAGCTTCCAACGATTGTAAATAACAGGACGGCGCACATCATAATACTGCCGTTCTTAATATCCAGGTTTTTGTTTTTTCCATAGATATAAGCGGAAACAGCACTTGCCAGCACATCAGAAGATAATGCAATCCCTACTGCCATATATGGATTCATGTGTAAAAATGTGATGAGCATAGGACTGATTACGGCTGCTGCACTCATTCCGGCAAATCCTGTTCCAAGTCCAGCTCCCATTCCGGCAAAAAATGTTACAATAATTGTTATAAGTAATTCCATGTTTTTTATCCCTCTTCGTCTTGCAATGCGAGTTTTTCATATCTGCAGAGATTATCAGACATTCTTTTAATATAGTCATTAAGCTGTTTTATCTCACTCATTGAAAAACCTTCCATGAGTGCCTTTGTAAATGTTTCCTGCTGTTTTATTCCAAACTGAATAATTTCTGCTGCATGTTTTGTTGTTACAAGATGTACACGCTTTCTATTGGATGTATCCGCCGCTTTCTGCAGATAGTTTTTTTTATATAGGAGACTCACGGCTAGGGACACGTGTGACTTCGGAATTTTCCTGATTGTTGAAATATCTGACGCAGTATCATATTGTGGGTTATTTGCCAAAAAAAGAAGTACATCCACTTCAATAGCGGATAGTTGGTGACGATTCATGATCGTTTTTCTGCAAATATCATAGGCTCGTTCTAATTGCTTAATTTTATTCCAGTAATCCTGATTCATATTTTTATCATTCCTTATTTTAACATGTTCAAAATTGAACACATAAATTATAGTTCAATTTTGAACATATGTCAATGGCATATTCTGAAATAAAAATACACGAATAAAAATACACCGAAAGTTGTCTCTTGCAAGATTTCTGTGGAAATGCCGATATTTAATTGCTATAATGTGTTTGGGAAAATTTTTATTGGATGGCGAAGAGTCTCTAACGGAAAATCGAAAGAGGCGGGACAGAGAATAAGGGGTGCAGCGACAGGTGAAAAATATCAATGAACAGATTAAAACGGGGAAATTCCAGAAAGTATACCTTCTTTATGGTGAAGAGGCATACTTGAAAAAGCAGTATAAGGATAAGCTTATAAAAGCTATGCTGCCGGAGGGCGATACGGTGAACTATGCCTATTATGAGGGTAAGGGAATAGAACCGGAGCAGCTTATTGACCTGGCGGAGACAATGCCCTTTTTTGCCGAGCGGCGTCTGATCGTCGTGGAAAATTCCGGTTTTTTTAAAAATTCCGTCCCGAAATTTGCCGATTATATTAAGACGATGCCGGACACAGCCTGTTTTATTTTTGTGGAAAATGAAGTGGACAAAAGGGGGAAGATGTATAAGGCAGTAAAAGATGCCGGATATATCTCAGAGATGGGGCGGCAGGACGAGAAGACGCTTCTCTACTGGATCGCGGGCCAGATGGGACGGGAGGGGAAGCAGATCAGGGAATCCGCAGCCCGTTATCTGGTGTCCAGAGCAGGGACGGATATGGAGCTTCTCGAGAAGGAGCTTGAGAAGCTGTTCTCTTATACTCTTGGCAGAAGAGAGATTACAGCGGAAGATATCGATGCTGTCTGTACAATACAGATATCGAATAAGATTTTTGATATGGTTGAGGCTGTCGCTGCAAAGCAGCAAAAAAAGGCGCTTGATTATTACTATGATCTGCTTGCATTAAAGGAGCCGTCTATGCGGATCCTGTATCTTCTGACCCGGCAGTTCCGGCTGCTTTACGAAGTAAAGGAACTGATGAAGCAGGGGTTTGATAAAGCACAGATTGCCAGGACAGCGAAGCTTCATCCGTTTGTTGCGGGGAAATATATGAAGCAATGCAAGGATTTTTCAGATAAACAGTTAAAGGATATCATGGAAGCAGGAGTGCAGTACGAGGAACTTGTTAAAACGGGATGTCTTAATGATCGGATGAGCGTAGAACTTTTCATTGTAAAGTACAGCCTTGCATGATATGATACTAAGGTCGGAGGAAGTCCGAGATGACGGATTTCGAATGGTTTAGAAAGGAGCATTAGGAGTGGCAGAGATTAATCAAAGTAAAATTCGTAATTTTTGTATTATTGCCCATATCGACCATGGGAAATCTACCCTTGCAGACCGTATTATCGAGATGACAGGTCTTCTGACGAGCAGAGAGATGCAGTCGCAGGTATTGGATAACATGGAACTTGAGCGTGAGCGGGGGATTACGATCAAGGCACAGACAGTGCGTATTGTCTACAAAGCAAGAAATGGTGAGGAGTATATTTTTAATCTGATCGATACGCCGGGTCATGTAGATTTTAACTATGAGGTATCCAGAAGCCTTGCAGCCTGTGACGGTGCGATTCTTGTAGTGGATGCGGCCCAGGGAGTAGAGGCGCAGACACTGGCTAATGTATATCTTGCACTGGATCATGATCTGGACGTTATGCCGGTGATCAATAAAGTAGATCTCCCGAGTGCTGAGCCGGAGCGTGTTATAGAAGAAATTGAAGATATCATCGGAATCGAGGCGCAGGATGCGCCGCGTATTTCCGCGAAGACAGGGCTGAATGTAGAAGAAGTATTAGAGCAGATCATTGAGAAGATACCGGCGCCGGAAGGGGATGCGAAAGCGCCGCTGAAGGCTTTGATCTTTGACTCGGTTTATGATTCTTATAAAGGAGTTATCGTTTTTTGCCGCATTAAAGAAGGCGCGATACGGAAAGGCACACCGATCCTTATGATGGCGACCGGAGCAAAGGCAGAGGTTGTAGAGGTCGGATATTTTGGCGCGGGACAGTTTATTCCCTGTGAGGAATTGAGCGCGGGCATGGTTGGTTATATTACGGCAAGTATTAAAAACGTAAAAGATACCCGTGTGGGAGATACGATCACCAATGCTCAGTCACCCTGCAGGGAACCGCTTCCGGGGTATAAAAAGGTGAATCCGATGGTTTACTGCGGGATGTATCCTGCAGATGGTGCGAAATATCCGGATCTTCGGGATGCTCTTGAAAAGCTTCAGCTTAATGATGCCTCGCTGCAGTTTGAACCGGAGACTTCTGTAGCGTTAGGATTCGGATACCGATGCGGATTTCTTGGGCTTTTGCATCTGGAGATCATCCAGGAACGGCTGGAGAGAGAGTACAATCTGGATCTGGTGACTACAGCTCCGGGTGTAGTGTACAAAGTTTATAAAACTAATGGAGAGGTTATTGAACTTACGAATCCCTCCAATCTTCCTGATCCGTCCGAGATTGAATACATGGAAGAGCCGATCGTTAAGGCAGAGATCATGGTTACGTCGGAATATATCGGGGCGATCATGGATCTTTGTCAGGAGAGAAGGGGAATCTATGAGGGTATGGAATATATGGAGGAGACCCGTGCGGTGCTTCATTACCGTCTGCCGCTCAATGAGATCATCTATGATTTCTTTGATGCGCTGAAATCCCGTTCCCGAGGATATGCTTCCTTTGATTATGAGCTGGATGGGTACATGCAGTCAGAACTTGTAAAGCTGGATATCCTGATCAATAAAGAAGAGGTGGATGCGCTGTCCTTTATCGTACATGCCCAGACGGCTTACGAGAGGGGAAGGAAGATGTGCGAAAAACTGAAAGAGGAGATTCCGAGGCATTTGTTCGAGATTCCGATCCAGGCGGCGATCGGAAGCAAGATCATCGCCAGAGAGACTGTACGTGCCATGCGCAAGGATGTGCTTGCCAAGTGTTACGGCGGAGATATCACCCGTAAGAAAAAGCTTTTGGAAAAACAGAAGGAAGGCAAGAAGCGTATGCGGCAGGTGGGTAATGTGGAGATTCCTCAGAAGGCATTTATGAGTGTATTGAAGTTGGATGATAAAAAGTGATGAGGCCGTTAGAAATCTATGTGCATATACCGTTTTGTATTAAAAAATGCAGCTACTGTGATTTTTTGTCTGCTCCGGCCGGCAGGCAGGAGCAGCAGGAATATGTAGAGAGCCTTTGCGGGCAGATCCGATCTTATGGAGAGACCGCGAAGGCTTATCGTGTTATCAGCATTTTTATCGGGGGAGGGACACCTTCCATCCTGGAAGGAGAGCAGATAGCGCAGATTTTTCTTGCATTGCGGGAAGTTTTTTTTATAGAAGAAGATGCGGAGATCACGATAGAGATGAATCCGGGAACTGTGACGCAAGATAAACTAAAGGTATACCGGGATGTTAAGATCAATCGCTTAAGTATCGGGCTTCAGTCGGCGGACAACAGGGAGCTGAAAGTGCTTGGAAGGATACATACCTTTGAGGATTTTCTTGATACTTACCGGATGTCAAGGGAAGCAGGATTTGAAAATATCAATATAGATCTGATGTCGGCGGTTCCCGGGCAGACTGCCGAAAGCTATGCGGCGACGCTTCACAGGACAGCGGGGCTTGCACCGGAGCATATCTCGGCATACAGTCTGATCATAGAGGAAGGAACTCCATTTTATGAAGTTTACGGGGAGGGGCCGTCTCCCAAAGTAAAAGAGACAGAAACCGGTGGCTTTCTGGCATATCCGGAACTTCCGGATGAAGACACCGAGCGTCAGATGTATTATGATACGAAGAGGATATTGGCGGAGTACGGATATTTCCGGTATGAGATCTCAAATTATGCGAAAGCAGGATATGAGTGCCGCCACAATATCGGTTACTGGAATCGTACAGAGTATCTGGGATTTGGGGATGGTGCAGCGTCATTTATAGATCACAGAAGGTGGACGGCAGGGCAGGAGCCGGAGAAGCTGAGCAGAGAAGATGAGATGGAAGAATATATGTTTCTCGGGCTTAGAATAATCAAAGGAGTGTCAAAGACAGGGTTTGAGAAGGAATTCGGCGTACCTGTGGAGAGAGTATACCAAAAAGTGCTTGCTGATATGGAGAGCAGGCAGCTTTTAGAGCAGGAAGGCGACTTTATCCGGCTGACGGACAGAGGAATCGATGTCAGCAATTATGTGATGAGCGGATTTCTTCTATAAAGAGACAGCGAATCTGCGTTACAGCAGTGTTTTCATTACCATGGCATAGATTTCCTGGTTTTTGGCAGACCAGTTATTGGCAATGGCGGAAGCCTCTGCTTTCGTAGGGACAGAGACGGTCAGATCGATAAGGGGAATGCCCTGCTCTATGATCTGGCAGCGCACATTGTATTCACTGGATGAGTTCAGATAATAGTCGGATCTGACAGAGATTTCATTTTTTAATTCATATTGCTTTGCTGTTAAGAATGTCTGAATATCTTTCCTGATATCGGGTGACATATCATTTTTGAACAGATGTATGGTTTTCTCCCCCTCTTCAGTCAGATAATAAAGTGTGCGGTTAGGAGTAGTTTCTTTGCGGATGAGACGGTCTTCGATAAGTTCGCCGATTACCTGGTGAAGTTTGAAATAATCTGTATACCCCTGTTCAAGTACAAATTCGGAAATCTGCGAATTTGTGAGGGGAAAATCGATACAGTTCAGCATATAGAGAACGATCAGTTTATAAAGCTTGAATATGGTTTTCATGATGGTATTCCTTTCCCTGCCAGATATTTTCCTGCTTCAGATACGCCTGCATCTGATTCAGTACATGACGTTTATTTGCGCTCCACATGGGCGCCAGGAGAAGGGACTTCGGCCCGTCGCCGGTCAGGCGGTGGATGACGATGTCCGGCCTCAGGTTTGAGATACATTTTCCTGTAATGTCCAGATATTCTTCCATAGAGAGAATATGGAACGGGTGACGGTCATAATAAACGGCCAGATCCGTATCTCTGAGGATATGGAGAAGCTGGAGCTTTATGCCTTGTATCTTCATCCTGTTGAGATAGCGGACGGTGGTGAGCATGTGATCTTCATCCTCCCCGGGGAGTCCGAGTATCACATGGGCAACAGTATCGATACCCCGGCTGTAAAGGGCATCTAAAGCCTGCTCGAAGACGGGTAATTCATAACCTCTGCGGATGAATCTGGCGGTGGATTCGTGGATGGTCTGAAGCCCAAGCTCCACCCATACAGGCTTTATACGGTTCAGTTTACTGAGAAGGTCAAGAACCTGACTGCCGAGGCAGTCGGGTCTTGTGGCGATAGACAGTATACGGATGTCAGGATGATTTATCGCTTCAGTAAAGATCCTTCTCAAATCTTCAAGAGGGGCATATGTATTTGTATATGCCTGGAAATACGCGATGTAGGAAGAACCGGAATGTTTCTTTGCCACATATTTTTTTGCAGTTTCAATCTGTTCTGCGATGGGGAGAGACGCATTTGCGGCGAAATCTCCGGAACCTCCCCTGCTGCAGAAGATACATCCGTGGGTTCCGAGTGTTCCGTCACGGTTCGGACAGGTATTCCGCCGTTTAAAGATAATTTGTATAGTTTTTGTCCAAAATATTTCCTTAAGTAATGATCAAGCGAATAATACCGCTTTTCTCCCCAGTATACGGTCTGCGCATCCATATTTTCCTCCTGGCTCTGAACTTTACCTGCCTGATGATGTTATCATATCATCTGGAGAAGTGCAAATCAACCTTATTTAATTTTTGCAGATTAAGCGGCTTTGCTGTCGCCGCGCCAGAATAAAAAGAAAAATGCGATAAAAGACTTTCCATAACGGAAATGTTGTAGTATAATCTAAGCGTTGCAGTTATTTCAGGAAGGTCGGTTCAGACCGTTTATCCCACCATAGCAGGATGAAGTAAGAAAGGATTATATTTTAATGATGAGAGAAAAATATGAATCTCTGCCGCTTGCTACCTTAAAGGAGCTGGCAAAGGCGAGAGGATTAAAGGGTATTTCAGTAATGAAGAAAGCGGAGCTTATCGAACTTATGCTGAAAGAAGACGAAAAAGAAAAGAAGGAAAAGCAGGATACAGTAAAAGAGATGTCCGCGAATACAGGAGATAAGGAGATTCATGATATCGACAGACTCGACAGCGGGATGACTGCACAGGGGATTCTTGAGGTTATGCCGGATGGATATGGTTTTATCAGAAGTGCCAATTATCTGCCGGGTGAGAATGATGTATACGTATCTCCGTCACAGATCCGAAAGTTTAATTTAAAGACGGGAGATATACTGGAAGGCAATACGAGGATCAAGACCCAGCAGGAGAAGTTCAGTGCACTTTTGTATCTGACCAGGATCAATGAGATGGACCCGCTGAAGGCTATGCGCAGGAAGAATTTTGAGGATATGACTCCGATATTCCCTGATGAAAGACTGAAGCTGGAATGTGGGAAGACAAGTACCGCTATGCGTATCATGGACCTGATGTCGCCTATCGGAAAAGGGCAGAGAGGTATGATCGTGTCGCCGCCGAAGGCCGGTAAGACGACGCTTCTTAAGCAGGTGGCGCTGTCAGTCCGCCAGAACAATCCGGAGGTACACCTTCTGATCCTTCTGATCGATGAACGCCCGGAGGAGGTAACGGATATCAAGGAGACTATCGAGGGTGAGAATGTAGAGGTTATCTATTCAACTTTTGACGAGCTTCCGGAGCATCATAAGAGAGTTTCCGAGATGGTGATCGAGCGGGCGAAGAGACTTGTTGAGCATAAAAAGGACGTGATGATCATACTCGACAGCATTACCAGGCTGGCAAGGGCATATAACCTTACCGTGCCGCCGTCAGGACGTACATTGTCCGGCGGACTTGATCCGGCGGCGCTTCATATGCCGAAGCGTTTCTTCGGTGCCGCGAGAAACATGCGCGGAGGAGGAAGCCTGACGATTCTTGCCAGTGCTTTGGTCAACACCGGAAGCAAGATGGACGATGTCATCTATGAGGAGTTTAAAGGGACAGGCAATATGGAACTGGTTCTTGACCGCAAGCTGTCTGAAAAGAGGATGTTCCCGGCGATCGATATCGCGCCGTCAGGAACGAGAAGGGAAGATCTGCTTCTTTCTTTGCAGGAACAGGAGGCTGTAGATACCATGCGCCGTGCGCTCAACGGATTACGCGCTGAAGAAGCGGTTGACAATATACTCAATATGTTCAGCCGTACGAAAAATAATGTGGAATTGATCCAATTAGTAAAAAAGACAAAATTAATCTAGACAAGAAAGAGCTTTTATGATACAATATGAAAGCTGTTTAAAAAAGAAATATAATTGCATTATGCGTAAAACAAATAAAGAAGAGGTGAAAATCATGAAAGAAGGAATACATCCAGCATATCATCAGGCAACTGTAACTTGTAACTGCGGCAATACCTTTGTGACAGGTTCTACAAGCGAGGATATCCACGTGGAGATCTGTTCCAAATGTCATCCGTTCTATACGGGACAGCAGAAAGCAGCTCAGGCCCGCGGCCGTGTTGATAAGTTCAATAAGAAATACGGAATGGGAAAATAAGCTTACAAGTACAGGGTTGAGGTTTTTAAAATCTCAACCCTTTTTGTACTATGAGTATGGAAAAAGGCTGCCAAAGGCAGGCCTTCTGTAATTATAAGGAGAATTTATGAGATCATCGAATATCGGAGGACAGGCAGTCCTTGAAGGAATTATGATGAAGCATGAAGATGAATATGCAGTGGCGGTAAGGAGACCGGACGGGGAGATTGTGGTAAAGAAGGATGAATATCGCGGCGTGGCAGGCTTTAAGCCTCTGACTAAGATTCCTTTTATCCGGGGGGTATTCAATTTTATCGATTCTATGGTGCTGGGTATTCAGACGCTGACCTACTCGGCGGAGTTCTATGAGGATGAGGAGGAAGGAAAAAAAGAGGACACAGCCAAAAGAGCACAGAAAAAAGAAGACAGCAAAGGGACGGAGAAGCTTATCATGGCGGGAACAGTCCTGTTTTCTGTTGCGGCGGCGGTTGCGATCTTCATGGTTCTGCCTTATTTCCTTTCCTCTCTGCTTAAGCCCGTTATCTCTTCTTATACATGGCGCACGGTCATCGAAGGGTTTATGCGGATCGGTATTTTTATTGCCTATGTGCTGCTGATCTCACGGATGGAAGATATCCAGCGCACATTCATGTATCACGGGGCAGAGCACAAGTGTATCAACTGTATTGAGCACGGACTGCCGCTGACCGTTGATAATGTGCGCATAAGTTCCAGACAGCACAAGCGCTGCGGAACCAGCTTCCTGTTCTTTGTGCTGGCTATCGGCATCATCCTTCTGCTGTTTATCAGAGTGGAATCGCCGGTCATGCGTGTGGCGGTACGGATCGCCCTTTTGCCGGTCATCGCGGGGGTATCCTATGAGGTGCTCAAGCTGGCGGGAAGAAGTGAGAATCCGGTAGTGAATCTTTTCAGCAAACCTGGACTGGCGGTTCAGAAGCTGACGACGAAGGAGCCGGACGACAGTATGATCGAGGTTGCTATACAGGCGGTGGAGGCAGTATTTGACTGGAGAGCATATGAAGCAGAAAATTTCGGCGATACAGGAAATCTATAGAGAAGGTGTAAAAGCTCTTGAGGATGCGGGGATACCGGATGCGGGACTTGATGCCTGGTATCTGCTAGAACATGTGACGGGGATAAAAAGAGCCTCCTATTATGCTCATCCGGAGAGAGAACTTGGGAGGGAAGAAATAAAGCGGTATTTTTCTTATATAGAAAAGCGCGGGAAAAGGATTCCTCTCCAGCATCTTACGGGAGAGCAGGAGTTTATGGGGCTTTCTTTTGCGGTGAATGAGCATGTGCTCATTCCGCGGCAGGATACGGAGACGCTCGTGGAGACGGCATTAGAGCGGATGAAGCCTGGCATGGAAGTGCTGGATATGTGCACGGGATCCGGATGTATACTGCTGAGTCTCTTAAGATTATGCAGAGAAGAGGGAGTGACGGGGACCGGAACGGACATATCTTCGGATGCGCTTGCTGTAGCAAGAAAAAATGCAGAAAGACTTCATGTGCAGGCAGACTTCCGGCAGGGAGATCTGTTTGAATGTATTGAGCAGGGGAGACGATTCGATATGATCCTGTCTAATCCGCCGTATATCCCTGTCCCGGTGATGGATACACTTCAGGATGAGGTGCGCCTTTATGACCCGTATACTGCTTTGGCAGGAGGTTCGGACGGGCTTTTCTTTTACGGGAGGATCATCGGAGAAAGTATCCTGCATATAAAGACAGGCGGGCTGCTGCTGTTTGAGATCGGCTGTGAGCAGGCGGAGGCGGTGAGTGGTCTGATGAAGGCGGCGGGATATGAGGATGTCATGGTGAAAAAGGACTTAGCAGGTCTTGACCGTGTTGTGGCGGGAATGTACAATGGAGAATAGCTGTAAGGAGGAAGAAAGATGTTTGACAGGTTAGAAGATTTACTCATTCGTTTGGAGGAGATACTCAGTGAGCTTTCTGAGCCGGACGTGGCAAGTGACCAGAGCCGTTTCAGGAAGCTTATGAAGGAACAGAATGAGCTTACTCCTATTGTGGAGGCATATAAGGAATACAAGGCGTGCAGGCAGGCTGCTGAGGACAGCCTGCAGATGCTTGAGGAGGAGAGCGACGAGGAGATGCGGGAGCTTGCCAAGGAAGAACTTAATGATTCCAGGGCAAGGATCGAAGAGTTGGAGCGGGAACTTAAGATACTTCTCCTTCCCAAAGACCCTAATGACGATAAGGATGTAGTGGTTGAGATCCGTGCCGGAGCCGGTGGAGATGAGGCGGCTCTTTTTGCGGCGGAGATATACCGCATGTATATTCACTATGCGGAGAGCAGGCGCTGGAAAGTGGAGCTTGTGGAATGTGAGGAGATCGGGATCGGCGGCATGAAGAATGTGACCTTTATGATCAATGGGAACGGAGCCTACTCTGTGATGAAGTATGAATCCGGAGTCCATCGTGTACAGCGTGTGCCTGAGACAGAGTCCGGCGGCCGTATCCATACATCTACTATCACAGTGGCGGTTATGCCGGAAGCCGAGGAAGTGGATGTCCAGATTGATGAGAAAGATATACGGATTGATGTGATGCGCGCTTCAGGAAACGGCGGCCAGTGTGTCAACACGACAGACTCTGCTGTCCGGCTGACCCATTATCCAACCGGGATCGTGATCTACAGCCAGACGGAAAAGTCCCAGCTTCAGAATAAGGAAAAGGCATTTGCCCTTCTGCGTGCAAAACTCTATGATATCGAGTGCCAGAAGCGTCACGATGCGGAGGCAGAGGCAAGAAAGAGTCAGATAGGCACCGGAGACCGCTCAGAGAAGATACGGACATACAACTTCCCCCAGGGGCGGGTGACAGATCATCGGATCGGGCTGACTCTTTATAAACTTGACAAGATCATGAATGGAGATATACAGGAGATCATAGATGCCTGCATTGCTGCAGATCAGGCGGCGAAGCTGGCAAATATGAACGAATGATCATGAAGGAAAAATTAAAGAAATTATTCGCATATTACAATCCTTATAAGCGGCTGTTTTATAGTGATCTGTTTTTTGCCATACTGGGCGCAGCAATAACTTTAGTGATACCGCTCATCATCAGGTATATTACAAATCAGGTAGTTTATTATCGCCCCCAGGAGGCGAAACGGGCCATAGTTTTACTTGGCCTTGTCCTTGCGGGGCTTATTGTATTAGAGATATTGTGCAATTTTTACATCGCATACTATGGACATATCATGGGTGCGAAGATGGAAGCTGATATGCGGAAGGATATCTTCGGGCACTATCAGAAGCTGACCTTTGCATTTTATGATAACCAGAAGGTAGGGCATCTCCTTTCAAGGATTACAAGCGATCTTTTTGATATCAGCGAGCTTTTGCATCACGGTCCGGAGGACCTTGTGATCTCAGCGATTAAGATCATCGGTTCTTTTGGCATCCTCGTTACGGTGAATACAAAGCTTGCGATGATCATGTTTGCCTTTATCCCTGTGATGGTAATATTTGCATTTTACTATAATGGAAAGATGAAGACTGCATTTGTACATAATAGAGAAAAGATTGCAGATATTAACAGTCAGATCGAGGACAGTCTGGCGGGGATCAGGGTGGTTAAATCTTTCGCTAATGAAGACGAAGAGATGAAGAAGTTTAAAGCCGGGAATGATAATTTTGTCAATGCAAAAAAGGTCAGCTATAAATACATGGGAATTTATAACTCCGGTCTTGGCGCTATGACGACTCTTGTGACAGTGGCAGTTATCATTTCGGGAGTAGGGATGATGCTTAACGGAAGTGTTGAGCTTGCGGATCTGGTTACGTTCCTGCTGTATATCAATAATTTTACAGATCCGGTGAAAAAGCTGGTGTCGTTTACAGAGCAGTTTCAGAATGGGTATTCCGGTTTTGAGAGGTTTCTTGAGATTCTGGCGATCGCGCCGGATATTGCTGATAAGCCTGATGCGGTCAGCCTCAGTGAGGTAAAGGGGGACATCGAGTTTAAAAATGTGTCCTTTCACTATGAGGATACACAGGAACAGGTACTGCGTTCGATTAATCTTAAGGTAAAAGCAGGGGAGTATATCGCCCTTGTAGGGCCGTCAGGAGTGGGAAAGACAACGCTGTGCAGTCTGATCCCCAGATTTTATGAGGTATCGGAAGGGGCAGTGACTATAGATGGGACGGATATCCGGGAGATCAGGCTTGAGAGTCTCAGGAATCATATAGGTATTGTACAGCAGGACGTATACCTGTTTGCGGGAACGATCATGGACAATATCCGCTATGGGAAGCCGGATGCCTCTGATGAGGAGGTTGTACGTGCAGCGAAGCGTGCCAATGCCCATGAGTTTATCATGAGTTTTCCGGACGGGTATGATACGGATATCGGACAGCGTGGTGTGAAACTCTCCGGAGGTCAAAAGCAGCGGCTATCTATCGCGAGAGTCTTTCTTAAGAACCCGCCGGTGCTGATCTTTGATGAGGCAACATCAGCTCTTGACAACGAGAGTGAGCAGGTAGTGCAGAAGTCTCTGGAGAGTCTGGCGAAAGACCGTACGACCTTTGTAATTGCCCACCGGCTCACGACCATCCGCAACGCAGGGAAGATTATTGTGCTGACAGAAGAGGGAATCGCAGAGCAGGGAACCCACGAAGAACTTCTTCAGAAAAAGGGCCTCTACGAATCGTTGTATCATATGCATTTTTAGTCAGTGATAGATATCAGACAGGATAGAAGGGAAATCATGGAAGAAATACAGTTTAAGCGGGCAGAGATAGAAGATAAGGAAATCATATCCCGATATTTAAAACACCATACGAGCAGGAGCTGTGAGAGGACATTTGTCAACGTGTTTTTATGGTCAAGGCAGTATCCGGTGAAATGGGCGGTGATCGAAGGAGCTTTGGTTTTTAAGAGCGAGGACGAGGAGCATGTGTCCTATGCATTTCCGGCAGGGGATGATGACAGTGTGAAAAAGGCGATCGAGGTCATGAAAAGCTACAGTGAAAAACGAGGCTTTCCATTTACCATGTACAATATCACGCCGGATAATTTTTCTAAGCTGGAAAAGTGGTATCCCGGCAGGTTTGAGATAGAGTATGACAGGGACTTTGCGGATTATGTGTATGAAACGGAGAAGCTTGCCGCATTGCCGGGAAAGAAACTTCACGGGAAGCGCAATCATATCAACAAATTCAAAGCGCTCTATGACGGGCGCTGGAGTTATGAGGCGATGTCAGAAGATAATCTGGAGGAATGTTTTCAGATGGCGCTTAAGTGGCGCAATGAGAACGGCTGTGAGGATGACGAGGAGAAGAATGCGGAGATGTGTGTAACGCTTAATGCCCTGCGTCTGTTTAAGGAACTTGGACTTGCGGGAGGCGTCCTGAAGATCGATGGTGAGGTTGCAGCCTTTACACTCGGTGAGCCGGTCTGCTCGGATACTTTTGTGGTGCATATAGAAAAGGCGTACGCGGAGATTCAGGGTGCTTATCCGATGATCAACCAGCAGTTTGTAGAGCATGAATGTATGGATTACCAGTATATCAACCGGGAGGAGGATACGGGTGCGGAGGGCTTAAGAAAGGCCAAGCTTTCCTACCGACCGGTATTTATGGTTGAAAAAGGCAATGTGAAGGAAAAGGTTCAGTGAACATCTGTAGACAGTAATGAGAGGAGAACGAAGATGATTGCAGAGAAGATGAAAAATATGGTGGCAAACAGTTCGGCCATCCGTGCAATGTTTGAAGAAGGAACCCGGCTTGCCGGTATTTACGGAGCGGAGAATGTATTTGATTTCAGTCTGGGAAATCCTAATGTTCCGGCTCCGGAAGCAGTAAAAGAGGCGGTTTTGGAGCTTCTGGAAGATGAAGATCCGGTTGTGCTCCACGGCTATACCAACAGTAACAGCGGCTATGCAGATGTGCGCGGGGCGGTTGCGGCGTCTTTAAATGAACGGTTTAACACGAACTTTTCTGTAAAGAATATCATTATGACTGTGGGAGCGGCGGGAGGGCTGAATGTCATCTTAAAATCGCTTATTAATCCTGGAGATGAGGTGATCGCGTTTGCCCCTTATTTTGGGGAGTACCGCTCTTATACGAATAATTATGACGGTGTATTAGTGGAGATTTCACCGAATACGGTAGATTTCCAGCCTAAGCTTGATGAATTTGAGCAGAAGATCACGCCGAAGACAAAGGCGGTGATCGTCAATACACCGAACAATCCGACTGGTGTGGTGTATTCGGAAGAGACGATAAAGAAGCTGACCGCTGTTATGGAGGCAAAGCAGGAGGAGTACGGCACGGAGATTTTTCTGATCTCCGATGAGCCTTACCGCGAACTCGTGTATGACGGGGCAGAGGTTCCTTATCTGACCAAATATTATGATAATACGATCGTCGGCTATTCTTACAGCAAATCTCTGTCGCTTCCCGGAGAGCGTATAGGTTATCTTGTCATTCCGGATGAGGCGGCAGACAGTGAGGAAATCCTTGCGGCGGCAAATGTTGCCACAAGGATATTGGGATTTGTCAATGCGCCGACTCTTCAGCAGAAGATCGTGGCGAAGTGCCTGAATGAAAAGACGGACATTTCCTACTATGACAGAAACAGGGAGGCACTCTATAATGGCCTTAAAGAGTGCGGATTTGAGTGTATTAAGCCGGAAGGTGCGTTCTATCTCTTTGTGAAGTCTCCGGCAGCGGACGAGAAAGAATTCTGTGCAGCGGCAAAGAAATACAATATCCTTATCGTTCCGGGAAGTTCCTTTGCGTGTCCGGGATATGTGAGGCTGGCTTACTGTGTGTCCTACGAGACGATTGTTAATTCCCTGCCGAAATTTAAGGAGCTTGCGAAGGAGTATTTTTAAAGGAGTATGTTAAATTGAAAGAATTTGAGAAAAATATCCGTAAGGTAGAGCCCTATGTTCCGGGCGAACAGCCTCAGCAGAAAGTGATAAAGCTGAATACCAACGAGAACCCGTATCCCCCGGCTCCGGGAGTGAAAAGGATGCTTAAAGAGATGGAGGCAGACAGGATGAGGCTGTATCCGGATCCGACAGCAGGAGAGCTGGTAAAAACCCTGGCAGATTATTATATGGTGGATGAGGATCAGGTGTTTGTCGGGGTTGGTTCTGATGATGTACTGTCTATGTGTTTTCTTACATTTTTCAACTCAGAAAAGCCTGTGCTTTTTCCGGACATTACATACTCCTTTTACAAAGTATGGGCGGGTCTGTACCGGATTCCCTATGAGCTGTGCAGGCTGGATGGAGATTTCCGTATTGTGAAGGAGGACTACCGTAGAGATAACGGCGGAATCATCTTTCCGAACCCGAACGCGCCTACAGGACTTTATATGGAACTTAAGGATGTGGAAGATATTATCGATCACAACAGGGATGTGATTGTGATCGTAGATGAGGCATATATTGATTTTGCGGGAAAGTCTGCTCTGGAGCTGATTCCAAAGTATGACAATCTGATCGTTGTCCAGACCTTTTCCAAAGCGCGGTCGATGGCGGGAATGAGGATCGGATACGCCATCAGCAATTCTCGTCTGATCAGATACCTGAATGATGCGAAATATTCCTTCAATTCATATACCATGAATCAGGCGGCTCTTATGTGCGGACCGGAAGCGGTCAGGGACAAGGCGTACTTTGAGGAAGGGATCCGCAAGATCATCAGGACAAGAGAGTGGGCCAAAAAGGAACTTCAAAGGCTTGGTTTTTCCTGCCTGGATTCAAAAGCCAACTTTATCTTTGCCGCACATCCAAAGCACGATGCAAAGGAGATATTCGAAGCATTGAAAAGCGAAGGAATCTATGTGCGTTACTGGGGCAGTGAGCGGATCGAACAGTATATGCGTATTACAGTCGGCACGAAGGAGGAGATGACGGTCCTTTTGGAGTTTTTGGAAAAATATCTGACTGCGGCGGAAGAATCTGCAAAGAGTTAAAAAAATATAAGGGAGTATGCTATGACAGAGACATTGATTCAGGGAATTATTGACGCACTGGGAGGCAGTGTGGGAAAAGAAGTGATCGTATTTATTATCTCCATGATCCCGATCCTGGAACTTCGGGGCGCGCTTTTGGTGGCCGGGCCGCTTCTGGGGGTTCCGGTGACGTCGGCGGTGCCGATAAGCATTATCGGTAATATCATTCCCGTGCCTTTTATCCTTCTTTTGATCACACCGGTATTCCGGTGGATGAAAGGAATGAAGATTTTCCGGCCTATGGTTGAAAAATTAGAGAGCAAGGCTATGAGTAAGAGCGATAAGATTGAAAAATATGACTTCTGGGGCCTGGTACTTTTTGTCGGTATCCCGCTCCCGGGAACAGGAGCGTGGACGGGGTCGCTTATAGCAGCGCTTCTTGGAATAAAATTTAAGAAGGCATTTCCGGCGGTTATCTTAGGCATATGTATGGCAACAGTGATCATGTGCTTTATCTCTTATGTACTTTTAGGCGGGGTTAATCTGCTCGGTTAGCTTTACACACAAACCATTTATTGATATAATATTGACAATAAATATTGATCTTGAAGGAAGGAGATTTTTAAGATGGATAAGTTATATGATGTAACAGCAATGGGTGAACTTCTGATTGATTTTGCCATGAACGGACAGAGCGAGCAGGGTAATAATCTGTTTGAAGCATGTCCGGGAGGAGCCCCCTGCAATGTACTTGCCATGTTGAATAAGCTAGGCAGAAAGACCGCTTTTATTGGTAAAGTAGGAGAGGATCAGTTCGGGAGACTTCTGAAGGATACTATCTCTGAGGCAGGGATCAACGCAGAAGGCCTCTGCATGGATAAGGAGGTTCCGACGACACTTGCATTCGTACATACGTTTCCGGATGGGGACAGGGAGTTCTCATTTTACCGCAAACCTGGTGCAGATATGATGCTTGGTGCAGACGAAGTGAATTATGATATTATCCGCAGTTCTAAAGTATTTCATTTCGGCACGCTCTCAATGACAGATGAGCCTGCGCTGAGTGCGACAAAGAAGGCGCTTGAGGCGGCGAAGGAGGCAGGATGTCTGATCACTTTTGATCCTAATCTGCGCCCTCCGCTCTGGAGATCACTGGACGATGCGAAAAAACAGATGGAGTATGGTTTTCAGTATTGTGATGTGCTGAAGATATCAGATAACGAGATCCAGTTCGTATCCGGCATGGAAGATTATGATGACGGCATCCGTTATCTTCAGGAAAAGTATCATATCCCGCTCATCTTCCTGACGATGGGAAAAGACGGAAGCCGCGCATATTATAAAGATATGAAAGTAGAGCAGGCCGGATTTACCGTTAAAGCCATTGAGACTACCGGCGCGGGGGATACTTTCTGCGGCTGTTCGATTCACGGCGTGTTAAAATACGGCTTGGAAAACCTTGATGAGGAGAAGCTTAAAGATGTACTCCGGTATGCCAACGCAGGAGCAGCCCTGATCACCCTCAAAAAGGGTGCGATCCGCTCTATGCCGGAGCCGGAGCAGATTGATGAGATGATTGAAAAGCAGGGAGAATAAAAAGAAATGGCGATGAGAGTCAACAATACACTTCCGTCACCCGGAGAGCTTAAGAGCGAGTATCCGCTGTCGGACAATCTTACGGCGATGAAATCTCGGCGGGATCAGGAGATACGGGATGTGTTCACAGGAAAGTCGGATAAGTTTCTGGTGATCATCGGGCCTTGTTCTGCGGACAATGAGGAGGCAGTCTGTGAGTATGTGAACCGGTTGTCCAGGATTAATGAAGAAGTGTCGGACAGGCTGATACTGATTCCCAGAATCTATACAAACAAGCCGAGGACTACCGGAGAGGGATATAAAGGGATGCTTCATCAGCCTGACCCGGATAAAGCTCCGGATCTTTATGCAGGGATCCTTGCTATCCGGAAGATGCATCTCAGGGCTATGGAAGAGAGCGGACTCACGGCGGCAGATGAGATGCTGTATCCAGAGAACAGAAGTTATCTGGACGATATCCTTTCTTACGAAGCCATCGGAGCGAGATCTGTGGAGAACCAGCAGCATAGGCTGACTGCAAGCGGAATGGATATTCCTGTGGGAATGAAGAACCCGACCAGCGGAGATCTGTCTGTTATGCTTAATTCTGTAGTTGCGGCCCAGATGGGACACCGGTTTATCTACCGGGGAATGGATGTGACGACAGATGGCAATGAATATGCCCACGTCATACTGCGGGGCGGTGTAGATAAATATGGGACCTGCATCCCCAACTATCATTATGAAGACTGTATAAGACTTCTTAAGCTGTATGAAAAGAAAGAGTTAAAGTATCCGGCGGCGGTCATAGATGCCAATCACTCCAATTCCAATAAAAATTATAAGGAACAGCTGAGGATCGTCAGCGAGGTACTGCACAGCAGGAGGCATTGCAGCAGTGTAAGGTCACTGGTAAAGGGAGTTATGGTAGAAAGTTATCTGAAAGAGGGAAGACAGGATATCTGTGAGCATATGGAATACGGGAAGTCTATCACGGATCCGTGTCTTGGCTGGGAGGATACGGAGAAACTAATTAAAAAGATTGCAGAGGAATGTTAAAAGTCAGGCCGCGGATGCGTTGCATGGGAAGCTATTGCGGATTTTTGTGATTAATATCAAATTCTTCAAGCAGGTGGATATGCGCGGTCACCAGTTCACGGGAAGCAGACGGAAGCTTTCTGTAACTGGTGATCAGCTGCATTTCTTTCTCTGACAGGGAGACGCATTGGGAGTTATCCATACTTATTACATTGTCTTTAACCAGATAGTCGACGGTAACATGGAAAAGATCGGCAAGTGCAGCCAGATCTTCATGGGAAGGCTGACGGTTCTTTTTCTCATAACCTGCAATAGTGGAACGTGCAACATTAAGACGCAGCGCAACTTCCTTCTGTGTCATTTTGTTTTCGGTTCGGAGTGTTTTCAATTTATCTGAAAAAGACATAAGCAATCCTCTTTCCATAGCATGATGGTTACATTTTATCAATTGTTGCGGTAAAGAACATATGATGTGCCGTTTATCAACATGATGTTAACAGTATGCTTCGATAAGGAACAAAAATACAGAAATAACAAAGGAAAATGAGGCGTAATGAGACAGGAAAGATTTAAAATGGAGAGAGAAGGCCTTGTAAAGGAAGGCCAGGAGGTGGAGATCAGCGAAAGAAGTGCCGTGACCGGACAGTATACTTATCTTGTGGAACCGTCTGTGGCGATGTCGGGTATTTACCGGACAGGCGAAAGGATCATGGCAAGAAAAGGAGTCATAAAGAAGATCGAGAAGACAGAGAAAGGTTTTTATCTCCTTGTGGAGATGAAAGATTAAGTTCTTTGCAGCGGCTTTTCTAACACCCGTTGACACAGCTCTGAAAAGCAAATATAATTTAAGAGAGCAGTAAAAATATGAGGGGACAAATGAGCCTATGATAATTGCTAAGAATGATGAAAACAAAAGAAGTACGCTGTGGAAAGCGGCAACTCTCGTATCATCGGTGCTGATCGTACTGATAGCGGTATATCTGCTGACAAAGCTGTTTACGTCGAATCCGCTGGAAGGAAGCTGGGAGGACGAGGACGGAAGCTTTCGTCTGACTATCAAAAAAAATGATACGGTCATTGTGACGGTATCAGAGCTTTCCGATGACGGTGCAGACGTGATGATGCATTACGTGCTGGACCGGAAAGAGAAGACAATCTCTATCCATCCGGATGACGGAGAGCTTTTAAAGCTTTCCCAGGAGTCAGACGGTCAGTACACGAAGGAAGACATCTTAAGGCTGGCAGATCCGGTCATCACGACTTTTAACTACAGTGTGGACAAAAGCTGCCTTACGCTGACAGAACGTGAATATGGAGAACAGATGGAATTCTTGAAAAAGTAACATTGACAGATATCCCTCTATTTGTCATCGGCGGGAGCGGTGGTATAATAGAGGGTATTTTTTATGGAGGTGTGTTTGGATGTTCAGAGATGATACAAAAAGGATACAGATTGGAGATGTGGTGATCGGAGGCGGAAGCCCTATCGTCGTCCAGTCGATGACGAATACAAAGACAGAGGATGTTAAGGAGACCGTTGCCCAGATTCTGAGGCTCGAGGCGGCGGGATGCGAGATTATCCGCTGCGCCGTGCCGACGATGGAAGCTGCCGCTGCATTATCTGAGATAAAAAGACAGATACATATCCCGCTGGTGGCGGACATCCATTTTGACTACCGGCTGGCGATCGCGGCGATAGAAAACGGAGCTGATAAGATCCGCATCAATCCGGGTAATATCGGTGATTCTGAACGTGTACGCGCCGTGGTGGAGAAGGCGAAGGAAAAGAATATCCCCATACGGGTAGGCGTGAACAGCGGTTCGCTGGAAAAAGAACTGGTGGAAAAATACGGTGGCGTCACCGCGGAGGGCCTGGTAGAGAGCGCTCTTGATAAGGTCAGCCTGATCGAGTCCTTCGGGTATGACAATCTGGTGGTCAGCATCAAGTCTTCGGATGTGATGATGTGCGTGAAGGCCCATGAAGAGCTGGCCAAACAGTGCATCTATCCTCTTCATGTGGGGATCACCGAGGCAGGGACGCTCCTTGCGGGGAATATCAAGTCGTCGATCGGACTGGGACTGATCATAGGTCAGGGGATCGGTGATACGATCCGGGTGTCCCTGACCGGGGATCCGGCGGAGGAGATCAAGTCGGCGAAGCTTATCCTGAAAACACTTGGGTTAAGAAAGGGCGGCATTGAAGTGGTATCCTGCCCGACCTGCGGGCGCACAAAGATCGACCTTATCAGCCTGGCAAACCAGGTGGAGGATATGGTGGCGGACATTCCCCTTGACATCAAGGTGGCGGTCATGGGCTGCGTGGTGAACGGCCCCGGCGAGGCAAAAGAAGCGGACATCGGGATCGCCGGAGGGATCGGCGAGGGCCTTCTGATCAAAAAGGGAGAGATCGTGAAGAAGGTAAAGGAAGAAGAGTTGTTGGAGACATTGAGACAGGAGCTGCTTAACTGGAATGAGTAAGACGTTTTTTGAAGTATTTCCCACATTAAAGGTGAATCAGAATATCCAGATGATGTTTCAGGGGGTGGAGGTGACGAAAGTTGCCACCAATGCAGACCGTGATTTTATCCGCGTGCATATTCTGGGTAGGCATCTTCTCCAGAAGAAGACCGTTTACGACGCGGAGAGGATGCTGAAGGAACAGCTCTTTGGGAAGAGCAGGATACAGGTGGAGATCGTGGAGCGGTATGAGCTTTCCGAGCAGTACACGCCGGAAAATCTGATGGATGAATATAAGGACAGCTTCATCCTGGAGCTGGGGCAGAGAAGCGCCGTGGAGCGGAGTATGCTAAAGGGCGCGGACTGTACGTTCAGGGAGGGGAATATCCTCTGCTTGAAGCTTGGTGACACCATCGTTTCCCAGGGGAAGAAGGAGTCACTGACAGGATATCTGAAGGATGTGTATGAGAACCGGTTCGGCCTGGATGTTGACATACGGGTGTCCTATGATGCCGTAAAGGAGAGCAAGTTAAAGTACAATGACTTAAAGGTCCGCCAGGAAGTGGATGAGATCTTGAAGGCTTCCGCTGCCGCCCATAAGGAAAGGGCACAAGTCCCGGAGGAAGAGCCGGCGAAAAAAGCGCCGGAAAAGAAGGAGAGCGTGAAGTCAGGCGGCGGAAAGGGACAGAGCCAGACCTCCGGATTCTCCGGTCCGCGAAAGAGAGAACCGTCCATGAGCCTGCGGCGCTCCAATGACCCCAATGTGGTGTATGGCCGGGATTTTGACGATGAACCCATAAAGCTCAGCCAGGTGGTGGGCGAGATGGGGGAGATCACTTTTCGGGGAAAGGTGATCAGCTTCGATACCCGGGAGATCCGCAATGAGAAGTCCATCATCATGTTCGCTGTCACGGATTTTACCGATACGATCATGGTCAAGATGTTTGTGAGAAATGACCAGCTTCCGGAGATATTGGGGGAGGTGAAAAAAGGTGCGTTTTTAAAGATCCGGGGCGTGACTACCATAGATAAATACGACGGGGAACTTACGATCGGCTCAGTCTTCGGCATCCGTAAGATCCCCGACTTCACCGAAGGGCGAAAAGACACGGCGCCGAAGAAGCGGGTGGAGCTTCACTGCCACACGAAGATGAGTGATATGGACGGTGTGTCCAGGGTGGAGGATATCTTAAAGCGTGCCCATGACTGGGGGCATAAGGCGGTGGCGATCACTGACCACGGCGTCGTCCAGGGCTTTACCGAGGCGCACCATTATCTGCAGGGGTTGGATAAGTCAGATCCGTTCAAGGTGATCTACGGCGTGGAAGGGTATCTGGTGGATGATCTGCAGGATGTTGCGGTCAATGAAAAAGGGCAGACGCTTTCGGATACTTACGTTGTGTTCGACCTGGAGACGACGGGCTTTAGTTCGGTGAAGGATAAGATCATCGAGATCGGCGCGGTGAAAGTGGAGAATGGGAAGATCACCGATAAATTCAGTACATTTGTTAATCCGAAGCGGCCCATTCCCTTCGAGATCACCCAGCTTACCAGCATCACGGATCAGATGGTGATAGACGCGCCGGATATTGAGACAGTGATGCCCCAGTTTCTTTTGTTTGTCGGGGGAGCAGTGCTGGTGGCACATAACGCGGGCTTTGATGTGGGTTTTATCGAGCAGAACTGCCGGTATCAGGACATCGAGCCGGACTTTACGTCAGTGGATACGGTAGCTATGGCGCGGATTCTTTTGCCTACGCTTTCAAAGTTCAAGCTGAATATCGTGGCAAATGCGCTTCATATCTCCCTGGACAACCATCACCGGGCAGTGGACGACGCAGGAGCGACAGCAGAGATCTTCGTGAAATTTATCGAGATGCTGAAAGCCAGGGGTATCCATACGCTGGCGAAGCTTAACCAGTTTGGCGCTCAGAGTAAAGAGATGGTGAAAAAACTGCCTTCCTACCACGTGATCATCCTGGCGAAGAATCAAGTGGGGCGGACGAACCTTTATACCTTAGTGTCCAAATCCCATCTGGAATATTATGCCAGAAGGCCGCGGATTCCCAAAAGCGAACTGTCAAAGCACCGGGAAGGGCTGATCGTGGGAAGCGCCTGCGAGGCGGGAGAATTGTACCAGGCGATTTTAAATGACAGATCAGAGGAACGCATCTCGAAGATCGTCGATTTTTATGATTATCTGGAAGTACAGCCTTTGGGGAATAACCGGTTTATGATCGAAAGTGACCGGATCAGCAAAGTGAACAGTGAGGAGGACCTGCGGGAGATCAACCGACGGATCGTGCGTCTGGGCGAGCAGTTTAACAAGCCGGTGGTGGCTACCTGTGACGTGCATTTTTTAGAGCCGGAGGATGAGGTGTACCGCCGGATCATCATGGCAGGAAAAGGTTTTGGCGATGCGGACAACCAGGCGCCCCTCTACCTTCATACGACGGACGAGATGCTTTCGGAGTTTGAATACTTAGGCTCGGAGAAAGCGCGGGAGATCGTTGTGGAGAACCCGGGAAAGATCGCGGATATGGTGGAGCGGATATCCCCGGTGCGCCCGGATAAGTGCCCGCCGGTCATCCCGGACTCTGACAAGCAGCTAAGGGAGATCTGTTACCGGAAAGCCCACAGTATGTATGGAAAAGACTTGCCGGAGATTGTGACGGAACGGCTGGAGAGAGAGCTTAACTCCATTATCTCCAACGGCTTTGCCGTCATGTACATCATCGCCCAGAAGCTGGTGTGGAAGTCCAACGAGGACGGGTATCTGGTAGGTTCAAGAGGGTCTGTCGGCTCTTCCTTCGTGGCGACCATGGCGGGAATCACCGAGGTGAATCCGTTAAGCCCTCATTATTATTGTGAGAAATGCCATTACAGCGATTTTACGTCTGACGAGGTGCGCGCCTTCGCAGGAGGCTGCGGCTGGGATATGCCGGATAAGCTGTGCCCTGAGTGCGGTGCGCCGCTAATCAAAGACGGGTTTGATATTCCTTTCGAGACTTTCCTGGGATTTAAAGGGAATAAGGAGCCGGATATCGACCTTAATTTTTCCGGTGATTATCAGAGCAATGCCCACAAGTACACGGAAGTTATCTTCGGGGCGGGGCAGACCTACCGGGCGGGGACGATCGGCACGCTGGCGGATAAGACGGCTTTCGGTTACGTGAAGAATTATTATACGGAGCGGGGCCAGGGAAAAAGAGTGTGCGAGATCAACCGGATCGTCCAGGGCTGCACAGGAATCCGAAGGAGTACAGGGCAGCATCCGGGCGGGATCATCGTTCTTCCGCTGGGGGAGGATATCAACTCTTTTACACCGGTGCAGCATCCGGCAAATGATGTGAACACGGATATTGTCACTACGCATTTTGATTATCATTCTATCGACCACAACCTGCTGAAGCTCGATATTCTCGGCCATGATGATCCGACCATGATCAAGACGCTGGAGGAATATATCAGTTCACCGGCCATGGATAATGAATACAATGAGACAGACCGCAAATTTGTGGCTACAGATATTCCGTTAGATGATAAAGGGGTGATGTCTCTGTTCCACGATACTTCGGCTCTCGGCATCACGCCGGAGGATATCGGCGGATGCCCGGTAGGATGCCTTGGGATCCCGGAGTTCGGGACGGATTTCGTTATCCAGATGGTGGTGGATACAAAGCCTCAGTCTCTGTCGGATCTGATCCGCATCTCCGGACTGTCCCATGGGACGGACGTGTGGCTTAACAATGCCCAAGAGTTGATAAAAAGCGGAAAGGCCACCATTTCCACCGCAATCTGCACCCGTGACGATATTATGACATATCTTATCAATAAAGGAATGGACAGTGAGCTGTCTTTTACTATCATGGAGAAGGTGCGTAAGGGGAAAGGGCTTACGCCGGAGTTCGAGGAGGCCATGAAGGCGGCGGACGTGCCGGACTGGTATATTTGGTCCTGCAAGCAGATCAAATACATGTTCCCAAAGGCCCATGCCGCGGCTTATGTCATGATGGCGTACCGGATCGCTTATTGTAAGATCTATTATCCGCTGGCTTATTACGGGGCTTACTTCGGGATCCGCGCAAAGGGATTTTCTTATGAGCTGATGTGCCAGGGGAAGGAGAAGCTGCAGCAGCATATCGATGATTACAACAGGCGTTCGGCAAGCCTTACCCAGAACGAGCAGGTCACGCTCAGGGATATGCGTATCGTGCAGGAAATGTATGCCAGGGGACTGGAATTTGAGCCTCTGGATATCTATAAGGCGCAGGCGGCGAAATTTCTCATCGTCAATGGAAAACTGATGCCGCCGTTCTCCAGTATTGAAGGTATGGGCGACAAGGCGGCTGAGGCGGTGGCTGAGGCGGCAAAAAACGGTCCGTATCTGTCCAAGGATGATTTCCGGCAGCGGACGAAGGCCAGCAAGACGGTCATCGAGTATATGGATAAGATGGGACTTTTAGGCGATCTGCCGGAGTCCAACCAATTGTCGCTTTTCGATCTGTAGGCCCAGGCCCGGCCTGATTGCCGGAAATAATCACAAATTGTTTCGCGGCGGGATAATATTTTGCGGCGGCAAAAACAGGAAAATGAGATAATGAAAACAGAAAGGGATGACTGGTTATGAACAAAAGATATAGAGGGATCATCTATATCATCCTGTCTGCGTTTTGCTTTGCGTTTATGAATATGTTTGTCCGGATGGCGGGAGATCTGCCGTCCGTGCAGAAAAGCTTTTTCCGTAATTTTGTGGCGGCATTGTTCGCTCTTGTGATCCTTTTAAAAGACCGGGTGCCGTTTAAATGCAAAAAGGAGAATCTGATCTATCTGCTTTTGCGGGCGGGCTTCGGGACGATGGGGATTTTGTGCAATTTCTACGCCGTCGACCATCTTGTTCTGGCGGACGCTTCTATGTTAAATAAGATGTCACCCTTCTTTGCGGTGCTGTTCAGCTTCCTTATCCTGAAAGAGAAGGTGACGGTGCCCCAGGCGTTCATCGTGGCAGGCGCGTTTATCGGAAGCATGTTCGTGGTGAAGCCTACATTTTCCAACATGGCACTTGTGCCGTCCGTCATCGGGCTCCTTGGGGGGATCTGCGCGGGGGCGGCTTATACGATGGTAAGAAAGCTTGGGGAAAATGGAGAGAAAGGGCCGTTTATCGTATTCTTTTTCTCGGTGTTTTCCTGTATGGTGACGCTGCCGTGGCTGATCTTTGACTATCATCCCATGACAGGAACGCAGCTTGCGGTACTGCTGATGGCGGGCTTAAGCGCCGCGGGAGGGCAGTTTTCCATCACGGCGGCCTACACATACGCCCCGGCCAGGGAGATATCGGTGTACGATTATTCCCAGATCATTTTCGCCGCCTTTATAGGCTTTGTGGTGTTCGGGCAGATTCCGGACCTGCTTAGCTGGCTTGGATACGGGATCATCTGTACGATGGCGGTCGCCATGTTTATCTACAATACAAGGCGAGACCGCCGGAAAAAGGAGATCAAGCCATGAAACAGTCACAGGTGACGTTCTGGTGTCATGAGATCATCCGCTCCCAGGCGCCGGAGGGCGGGTTTTACATCGACGGGACTATGGGAAAGGGCAGGGATACGCTGTTTTTATGTGAGCTGGCAGGCGAGGCGGGCAGAGTGCTTGCCTTTGATATACAGGAAGAAGCGCTCCGGTATACGGAAAAGCTCTTGCGGGACAATGGGGTGAGAGACCGGGCAGAGCTTATCCTGGACGGGCATGAGCATATGGAGCGGTATGCAGGCGAAGGGACAGCGGATGTCATCTGCTTTAATTTTGGCTATCTTCCGGGCGGGGACCACGGCATAGCGACAAAGCCGGATACAAGCGTGGCGGCGGTAGAAAAGGGGCTTTCTGTGTTAAAAAGCGGCGGGATGATGAGTCTTTTGATCTACAGCGGAGGCGATACAGGTTTTGCGGAGAAGGAGGCGCTTCTTTCTTATCTGCGGACGCTTCCCGCGAAAAAATTCACGGTGATCGCCAATGAATACTGGAACCGGGGGAATTGTCCGCCAATGGCGGTGTTTGTTTTTAAAAAGTAATACGGTGGGGATATTTATTATCTGTATGGCGGCTTACTGCCGGAAAGGAGATAAAGATTATGAGAAGAAAAGAAAGGGAAGTATCAGACCCGGAGGCAATCAGAAGAATCCTTGGGGAGTGCAGGGTATGCCGGCTGGGGATGATAGATAACGGGAAGCCTTATGTCATCCCGATGAACGTGGGCTGCGATTATGACGGAGAGGAACTGGTGCTTTACTTCCACTGCGCGAAGGAGGGGAAGAAGCTTGACCTGCTCCGTAAGAATGGGCAGGTGGCCTTTGAGATGGACAAGGAGTATGCGCTTATTGAAGGGGATATGCCCTGCCAGTACAGCTACCGCTATGCCAGCGTCATCGGGAGCGGGCAGGCAGAGATTCTTGAGGACGAGACGGAGAAGGGATACGCCCTTGCAAAGATCATGAAGCATCAGACGGGGAAGGATTTTGATGATTTCGAGAAGAATCCGAAGCTTACACGGACGGCTGCGGTGATCAGGGTGACGGCGCAGGAGTATAGCTGCAAGCAGAATATCTGACGGCAATCCCACGGGAAGACTTACTTCTCATTAGCAGATTTTGCTTATCAATTAACACTTTAATTTGGAAAAGTATTATGCTATACTTAAAGATATTTGTACGAAAGGATGGACCAAAGAATGGCAGAAACGAATAAAGTTATCATGCTCGGCAACGAGGCGATCGCCAGAGGAGCTTACGAGGCGGGAGTAAAGGTATCCGCAGCGTATCCGGGTACGCCGAGCACAGAGATCAGTGAATATCTGGTGCAATATAAAGATTCTCTGTACTGCGAGTGGTCGCCCAATGAGAAAGTAGCTACGGAGGTGGCGGTAGGCGCTTCCATTGCCGGGACAAGAGCGATGGCCTGCATGAAGCATGTGGGCTTTAATGTGGCGGCAGATCCCGCGTACAGTGTTTCCTACATGGGCGTAAACGGCGGGCTTGTCATCGTCGTGGCAGATGATCCCGGCCTTTACAGTTCCCAGAATGAGCAGGATACCAGGATGGTAGCCCGGGCGGCTAAGCTTCCGGTCTTAGAGCCGGCTGACAGCGCCGAGGCAAAGGAGTATATGAAGCTTGCTTTTGAGATCAGTGAGAAATTCGACCGTCCCGTTGTCTACCGCACGACCACAAGGCTTGCCCACTCCCAGGGCATTGTGGAATTAGAGGACAGGCAGGAGCTTCCGGATAAAGCGTACATAAAGAATATCCAGAAAACAGTGATGATGCCGGTCAATGCCAAAATCCGCCACGCAGAGATTGAGAAGCGCAATGAGGAACTGGCAGAGGCGGCCAACACACTTTCCGTAAACCGGGTTGAGATGAATGATACGAAGATCGGCGTGATCACCAGCGGTATCCCTTACCAGTATGTAAAGGAAGCGCTGCCAAAAGCGTCTGTCCTTAAGCTTGGCATGGTGAATCCTTTGCCGAGGAGACTGATCGAAGATTTTGCGGCTAAAGTGGAGACGCTCTATATCGTGGAAGAGCTTGATCCGGTGATCGAAGAACAGGTGAAGTCCTGGGGGATCAAAGCGGTGGGAAAAGAGATCTTTACCGTGGAGGGCGAGTACAGCGCCAACATGTTAAGAGAAGCGGTATTAAAGGAAGAGCTTTCTGTCGGGGAACCGGCCAAAGCGCCGGGAAGGCCGCCGATTCTTTGCCCCGGCTGCCCCCACAGGAGCGTATACTATGTGCTGAATAAATTAAAACTCCACGCGGCAGGTGATATCGGCTGTTATACCCTTGGCGCGGTAGCGCCGCTGAGCGTAGTGGATACGACGATGTGTATGGGTTCGAGCATTTCCACCTTACACGGCATGGAGAAGGCAAAGGGAAAGGAATACATCAAAGACTGGGTGGCGGTGATCGGTGATTCCACATTCCTCCATACCGGAGTGAATTCCCTGATGAACATGGCGTACAACCATGCGACAGGAACTGTCCTGATCCTTGACAATTCCACGACCGGGATGACCGGGCATCAGGATCATGCGGCCACCGGAAAGACCCTGCAGGGGGATCCGGCTTATGCTGTGGATATTTCGGCGCTCTGCTGTGCGCTTGGGATAAAGAGAGTCACGGAGGTCGATGCATTTGACATTGAAACCCTGGAAAAGACAGTAAAAGAAGAGCTGGCAGCAGACGAGGTATCGGTTATCATCACCAAGAGTCCCTGCGTGCTCTTAAGCAAGGCGAAGAAACCGCTTTATCTTGCCCATGCGGATAAATGTAAAGCATGCGGGATGTGCATGAAGCCCGGCTGTCCGGCGATGACGAAACATGCGGACGGGACCGTGCGCATTGACGATACGATGTGTACCGGCTGCGGGCTTTGCGAAAGCCTGTGTAAATTCGGAGCGATCGAACTGGTAAAGGAGGGCAGAAGATAATGGCAGCAAAGAATATTATGATCGTCGGTGTCGGCGGTCAGGGGACACTCCTCACCAGCAGGATCTTAGGCGTGCTTGCCACGCTGGGAGGATATGACGTTAAGCTTTCAGAGGTTCACGGTATGGCTCAGAGAGGCGGAAGCGTGGTTACTTTCGTCCGCTACGGCGAGCAGGTGGCGGAGCCTATCGTAGAGGAGGGACAGGCGGATGTGATCATCGCCTTTGAGCGGCTTGAGGCGCTTAGATATGCCCATTTCCTGAAAAAAGACGGCGCGCTTATCGTCAATGACTGGCGGATCGACCCGATGCCGGTAGTGATCGGCGCGGCGAAGTATCCGGAAAAGATTTTGGAGACGCTGGAAAAAGACCATAAGGTTTACGTGGTAAATGCGACAGAAGAAGCGAAAAAGCTTGATAATCCCAGGGTGTTTAACCTGATCGTCCTTGGTGTGGCGGCGCAGCATATGGACTTTACCAGGGAGCAGTGGTATGAGGTGATCGAAAAGACCGTGCCGCCGAAGACGGTGGATATTAATAAGAAAGCATTTGATGTGGGTTATCACTTATAGACGCGGATTGATAAAGGGTGAATTTTAGCCGGGACATTTCCCAGGCTGGAAGAGATAAAACGATGAAGGAAAAGGAAGGAAAAAAACATGGCAAAAGTAGCATTGGCGGATTGGAAGGAACAGATCAGAGATCCGAAGATTGAGTGCATGAGCAGGGATGAGATGAGTGCGCTCCAAAGTGAAAGACTGGTAAAACAGGTGAAGAATGTGTATGAGCACGTACCGTTCTACAAAAAGAAGATGGATGAGCTTGGCGTGCAGCCGGGGGACATTAAGAGCATCGAGGACATCGGTAAATTGCCGTTTACCACGAAAGAAGACTTAAGGGACAACTATCCTTTCGGTCTTCTGGCTGTGCCGAAGGAGCAGATCGCGAGAGTACAGGGAACATCCGGGACGACCGGAAAGCTGACACTTGCTTCTTATACCCAGAAAGATGTTGACGTGTGGGGCGAATGTGTGGCGAGAGGTCTTGTGATGGCAGGACTGACTTCCGCGGACCGCATCCACGTATGTTACGGATACGGGCTGTTCACCGGGGGAATGGGACTGGATCTCGGCGCAAAGGCACTGGGCGCTATGGCGATACCCATGTCGGCGGGCAATACAAAGCGCCAGTTGATGTGTATGGAAGACTTCGGGGCTACAGCTTTCGGATGTACGCCTTCCTACGCGATGTATCTGGCAGAAGCTGCCGCAGAGGCAGGGATCGTAGACCGTCTTCAGATCAAGGCCAGCATCAACGGCGCGGAGCCGTGGACGGACGCTATGCGCAAGAAGATCGAGGACACCCTGAATATCAATACCTTTGACATCTACGGCTTATGCGAGATCACAGGCCCGGGTGTTGCGGTAGACTGCATTCATCACAAAGGGCTTCACGTGTATGAGGATTACTTCTACCCGGAGATCTTAAATCCAGCGGATCAGAGTGCATGCGCCGAGGGAGAGACCGGAGAGCTTGTATTTACCACCCTTGCAAAAGAAGGTATGCCGCTTCTCCGTTACCGGACAAAAGACCTTACCAGTATCCAGTACGGTAAATGTGAGTGCGGGCGTACGTTGCCGAGGATTCAGAAATTCACCGGACGTACCGATGACATGAAGGTTATCCGCGGCGTCAATGTCTTCCCGACTCAGGTAGAGGCAGCCCTTCTGTCTGTGGGCGGCGGAGTTGCGCCGCACTATATGCTCATCGTAGACCGTGAGAATAACCTGGATGTCCTTACCGTCATGGTAGAGGTGGATGAGAAATATTTCTCAGACGAGATCCGTAAACTGGACCAGCTTAAGGCGAAGGTAGGCGCAGTACTCAAACAGGCTCTTGGCGTATCGGTAAGAGTGAAGCTTGTAGAGCCTAAGACGATCCAGAGAAGCGAAGGAAAAGCAAAACGTGTCATTGATAACAGGCAGTTATAGGAAAGGTCGTAAAAAGGAGGATAACCATGAGTGTAAGTAACACGATACAGCAATTATCAGTATTTTTGGAAAACAGAGAGGGACGCCTTGACGAAGTGCTTAAAGTGCTTGCTGGGGCGGAAGTGAATATTGTTGCGTTAAGCCTGGCAGATACATCAGATTACGGGATGCTGCGCATGATCGTGTCAGATCCCCAAAAAGGCCGTACGGCTCTTAAAGAGGCAGGTATTACTGCGATGCTCACTGAAGTGGTGGCGCTTAGGGTTCCCCATGCTACAGGGTCTCTCTGCAAGGCGATGCACCAGATCGTGGAAGGCGAGGTCAACGTAGAGTACATGTACGCATTTGCAAATGGAAATGACGCGGCGGCGGTGCTTAAGAGCGACGATCCGGAAAAAGTGGTCAATATTCTGAAAGGAAGCGGTTTTGACGTGTACTCCGCAGACGAGGCTTACCGCGCGAATCAGTAAGATGGGGGATGCAATAAAAAAGATGACAGAGCTTCAGGAGATCATGCGTAAGATCAGAAACAGCGATATACTGTATGCAGTGATGTCTTTGTGCACGCGTATGCCGTTCGTATACTGCAATCCGGTGACTCTTGATGATGAGGTGTTTATCTATTTTGATAAAGATGAGGCAGATCAGGGGGCCAGGTGGCTTCTTGAGGAAAACAATCCTATTCAGCTTGCCCGGATAGATCAAAAGAGCCGTCTGGCATTTTTTACCAGTCTGCTTCCTATGGGAGTAAATGCTGTTGCGGTGGATAAAGGGCTGCCAAAAGAAACAGTATTTCAGTTAGACCAGTTGATCCGCAGGCAGGAGGCAGAACAGATGCCTAAGGGACAGATCCGTGTGGAAAATCCTGCGCTCCATCTGACATCGCTTTATTTGGCGCAGGAGCTCAGGAAGGGCAGAAATCCGGGAAATGAGATGTCTGAGGAACTGCAGGAGATGAATGAGGAGTTAGCCGCGCATTTTTGTCGGGGAAAATATATTATTGCTGTTGAGGAGGGAAAAGGAATACCGCTCCTTCAGAAGGACGGAAGTTCTTACCAGCCTGTCTTTACAGATATCCGGGAATTTCATAAGTTCAACCAGGAAAAAAAATACGGTGCGGCGGTGATAGAATATGAGAAGATCAGAGAGATACTTACGCCTGAGACAAAAGGGGTTGCAGTTAATCCTTTCGGTGCAAATATTGTGCTGAAAGTAAAATAAACAACAAAAAAGGGATGCGGCATCTGAGCTGCATCCCTTTTTCTGAAATCTCATTTTGTGTATTGCTTTTAAATATTAAATACCATATATAAAAAAGGTACATCGAAATTTTGATTTGCTTTTCTTGATCTTAGAGTTTTGTTACATTTACTGCCTGAGGTCCCTTAGCGCCTTCTGTAACATCATACTCTACTGCCTGTCCCTCTTCCAGAGACTTGAAGCCTTCCATATTCAGTCCTGAATAATGTACGAATACATCGTTTCCAGCTTCGTCAGAAATGAAGCCGTATCCTTTTTGGTTGTTAAACCACTTAACTGTACCTTTCATTACGATACCTCCATAAAAATTAATCCTGTATCACCGCATGTTACATATAAGTGACACTTTGACAGAGTACCATAATATATGAAAAAAGTCAATGGGTTATCGGTATTTTGGCATAGGAGAGAACAGAATTGCTTGACGAAAGGGAAGGAAGAGTGTAAAGTATAATTGGTATTAAAAAGTAAAGGAAGTGCGCTATGATTACACTGACCGGAAAAAAGGTTTCTGAAGGGATAGCCATCGGAAAGCTTTCATTTTATAAAAGAGATATAAAGGAAGTCCGTCATATCTATGTGAAAGACGTGGAAAAAGAGATTTCACGCCTTCAGAAAGCAAAAGAGAGAGCCCTGTTCGAGCTCCAGGAGCTTTATGAGATCTCCATCCGGGAGGTGGGTAAGGCCAATGCTGCTATTTTTGAAATGCAGCAGGATATCCTGGATGATGACCGGATCTGGAACAGGATTACAGGGATTATCCTTGATGAAAAGCTGAATGCAGAATATGCGGTGAAGACAGCGACAGAGGAATATTTAAAGGAAGGCAGAGACAGGGGCAATGAACCGGATGTCAGGGATGCTGCGATACGGATGATCAGGATCCTGTCAAGAAGCTGGAAGGATAAGTTATATGCGGATGAACCGTTTATCTTGGCTGCGGGCGATCTGTATCCCAGTGAGGCAGTGCAGCTTGATAAAGAGAGGGTACTGGGATTTGTTACCAAATACGGAACAGTCAATTCGCATACGGCTATTATTGCCCGTACGAAAGGTATCCCTTCAGTTATCGGCCTTGGAGAATCTCTTAAGCAGGAGTATGAGGGAAAGACTATCATTGTAGACGGATATGAAGGCAGGATATATATCGAGCCTGATTATACACTGCTTACAAGGATGAAGCGGAGGCAGGATGAGAATAAAGTACATATCACTAATCTGGAACGTCTTAAGGGTAAGGAGAATATTACACAGAGCGGACAGAAGATAGATATCTGCGCGAATATAGGTATGCGCGAAGACATTGAACGGGTGATCAGGAGCGATGCCGGAGGAGTCGGCCTTTTCAGAAGTGAATTTCTCTTTATGGAGAACGGAAACAGGATGCCTACCGAGGAGCAGCAGTTTCAGGCTTATAAGCTGGCAGCGGAATCTATGGGGATGAACAGGGTAGTGATCCGTACGGCAGATCTGGGAGGAGATAAAAGAGCAGATTTTCTGGAGATGGAGGAGGAACATAATCCAGCCATGGGTCTTCGGGGTATTCGTATGTCTCTGGAGAAAGAGGAGATGTTCAAGACACAGCTTCGGGCGATTCTGCGCGCATCTATCTATGGAAATGTACAGATCATGTTTCCGATGATCACTAAGGTAGAAGAGGTTGTTAAGGCAAAAGAGTATCTTGAAGCCGTGAAACAGGAATTAAAAGCGGAAAAAGCATTTTTTGATGAAAATATCAAAATAGGCGTGATGATAGAGACCCCGGCTGCAGTTATGCTCAGCGGGGAGCTGGCTAGAGAGGTGGATTTCTTCAGTATCGGAACAAACGATCTTACACAGTTTACACTTGGTATGGACAGAACGAATGAAGCTGTCATGAACCATTATGATACAAAGCATCCGGCGCTGCTGAAGATGATCCGGATCGTTACGAATAATGTTCATCTTGAGGGTAAGACTATCAGTATCTGCGGAGATTTGGCAGCGGATCTGTCGATGACAGAGTTTTTCGTTCAGATAGGAGTTGATGAATTGTCAGTTGCGCCGGATCAGGTGCTGGGGCTCAGAAAGAAGATAAGGGAAATTCAGTAGATCAGAACAGCAAAGGAGCAGGATTATGTGGACCAGAGAACAGTTAAAAAATAATGACAAGATCAATATGCAGAGGAATTACTGGAGTTGTGTGGCAGTTGCATTTATTATGTCAATTATAGAGGGGGCCAGCGCAGCAGGAGGAGCAAGGAGCGGATCTCAGAATGCCATGTCAGACGGCAGCTATGTATATGACGGTCATCATATGTATGATGCCGGCAGTCTTCCGACGGTGTTTACGACAGTGTTTATCGCTATTATAGCAGTCATCTTTATCATTGCAATTCTCTTTAATTTTTTTGTGGGAAATGTTCTCCGTATCGGCGCAAATAGTTTCTTTATCCGCAACCGTACGGAGATGGTCCGTACGGGCACTATATTTGACGGGTTCCGTTCAGGACACTATGGCAATATTGTCATCGCTATGTTTTTGAGAGACCTGTATACGATGCTGTGGACTTTTTTGCTTATCATCCCGGGAATTATTAAAAGCATTGAGTATATGATGGTGCCGTATATTCTCGCGGAGAATCCGGGAATGGACCAGAGAGAGGCATTTGCGATCAGCAGGAGGATGATGGACGGCGAGAAGATGAATACATTCGTACTGGAACTGTCTTTTATCGGCTGGTATCTGGTGGCTGCTGTTACATGCGGCTTAGCCGGTATTTTTTATGTACAGCCATATTATGAAGCGACTATAGCTGAATTATATGCGTACAATAAAGAGAAAGCGTTTCACGAAGGATATATTCAGTAAAATATTTTTGTAAAATATCTTACATTTATGGAATTTGTATGATATAATGAAGAAAAGAAAGGATTGTGTCGGCAAATTATTAACTTCATAGATGATATACCAGATGATGCTGGCGTACGGTCTATAAGCGAAAAGTGCTTAGATTGTGCGCCTTTTCTATTATGGATAAGGCGTCGACAGGTTCCTTTTTTGAACAAACAGGGGATGTCAGATAGGAAACAGCGAAACGTCAGCGGATGAACAGGAGGTAAATATGTTCAAGATTGGTGATCAGGTGGCACACTATAAGGAGGGTGTCTGTGAAGTGACAAATATTGGAAGACTAGATATAAGATGTTCTGACAGAGAGAAGGAATATTATACATTGAAACCCTTGTATAATTCGGGTGGAACGCTCTATATGCCTGTGAATGGTAAAGAAAGACAGTTAAGGAAAGTGATATCATCTAATGAAGCAAAAGAACTGATCGATGATATGCCCAATATTGATGTTTTGAATGTCAGTGATGAGAAG
>CATLEM010000004.1 GCA_949916155.1 uncultured Dorea sp.
GAGGCACAATGAAAAAGAAAAGTTTTTACAGGAAAATGCTGCTTTGCGTCACAGCCGTACTTCTAACACTGCCGCTTGCGCCGCCGTGCAAAGTGTACGCGAAAGAGGCTGCCGTGAAAAATGAGAAGACGGTAATCCGGATCGGGGAAAATAAAAAGACAGTAGAGACATTAAAAGGCTCCTTTGTAAAAAAGAAAGGTCAAAGGTATTTTGAGAATCAGATAGGCAAGCTGGTCAAAAGCAGATTTTTTGCTAAAGGAGGAAATATTTATTACACTGACAAAAAAGGCGTCGTTGCTCTTGGATGGAAGAGGATAAAAGGACATTATTATTTCTTCGACCGTAAGTCCGGTAAGATGGTCTATGATAAAAAGGTGGACAATATCAGGATAACAAAAGATGGGACTGCCAAAGAGAACAAGCAGAATGAAGGCAGAATAAAAGTTTATCTGGAAGCGCAGAAGGTTGTGCAGGCAGTATCGAAGCCTTCTGACAGCAAATCAAAAAAACTGTATAAATCTTACCTTTGGATGAAAAAGTTCCCGTACAGACAATACCGGTCTATGCAGGCGGCTAAGAAAAAATATCCAAATGACTGGGATGTGGTTTTTGCAAATGATATCTTTAAAAAACATAAAGGATGCTGCGCGTCAGAATCCTGCGCGTTTGCATATATCGCGAAAGTCTGCGGATATGAGAAGGTGACGATTTGTTCCGATATGGGAGGGCTTATCCATGTGTGGGTAGACATAGACGGCAGATTGTACGATCCGTTATTTGCGGAATCCAGAGGTTTTAAGAAAAATTATAATGCGAAATATACGGATTACCGAAAAAAACCTGCAAGTAAGAAGAGGCTTTGATTTTTAGATATAGCGTAAGGGAGAAAGTTAAATGACATCAAGTAAAGAATATCTAGAATATATTGTAGGGCAGCTTTCTTTTAGTACAATATGGAGGATAAAGAGTATCTGAAAGATTTGTTCAGCGCCATGTATGACGAATTGAAAATGCCGAAGAAGAGAAAATAACTTCCAAAAGCCCGCAGCCATCGGTGTGCGGGCTTTTGTTAATTAATAGAGGGGTGTGTAAAACAAATCAACCATTTGTTTCTTGAACTGTCCGAAACTATCTCTGTACATAAGTCGGTGTAGTGAGTCCTTTCATATTAAATGCGGTACCGAAAAGATTCATGATTCGGCAGCCTTCGGTAACGGCATAGTATCTGCTGCGGCCTTGTGAAACCTGATATGCGTGGAACCAGTTTAATCCGATGAACAGAGTAAAGAGGAAAAATCCTATGAAAGTTACCAGCAATGGACAATCAAGTGCGCTGGCCAGCAGAGTCATCAGTGCAGTATAGATCACTGCTGTTGTGATAACATGCAGCGCTTTTTGGAAAAAATTCTTAAAGATTTTAGACAGCATGTATAGTACTGTTACATATATGGCGACCAAAAGCCAGAAAATAGTCAGGTGCATTCCGCTTAAAGTTATATTTACCGGCTCTTGAAAGTTTATTATGCCGATGATCAGCATATAGACAGATGCGATGATCGGGCTTAAGTTCAGGGCAGATATATGAAAGACCACTAATAGTATTTTTATATTTGCAGACCAGTACATGATTATATAGCAGGCAACAGTTATAATAAACGGTAAGAAAAATATTGTCTCATAAGAGGCTGCAAATGGAAAGCTATGATCCATTGAGACTGGTAATCCGGCTATCTTTTCCGGGATGGAAAACTTTCCTGCATAGGACAGCATAAAGTTGCCAAAGAAAAATGATACTGCCGCGCATAAAAGATAACCCCAGCTTAGCATCAGCGTCAAATTCTTGCTGAACTGATTTGGTGTCAGAGTTTCTTTTGTAATATCTTCTTTTAAAACTTTTGCAAGCTGTTCGCCCCATGATCTGTCCTCTTCTTCCAAAATGGTTTCTGACACAGCATCATAGGGAAGATGGCATTGCTTTAGGTTTTCACATACCCGTCTGACCGCTTCAAGATTCTTCTCCTCATCCTGAATTGTTTTAAGACGGTGCGTCATAACGGTATCAAGTGTAATAGTTCCTTTTTGTAATTCCCGGATATCGCAGATCGGAACGCCGAGGACACGGAGTACCTTGACCCGTTCAAGCTGTTCCACATCTCTTTCGGAATATTCCCTATAGTTATTCTCATCATTTCTTTCGGGCGAAATGAGTCCCTCTTTTTCGTAAAAACGTATATTTGCTTTTGTGATCCCTACTTTGATTTCTACATCTTTAATCTTCATAATGGTTGCCTCCTTTGCGTATGTTTTGTTCCAAATGTATTGATTTAGGCAGATTATAATGGTTAAAGCTGCTTTAAGGTCAATAGTTTTTTGAAAATTTTCAATATTATGTTGTGAAAGAAGGCAAAAGTTCAGCGAATAATCTCGCTTACATCATATACCCTGCCGCCATCTCGCAGACAAATACGACTGCGCAGCACAGGGCAGCAATTCCCATCATATTCATTCCCTTCCAGGCTGCAGCGATTCCTGCAATTAATGCAAGGATTCCTGCGAGAGGAACCTGCGGAGCAGAGATGATTGCGGGGAAGGTCATGACGGCCAGCGTCACATAGGGCACATAGTAAAGAAATGACCGGATGAACTGATTTTTAATCTTCCCTCGGATCAGAGTCAGCGGCAGAACCCGGATCAGACAGGACACGGCGGCTGCTACAAATATATATAGGTAGATACTGTGCGTCATATTTACATTACCTCCTTGGATGGATCGATTCCGGAATTACTGGTGTGCTCCCTGTCTTCGTCATCATCCCCGTCATCTTTCGTTGGAAAGAAAAATGCGGCGATTCCGGCGATGATTACGGTCAGCAGGCTGATCTTCATACTGTCGGACATACGGTCGAAGAGGGAGATCTTCGATACGGCGAAGCTTACAAAGAAGCTCGCGATGACCACTCCGCCGACGGTGCGGTTTGCCCTGGACGCCGGGATGATGATGGCGATAAACATGCCGTAGAGGGCGACGCTTAAGGCGCTCACCACCGATGCGGGCAGGATGTTGCCCGCCACAATCCCTATAGCAGTGCCGGCGGACCAGCTTGGCAGCGCGATGGCCATGGCGCCGTAGTTGTAATAAGGGTTCAGTGGGCCGCTTCGCCCGATGCTGATGCCGAAGATCTCGTCCGTGATGCCAAAGCCCACGAGCAATCGGTGGATGTGGGAAGTGCCCGGATCAAACTTTTGGCTCAGGGCACAGCTCATCAGCATGTAGCGGATATTTGTGACCAGGATGACAAACGCCATCTCAAGGTAGGGCGCATTTGCCATGATAACGGTAAACTCAGCGTATTCTCCGGCTGAGGCATGGTTTAACAGGCTGGATAAGAACCCTTGGAGAGGGTCAAGTCCGGCCTTTTTTGCGACGATCCCCAGCGAGAAGGCCACGGAGAAGTAGCCGAGGGCAATAGGGATGCCGTCGCGTATTCCATTGATAAAAGCATTTCTATTTCGATTCATCTGTAACTCCAACTATTTTTGTACCAGCGTTAAGGACCAATACTTAGTATACTACAGAGAGAGCGGGATTGGAAGACAGAAGTTGCGGGATATGGGGAAGCTTTTGGCAGAAAAGGGGAAGGAAAGGGGAAGAGGGTGCAAGAAAGGGTTTGCAGCGGAAATTGACAAAGCACGCTGTGCATTTTATAATAAGAACATCGCAGAAAAAAGGACATACGGCACAGGCAGGGAGAGGCATTATGGCAGTAACGATACAGCAGATAGCGGATACGGCAGGCGTATCCAGAGGGACGGTAGACCGGGCGCTGAATGACCGGGGGCGGATCAATCCGGAAGTGGCAGAAGATATCAGGAGAATCGCGGCGGAACTTGGCTATGTGCCGAAAGCACGCAAAAAGGCAGCAGTGCAAAAAAAGTTCAGGATCGGGGTCGTCACGCAGCTTGCCCGGTCGTCATTTATGCTGGAGGTGAACCGGGGAATTGCGCGGGCGGCGGAGGAACTTAAGGCGCGGGGGATAGAGCTTTTGGTCCAGGAGGGTGTCTCTGTGGATGAGGACGAGCAACTTGATGCCATAGACGCGCTGGTAAAAAAAGGGATACAGGGGCTTGCGATCATGCCGGTGGACCGCGAGAGCATACGGATAAAGCTGAACTGTCTCATCGAAGAAAAGAAGATCCCCGTGGTGACCTTTAACTCGGATATCGTCGGGACGAAGCGGAGCTGCTATGTGGGGATGGACAACCGGAAGAGCGGGCAGACGGCAGCAGGACTTCTGGGGATGCTCACCGGGGGCGTCGGGAAGGTGCTGGTGATCACCGGATTTTTCAGCAGCCATGTCAATAATATGCGGGTGGACGGCTTTGTGGAGGAGCTTAAGAATTCTTATCCGGGGCTTGAACTGGCGGGCGTGCAGGGCAGCTCTGACAATACGGATGAGGTGGAGCGGATCATTGTAAATACGATGCTGAATGTGCCGGGCATTAACGGGATATTCGTGATATCCGGCGGACAGGCGGGCATCAAGAGGGCTTTTGAGAAGCTTAAGCTGGAAAGGCGTCCGTTTACGGTGATCTACGATCTGACGCCGAAAAACCGGGGAGTGCTTGAGGATGGTGTGGCGGATTTCCTCATTGACCAGGAGGGGTACGTGCAAGGGTATGAGCCGCCGCTGATTCTGGCGGATATCCTGCAGAAGGGAAAGGCTGTGGAGGAAGAGTACCGCTATACCGATATTAATATCAAGACAAAATATAATATATAAGCAGTCAAAACCTTTTGGCCTCAGCACATTAACCAGCTAACTAACGAGCCGTTCCGGCTATCATCCGGGACGGCTCGTTTTGCGTGCACATGCGTGCGAAAAGAGCGAAAATATACGAAATGCACAAACAAATGTGTAAATTATTGTAGACAACAGGGAATTTGAAAATATCATAAATAATACTTGAAGTTTGCGGGAAAGCGTGCTATTATACATTTAACGAATAAAGACACGCAAAAGCACGCAAGGCACATATAGCACGCAAAAAAGAAGACGGAGGAGATTAAGATGAAGTATGTAGAGTTCGATCAGTCAAGAAAGATGGACTTGGTCCTGCTGGGAAGAGTAGCGATTGATTTTAACCCGGCGTACAATGACCGGGTTAAGGAGGAGTTCAAGCCTCTGAAGAAGGTACATATGTTTGAGAAATTTGTGGGAGGCTCCCCGGCGAATATCGCGGTTGGAGTTACCCGCCACGGCATGAAAGCTGGTTTCCTTGGAAAGGTATCGGCTGACCAGTTCGGTGATTATGTTGTTGATTATTTTAACGAGCAGGGGATCGACACTTCCCATATCACCAGATGTACGAATGGCGAGAAGCTGGGGCTTACGTTCACGGAGATGCTTTCGCCTAAGGAGAGCAGCATATTGATGTACCGCAACTGCATCGCGGACCTGCAGCTCCATGTGGATGATATCGACGAGGAGTATATCAGGGATGCAAAGGCGATACTGATCTCGGGAACAGCCCTTTCTGAGAGCCCGTCACGGGAGGCGGCGATCAAGGCGGTCATGTTGGCGAAGAAAAATGATACGAAAGTAATCTTTGATATCGATTACCGCGAGTACAACTGGAAGAACAGCGACGAGATATCCATCTACTATTCTATTGTGGCAAAAGAGGCGGATATCATCATGGGATCGAGAGAAGAGTTTGACCTGACGGAGAAGCTGATCAAGCCGGGCATGACCGATGAGGAGAGCGCGGCGCTGTGGCAGGGGTACAATGCGAAGATCGTGGTGATCAAGCACGGCATGAAAGGCTCCACAGCATATACCTGCGACGGACAGAAGTTCAGCATCAAGCCGTTCCCGGTAGAGGCGAGAAAAGGCTTTGGCGGCGGAGACGGATATGGTTCCGGTTTCCTGTATGGCCTGTATCAGGGCTGGGAAGTGATCGACTGCCTGGAGTTCGGCTCTGCGGAGGCATCTATGATGGTAAGGAGCAACAACTGCTCGGATTCTCTGCCGGGACCGGAGGAAGTCCATGCATTTATCAAAGAAGAAAAAGAGAAGTTCGGCGAAATGATCGCAAGAGTATAGAGAAAGCATTGATCAGGAGGAAAAGAAGATGGTTAAGACAAAGAGAATGACGGTAGCGCAGGCGATCGTAAAATTTTTAGATAATCAGTATGTATCCATGGACGGGGAAGAGACGAAGTTTGTTGAAGGGTTCTTCACGATATTCGGGCATGGGATCGCTGTCGGACTGGGAGAGGCGCTTGACACGAACCCGGGAGGATTAAAGGTTCTCCAGGGAAGGAATGAGCAGGGCATGTGCCATGCGGCGACTGCATTTGCAAAGCAGAATAACCGCAGAAAGATCATTGCCTGCGCATCCTCTGTAGGTCCTGGTGCTGCAAATATGGTGACAGCCTGCGCGACAGCGACGGTAAATAATCTCCCGCTGCTTGTCTTCCCGGCAGATACTTTCGCGTCGCGCCAGCCGGATCCGGTGCTTCAGCAGCTTGAGCAGAGCAGCAGCCTGGCGGTAACGACGAACGACGCGTTTAAGCCGGTGTGCAAATATTGGGACCGGATCACCAGACCGGAGATGGTCATGACAGCGCTGATCAACGCGATGCGCGTTCTGACAGACCCGGCGGAGACAGGCGCGTGCTGCATCGGGCTTTGCCAGGATGTGGAGGGCGAATCTTATGATTTCCCGGAATATTTCTTCGAGAAACGGGTACACCGGATCACCAGGCCGGCTGCTGTGGAAGAAGAACTGGAAGATATCGCAGAGATCATCGCGGGAGCGAAAAAGCCGCTGGTGATCGTAGGCGGAGGCGTGCGCTTCTCAGAAGCAGGCGAGACGGTGGAGAAATTCTGTGAGGAATTCAAGATCCCGTTCGGGGAGACCCAGGGAGGAAAGAGCGCATGTATTTCCAGCCATCCTTACTGCCTTGGCGGTATCGGCGTGACCGGTACATATGCGTCCAATATCATCGCGAAGGATGCGGATGCGGTGATCGCGGTAGGATCCAGGCTGTCAGACTTTACGACCAGCTCCAAGCGTCTGTTTGCCAATGAGAAGGTAAAATTTGTTACGATCAACAATTCCAGATATCACGCGTACAAGATGGATGCAGTGAAGGCAGTGGGAGACGCGAAAGCGACGGTAGAGGCTCTTGCAGGAAAGCTCCGTGCAAGAGGTTATGTATCTGCCTACGCAGGCGAGATTGAGGAAGCGAAAAAAGTATGGGATAAAGAGATGGCGCGCCTTGCGGGCATCGCATACACCGGAAATGATTTTGAACCGATCATCAAGGCGAGAGACCCGAGGACGATTCCGGAGTTTGTGAAGCTCACGGATGGAAAGATCACGCAGACGGCAGCGCTTGCGGCTATCCGCAGAGTGATCGATGCGGATGCCACGATCATTACGGCGGGCGGTTCTCTTCCGAGCTGTATGCAGAGAATGTGGACGACAGATAAGCGGGGCGGCTACCACGCAGAGTATGGCTACTCCTGCATGGGCTATGAAGTGGCGGCGACTCTCGGCGTGAAGTTCGCGGAGCCGGAAAATGAGGTATACTGCGTAGTTGGGGATTCCAGCTTCCAGATGCTTCACAGCGAGATTATGACGATCATGCAGGAGAAAAAGAAAGTCAACATCCTGGTATTTGACAACTGCGGATTCGGCTGTATCAATAACCTGGAGATGAACCATGGTATCGGCAGCCTTGCCACAGAATTCCGCTATACCGACGGCAAGAAGCCATGCGGCGACCTGATCCCGGTTGATTATGCCAAGGTTGCAGAAGGTTACGGGCTTAAATCCTACACCTGCAAAACGATCGCGGAATTAGAGGCAGCGCTTGAGGATGCGAAAAAGCAGGAGATCGCGTGTCTGTTCGATTTAAAGGTTATCCCGAAGACGATGACAGACGGATATGAGTCATGGTGGAACGTAGGGCTTGCCGATGTTTCAGAGAAAGAATCTGTCAGAGAGGCATGGAAGGGCGTTAAGGCCGGAAGAGAAGAAGCAAGAGATTACTAAAAAATCTTAAGGAGGCAAAGTGATGGGCAAAGTATTTGGTTATCCTGAATTTGACGATAAAGGAGAGATGATCCTTACCACTTATGATAATGAATACCAGGCGATGATGATGGATATACGTGTATATCAGATGAAAGCCGGACAGACCAGGAAATTCTGCCGGGAGGGGGAAGAGACGGCAGTCCTTCTCCTGTCCGGAAAAGTAACCTATATGTGGGAAGGGCGGACAGAGACGGTAGGAAGAAAGGATGTCTTCACCGAAGGCCCCTGGTGCGTACATGTAAGCACAGGCGTGGAGGTAGAGGTGAGCGCGGAGAGCGATTCGGAGATCTTAGTGCAGTGTACGCACAATGACAGGAATTTTGCCAGCCGTCTCTACAGGCCGGAGGATGCGCCGTGGGGATATTCCTGTGTAGGGAAATTCGGCAACGTGGCAAAGCGCCGTGTCAATACGATCTTTGACCACGAGATCTCGCCGGAATCCAATATGGTCCTGGGAGAAGTATTAAACGATAAAGGGAACTGGTCCGGGTATCTTCCCCACAGGCATCCGCAGCCGGAGACGTACCTGTTCAAATTCGACCGCCCGGAAGGTTTCGGCGCAAGTTTTGTGGGAGATCAGGTATTCAAGAGCGTCAATAACAGTTTTTCGGCGATTCCCGGAGGGGAGCTTCATCCCCAGGCAGTTGCGCCGGGCTTTCAGATGTATACCTGCTGGATGATCCGGCATCTCGCCGGCAATCCATGGCTGCAGACAGACCGCTGTGAGGACGAGAGATATGCATGGCTTCATGACGCGAAGTTTTAACATACAGGAAATTTGAGTAAAAAAGGAGAGAAAGATTATGGCAAGAGAATTTATCGTACCAGGGCAGATCATTACAGGGGCTGGCGCTCTTGATATGGCGGAGAGCACCCTGGGACAGTTTGGGAAGAAAGCGATGATCGTTACAGATAAGGTAATGATCGAGCTTGGGAACTGCGCGAAGGTTGAGGCGGCGCTTAAGAATCAGGGCATTGCGTACACGATCTATTCAGAGATCGTAGGTGAGCCTACGGATACGATGATTGAGAACGGCCTCAAACAGTACAAAGAAGAGGAATGTGATTTCCTCGTGGCTCTCGGCGGAGGAAGCCCGATCGATTCCATGAAAGCAATCGGATCTCTGGTGGAGAACGGCGGAAATATCTCTGATTACATGGGGAAGATCATCGACGTTAAGATGCCTCCGATGGTGGCGATACCGACCACTGCCGGGACAGGTTCAGAGGCGACACAGTTTACCATCATCACCGACACAAAGAAGGATATCAAGATGCTTCTTAAAGGAAAGGTGCTGATGCCGGCGCTTGCGATCAGCGATCCCCAGTTTACGATGACCGCGCCGCCGAAGATCACGGCAGCAACCGGACTTGACGCGCTCTGCCATGCGGTTGAGGCTTATACCTCCAACAAGGCCCAGACATTATCCGATACTTTTGCGCTGTCAGCGGTAAAACGTATCTTCAAATACCTCCCGACAGCGTTCCATGACGGGAAGAATGAAGAGGCAAGGATCGAGATGGCAGTAGCCGCGCTGGAAGCGGGCATTGCTTTCAACAATGCCTCGGTAACGCTGATCCATGGGATGAGCCGCCCGATCGGCGCGCTGTTCCACGTTGCCCACGGCCTGTCCAATGCGATGCTGATGAAAGAATGCTTAGGCTTTGCGCTCAGCGGGGCATATGACCGGTTCGCGGAGCTTGGAAGAAGCATCGGCGCAGCGGGCGCTGAGGATTCAGACCAGGAGGCGAGCGAGAAATTCCTGGCGGCAGTGACCGCCCTTACAGAGGAGCTTGAGACACCGACTCTTGCGGAGTTCGGGATTGACAAAGACGCGTTCTTTAACGTGATCGGGAAAATGGCGTATGACGCTATGGATAGTGGAAGCCCGCAGAATACCCGCAGGGCGATCACGCAGGCTGACATTGAGCAGATGTATAAGAATTTGTGGTAGTGGTCATGAATCTTTCAAATACACAGAAAAAACAAAGATTGTTTATGATGGCCTCCGGCGCTTTTGCTATCTTCTTTACCGGATATCCTCACGTATGGTCGATCTATCAGCCATACGTGATGGAGCAGGCGGGATGGACCCAGGGGCAGGCGTCGATGTGCTTTTATCTGGCGCTCAGTGTCTTTGTCTTTGGCAATATCGTGGGGGGCAGGATACAGGACCAGTATAATCCAAGGCTTGCCGTAGTTGTCGGCGGCGGTATCTTTACCGCGGGCGTGTTGCTATCCGCATGCTTTATCATCCCGTCGCCGCTTCCGATCTATCTGTCCTACGGCGTGCTGCAGGGATTTGGCCAGGGGATGATCTATACGACGATCATCTCCACCGCGCAGAAGTGGTTTCCGGGGAGGACCGGGTTCGCTTCCGGAATCGTGGTGACGGCCAACGGCCTGTGCGGATTCTTCCTGGCGCCTGTAAGCCGGAAGCTTTTGGAAGCCGGCGGGCCAAGGCTTGCATTCCTGGTGATCGGCGCGGCGGTTGCGGTATCCTGGGTTTTGTGTAGCATTTTCTTTTGCCTGCCGGATCCGGAGTGGAGAAGACAGGAGGAGATAAGGCTTGCGGGCAATGGAAACAGGGCGGCCGCCGGGCAGAGGCAGTATACGTCCGGGGAGATGATGCGGACAAAAAGTTTTTACTTTCTGGTGGCGACGATGCTCTTTGGCCTGATCTCTTATTTCCTGATGTCGCCGGTATCCCAGACGTATCAGATTGAGCTTGGCATCCCGGTATCCGTTGCGGTAAGCGCGGTGATGTTCGGTTCAGTGATGAATGCAGGGACAAGGCTTGTGCTTCCGACTCTGGCGGACAAAGTGGGAAGAGTGGTATGTATCAAAGGCGTGCTGGCGGTATCCGTCGCAGCGATGGTTGTACTGAGCATATCTCGATCCTTCGCGGCTACCGCGGCGGTCATCATCATGTACGGCTGCTACGGCGGCATTATGGGAAGCTTCCCGTCCTTTACCAGCTCGGTGTTCGGGTTAAAGCACGCGGGAGAAAACTATGGGTTCGTCATGTTCGGCATTGTGATCTCCACATTTGCGGCGCCGGCCATCACCGGATTTATCACGGGAAAAGGATATGGCATGCAGGCGGTGTTTGCAGTGGGGAGCGCATTTGCGGTAGTAGCATTTATCTGCATGATGCTCCTTGGAAGAGAGTTAAGGAAAATGAACGGGCAGGAAGAAAAGCGCAATGTTATTGGTAAAAATGAAGCCGCTCTTGGAGCAGGAAAGTAGGAAATAGAAGTTTTTAGCTGCAGAGAACATTGCAGGGACAAAAGGAGGATAAAAATGTTTGATAAGAATAAAGTAAAGCTTGGGATCGCCCCCATCGCGTGGACGAATGATGATATGCCGGATCTGGGGAAAGAGAATACCTTTGAGCAGTGCGTCAGCGAGATGGCGCTGGCAGGATTTACCGGCTCTGAGGTGGGGAATAAATACCCGAAGGATCCTGAGGAGTTAAAACAGGCGTTAAATCTCAGGGGAATGGAGATCTGCAACCAGTGGTTCTCTTCTTTCCTGATCACAAAGCCGTTTGAAGAGGTGGAGAAGGAGTTTCGGGCACAGCTTGCATTTTTACAGGCGATGGGCGCGAAGGTGATCGGCGCTTCCGAGCAGAGCTACAGCGTGCAGGGACAGGATATCCCGATCTTCGGTCACAAATATGTGATGAATGACGAAGAGTGGGAGACTTTCTGCGACGGCATGAACCGTCTGGGAAAGATCGCGAAAGAAGAGTACGGCATCGCCCTTACCTTCCATCATCATATGGGAACCGTTGTACAGGATCCTGACGAGGTGGAACGGATGATGGCGAATACAGATCCGGAGTACGTAAGCCTGCTTTTTGATACCGGCCACTTTACCTACTGCGGCGCGGATCCCCTTGAGATGGTAAAGAAATATATAGACAGGATTAAGCATGTGCACCTTAAGGATGTCCGCCCGGAGGTTGTGGCGAAGGTAAAGTCAGAGGATTTAAGCTTCTTAGAAGGCGTAAGGATGGGAACCTTTACCGTGCCGGGAGACGGCTGCATTGATTTTGCCCCGATCTTCAAGGTGCTGGAGGACAATGATTATGAAGGCTATATGCTGGTGGAGGCAGAGCAGGATCCTGCGAAGGCTAATCCGCTGGAATATGCGATAAAGGCGAGAAAATTTATTGCGGAAAAGACTGGTTTATAAGAAAGGAGAAGAGAGACTATGGTAACAGTAGGTATCATCGGGGCAGGAAGAATCGGAAGAGTCCATGTGGAGAGCATCTGTACAAAAGTGGGAAATGCGAAGATCAAGACGCTGGCGGATCCGTTTATGAACGAGGATACAGCGGCATGGGCAAAAAAGATGGGCGTGGAGAACACAGTTAAGGATTACAAAGAGATCCTCTCGGACCCGGAGATTGACGCAGTGCTGGTGTGCTCTTCCACAGACACCCACTCTCCCATATCCGTGGAAGCGATCCAGGCAGGAAAGCATGTGTTTTGTGAGAAACCCATCGACCATGATGTGGAGAAGATTAAAGAGGTCATTGAGACGCTCAAGAAAAATCCGGTAAAATACCAGGTTGGCTTTAACCGCAGGTTCGACCACAACTTTGAGGCAGTAAAAGAAGCGGTGGCAGCAGGAAAGATTGGGGATACCCATATCATCAAGATCACATCCAGGGATCCGGAGCCGCCGAGCGCAGATTATGTAAAGGTATCCGGCGGGATGTTCTTAGATATGACGATCCATGATTTCGACATGGTGCGTTTCCTGGCGGGCTGCAATGCGGAGGAAGTCTATGTGCAGGCAGCAGTGCTCGTGGATCCGGCGATCGGCGAGGCAGGAGATGTGGATACAGCAGTGATCACTTTAAAGATGGAAAATGGCGCGATCGCAGTGATCGACAACTCCAGGAAGGCAGTATACGGCTATGACCAGCGAGCAGAAGTATTCGGCTCCAAAGGTATGGTAGCAGTTACAAATGACACGTCAAGCGCCGCGGTGATCAGCAGCGCGGACGGCGTGACCGGCGAAAAGCCGCTGTACTTCTTCCTTGAGCGTTATATGGACGCGTACGCGAAGGAGATCAAATGCTTTATCGAGGCGATTGAGAATGACACAGATACGCCGCTTAGCGCAATGGACGGCCTGCAGCCGGTGCTGATGGGACTTGCCGCGAAGAAATCCTTAGCAGAGCACCGTCCGGTGAAGATCGCGGAGATCAGCGCCTAATGTTGCGTTGAACAGAGTGAACAGATCAGCGTTTGATCCGTGGATGTTTTGCGAATTTCTCATTGATTTTCCCGGAAAAATTACATATAATAGAATCTGGCAGAGATTCTAAGCCGGAGGGAGCAGATGATGCTCCCTCATTGTTTTGGAGGAGGGAATGAGATGGCGGTAACTTTGCAGCAGATTGCATAAGCGGCCGGGGTATCCAGAGGTACAGTAGACAGGGCATTGAACAACAGAGGAAGGATCAATCCGGAGGTGGCGGAGAATATCCGCAGGATCGCGGACGAGATGGGCTACCAGCCGAACCGGGCGGGCAGGGCGCTTGCCATGTCCAGGCGGTCGATCACCATAGGCGTGATCGTCCAGGCAGCGGATACGCCGTTCATGGAAAAGGTGCTTGAGGGAGCAAAGGACGCCAAAGCGGAGGTGGAGCGTCTGGGCGCGGATGTGATCATCCGCCGGATCAGGGACTTTGATGCGCGCAGGGCGGTGGAGTTGATGCATGAGCTGAAAAAGGAGGGCTGCGACGGGATCGCCCTTGTCCCGGTGGAGGATGAGCGGCTGAAAGAGACGATCAACGAATTTGCCGATGAAAATATACCGGTCATCACCTTTAACTCGGATATCGAAGACTCCAAGAGGCTCTGCTTCGTCGGGCAGGACACCTTCCAGAGCGGTAGGGTGGCGGCAGGGCTGATGGCGGATATTCTTCCCCCGTCAGGGAAAGTCCTTGTGATATCCGGATATCCCACAAGCTACGGGCATAAAAATCGGGCGAGAGGGTTCTTTCAGGAGTTCGGGAAATTAAGAGACGATGTCAGACTGCTGGATATCCAGTATGATTTTGATGATGATAAAATGGCAGAGATGATCACCTACGGCATGTTAAAGGAATACGAGGACTTAACCGGTATCTATCTTGCGGCATCCGGTGTGCAGGGCGTGTGCAGGGCTCTGGATGCGCTTGGCATGGAGGGAAAAGTGAAAGTGATCTCCAATGATCTGATCGACCAGAACGTGCAGTGCCTTGAAGAGGGGAAGATTAGGTTTCTGATCGGGCAGGACGGCTACCGGCAGGGGTATGAGCCGGTCATGAAGCTGTTCGGGAAACTCTTCGACGGGAAAGAACCGGAGAGAGAGTATGCTTATACGGAGATCGTGATAAAGACGCGGTATAATGTGACGTAAGGGGAAGTAAAAAACTGATGCTTGATGAATAAGAGCATCAGTTTTTTTATGGGTAATCATGCACAAAATAAAAGCGTATATCCAGTCAGATATTACACAATCCCCACAATATCTTCCCCTTTCGCGATAACGAATCGTGATTGTCAATAAAAAACATCTGTGTAATTTGTGCAGTTTACATATTGCGTTCACGTGAACGCAATGTTAAAATAGCCATATCAGAAAACAGCTAATACAAAAAATAAACAAAAACAAGGAAAGGCGGAAAACAAGATGTTAAGAGTAGGAGTAATCGGATGCGGCGGAATGGGCAGAGACCATATCAGGAGGCTCACAGAGAGAACCCAGGGCGCTGAGGTTGTAGCAGTATCAGATGTATTTGAAGAGGGCGCGAAGAAAGCGGCGGAGATTGCCGGGGGAGCCAAAGTTTACACAGACGGAAAAGCGCTGATCAACGATCCGGATGTAGATGCGGTGCTGGTAGTGTCACCGGGATTTGCCCATGCGGACGACCTTTTGGAGGCGATCAGGGCAGGTAAGCGGATATTCTGTGAGAAGCCGCTGTGTACGACGGCGGAGGATTGCAGGAAGGTTATGGAGGCAGAGGAAGCGTCAGGAAGGCATCTGATCCAGTTAGGCTTCATGCGCCGCTACCACAAGGGATATAACCAGATCAAAGATGCGATCGCTACCGGAGAATACGGTGAGCCGCTGATGATGCACTGCACGCACAGGAATCCGGAGGTTGGGACGAATTACAACACGCCGATGGCTGTGCATGATACGGTGATCCATGAGATCGACCTGTGCCACTGGCTGGTAAATGACGACTACGAGAGCGTACAGGTGATCATGCCGAAGGTTACAAAATATTCCCACGCAGAGCTTAAGGATCCCCAGATCATGCTTATGCGCACAAAGAGCGGTATTTGTATCGACGTAGAGTGTTTCGTAAACTGCAAGTTCGGTTATGACATCAACTGTGAGGTCGTATGCGAGGACGGCGCATTGAAGATGGGAGCGCCGATGGCACCGTCTATCCGCAAGAACGCGCAGGCTTCAACCGAGATCACCACCGACTGTTTTGTATTGTTCAAGGATGCGTATGACGCGGAGATCCAGAACTGGGTGGACTGTGCAGAGAAAGATGTGATCGAAGGACCTACAGCGTGGGACGGATATCTGGCAGCAGTTACGGCGGATGCGCTGGTAAAAGCACAGGAGACGGGCAATATCGAGAAGGTTGTGACCGTGGAGAAGCCGGAATTTTATAAATAAGCTATATTTTTTTACATAATGCGTGCACGAGAACGCAAAGCGCGGCACGCATTGTAAAAGAAAAGTAAAAAGGTAAACGGCAGAAAGATGATCAGGAAAAATAATCAGGAAGAATAATGAACGGAGTATTCCGAAGGATTGAAAAGCTGAAGAAAGGGAGAATAGACAATGAAATTAGGATTTAACGAAGCAACAGCATTAGAGTGTGAAGGGCAGTCTTTGATCGCGGATCTGGAAGCATGCGAGAAGTACGGGTTTGACTATATTGAGATCCGTTTTGACTGCATTAAGGATTATCTGAAAGAGCATACGTTAGAAGAACTGGCGGACTGGTTTAACAACCACCACCTGAAACCATGGGCATACAATACGCTGATCTATTTTAACCAAAGGGACGAGGCCGGGGTGAAAGAAATTGATGAGGAGACAGACTTTATCATAAAGGTCTGCAAAGCGATCGGCATGAAGATGCTGATCACCGTACCGCAGTTTGACGTGAAGGACAAGAGCGTGACGGAGATTAAGGAAGAGGCGGTGGAAAGGCTTCGCTATCTGTCCGACAAGGTGGGCGCTGACATCCGCATTTCCCTGGAGTTCTGCGGCGCGCCGAACTGCTCCATCAACCAGTTCGGCACGGCATATGATGTAGTGAAAGCGGTAGGTCGGGACAATGTAGGGATCACGATGGATACTTTCCATTTCCATGAGATGTGCTCGAAGATCGAGGATCTGAAAAATGCAGATGGCAAAAAGATATTCGCATATCATCTGAATGACTGTGAAGACCTCCCCCTTGGCTCCTGCGGCGATGACAAGCGTCTGTGGCCGGAAGAAGGCGTGGTTGACCACCCGGCGATCGCAGGAGCGCTGAAAGAGATCGGTTTCGACGGCGTGTGCACCATCGAGGAATTCCGCCCGGAATACTATGCATTATCACACGAGGAAAACGTAAAGAAAGCAGCAGAAGTAACAAAAGCATTTGTAGAGAAATATTTCGGTTAATCAGGAAGGAGTGCGGAAAATGAAGATAGCATTTGATGTAGACGTGCTGGCAAAGCAGATGAGTATCAACGATATGGTGCATCAGGTGGCAGACTGGGGGTATAAATATATCGAGCAGTCTCCCCATCCGAGGATCAACCCATTTTATAAGCATCCTCTTTTTTCCCGGGAATGTGAAGCGGAATACCGCAAGGCGCTCCGTGAGACCGGTGTGGAGATCTCTTCTTTCATCGTCGTGTACCGGTGGTCTGGCCCGACGGAGGAGCAGCGCAAGATTGCGGTGGCAAACTGGCGCAGGATCGTGGAGATTGCGGTGGACATGGGCGTGCAGGTGATCAATACAGAGCTTTCCGGCGACCCGAACCAGCAGGAGATCTGCAACGGGATGTGGTTCCGTTCGATGGATGAACTGCTTCCGTTATTTGAAAAAGAAGGGATCCGTGTGGAGATACAGTCCCATCCATGGGATTTCTGCGAGCTGAACAACGAGACTTGCGACATGGTAAAGAGCTATCGGTCTGACAACCTGAAATATGTATATTCGGCGCCCCACGGATTTTTCTACGATAAGGGCTCGGGGGATGTGCGCGCTATGCTGGAATACGCGGGCGACGACTTAAGCCATGTCTTATTTGCGGATACCTATAATCAGACAAAGGACTGCAGATATATCCTGAATCCGCCGTGGCTTAACAGTATGGGAAGAGAAGATGTATCTGTGCACCAGCACAATCCGATGGGAGAGGGAGACGTAGATTTTGAAGGAATCTTCGAGACACTGAGGAAAATGGATTATGCCGGCCGGACATTCAAAGTGGGAGGAGACGCGATTTCCTGCGTATCGATCTTCGGCTATCCGGAGCGCATGAGTGTGGAAGCGCCTAAGGCAAGGGAAATTATTGAGCGCGAATTATTAAATCGCTGATTGGGAACGGTTCACGGCCATAGGGGTCTGTGAACCGTAATTATAAGGAGAAAGTTATGAAATCAGTAGCGGAACTATTGAATTATAAACAAAAGAATAAGGATATGGATGAGTTCATCAAAGTGCCGGTGTCTGAGAAGCTGGCATACTGCTTCGGCGATCCGGCACTGACGCTGATGTATACGATGACGACGACGCTGCTCATCTATTTTTATACCAACGTAGTAGGGATATCGGCGGGTTCTGTGGGAATGATCATGCTGGTTTCCCGGGTGTTTGACGGTTTTTCGGATGTGCTGATGGGGACGATCATCGACCGCACCCATTCCAAATACGGAAAATCCAGGATATGGATCCTGCGGCTTGCGGTGCCGTATGCGTTGGCAGCTATCGTTCTTTTTACCATGCCTGGCCTGGGGCCAGCGGGCAAGGTGATCTACGCGTTCGTGACCTACAATATCATGAATACTGTTGTGTACACGGCCATCAGCCAGCCTTTCCACGCTTTGGGTTCTCTGATGAGCCGGGACCGGAGGGAGAGGGATGTGATCTGCAATATCCGCATGGTCCTGTCCATCACGGCGAGTATGGTGATTACTGCGTTTACCCTGCCCCTGATCAATAAAGTGGCAGCCATGACCGGCAATGAGCAGGCGGCGTGGATCATCGTTACGACGGTGTACGCGGTTGTCTCCGTGTTCGTACTCCTGAACACTTACGCCACCTGTACGGAGCGTGTGCAGACGGCGCAAAAGAGCAAGGAAAACATCCCGTTCTGGACGGCGCTTAAGGCGACAGTCACGAATCCTTATTTCCTGATCGCCCTTGGACTGATGCTGTTCTACACCGTGTATCAGATCATCATCGGGACGGATCTTACGTATTACTGCCAGTATGTGCTGAATGATGTAGATCTGGTCATGCCGCTGTCCGCGTCGGAGAAGATCGCGACGATCATCGGGATCGCGCTTCTCCCAAAACTTCTTCCCCGGTTTGGGAAGCGCAGCCTTATCTGTACAGGCTGCCTTCTCGGTCTTGTCGGACAGTTATTGTTCCTGATGAATATCACCAGTGTTCCCCTTGGCGTGCTCACCTGTATCATGAGGGGCTTTGGGATCGCACCGTTCTATGGCGTGCAGTATTCGCTCCCCAGCGACGCAATCGAGTACGGGCAGTGGAAGACAGGGCTTCGTATCGAGGGGCTGATGTTCTCTTCCATGAGCATGGGGCAGAAAGCCGGTTCCGGATTTACCTCGGCGATCATGGGAGCAGTCCTTTCCTGGGCAGCATTTGACGGGTTAAAGGCGACAGCGGCAGAACAGACGAAAGAGGCGATCGCGGTGATCAAGGTATTCTACCTGTATGTGCCGATCGCTATCTGGCTTATCATGTTCCTTATTGCCCTGTGCTATAAGCTGGACAAAAAATATGACCGGATGATGAAGGAGCTGATCGCCCGGGAGAGCGGAGCAGGAGACGGTTTTTCCCAGGAGGAGCAGGCAGGCGCGGATGAGCACAACGGGCAGATAAATATCGCGATCGGACGCCTTTACGGAGCGAGCGGAAGAAAGATTGCCGAGATGCTGGCAAAGAGGCTGGGATGCCGCGTATACGACCGCCAGATCATCTGTATGTTAGGCGAAAAGTTTGGCATGGAATCAACAGAGATCAGTAACCTGCAGAAATATCTGGATTCCTACAATGAAAATGAGAGGCTGACCTTCTCTCCCTACGCCGTGCCGGGCGCAGGAGTTGCTGAGGATATCGTGGACAGCAGGGTGTTCGAGGAGCAGAGCAAGCTGATCTTAAGCCTTGCGAAGAAAGGAAGCGGGATCTTTCTCGGGCGGTGCGCGAACTATATTCTGGCAGAGCTGCCTCACACCTACTCATTCTTTATCTATGCGGATGATGAATACAGAAAAAGAGAGGGGCAGGAGTATTACCAGGGACAGACACTCACTGAACTTAAGGAACGTGACGAGAAGCGGAATGAATATTATCTGCGGTTCACGGGAGCAAAACGGGATGACCCGAAGTGCTACGATATGGTGATCAACGTAGGAAAGACAGGCATTGAGGGCGCTGTGGAGATGATCCTTGATTATGTGGAGAAGAAAGAAAAGGATAAGTAATCCTAGAATTTATAAGTTTTTACAGCACTGCCATCAGGAAATGATTGAAGATTCAGAGGGTGTTGGGTATAATATAGATATAAAATTGTGAAAGCACGCAGATTGTTAAATTGATACGGTTATATATTCTAAGGGAAATGGAGGTGTAATATATGACTTTGCGGCAGGAAGCATATGCTATGATAGACTCTTTACCGGATGATGACAGTGTTAAATTCTTTATAGATATGATCAGACGATTTAATGCGGTAGCAAAAAAAACAGAGAAAATGTCCGGGACACAAAATTCGTTTTCAGAAAAAAGACAGGTATTTTTGCACATGGAGGAACTGAAAAGCAGATATCCATTCCCTAAAGATTATGACTATGAACAAGTCAGAAGGGAAGCTAAAACAGGGTTTTACAGTCCGGATGAGTTTGTTGCATTATTAAAGTAAGAGTTATCGAGGATATTGTGGAGATGATTCATGATTATGTGGAAAAATGAGTAATAAAGAATAAGTGTACGACGGATATAGTGATAATGCTGACACCATATTTTAGGGAATATTTTGAAATAATATATATCAAAATATTCCCTAAATGTTATTGAAAACGGAGGAACACAATGCTGATTCAGATAGTAGAGGACGACAGGGCGTTAAGCAGCGGGATCATCCTGGCGCTTGGGGAACCGGATCTGGAATTTATACAGAACGCGACGGTGAGATCCGCGAAGGATTCTTTTGAAAGGCGCTGCCCGGAACTGATCGTACTGGATGTGAACCTGCCTGACGGGAGCGGTTACGATTACCTTAAATGGGTGAGGGAGCGCTCCCGTCTTCCAGTGCTCATGCTCACGGCAAATGACATGGAGATGGACGAGGTGATGGGGCTTACGCTGGGAGCGGACGATTATATGGCGAAGCCGTTCAGCCTGGCGATACTCCGGGCCAGGATTCATGCGCTGATGCGGCGGGCCGGAGACCAGGGCGCAGGCGCCTGCATCTACGAAGAGGACGGATTCAGCTTTGATTTCGGCGGACTTATCTTTACCCGGGAGGGGAAGGAACTTTCACTGAGCGTCAACGAGCAGAGGCTTTTGCGGCTGTTTGTGGAAAACAGGGGGAGAGTGCTGACGAGAAATGTCCTGATCGACCGGCTGTGGAGTGACGGCGGGGAATATGTGGATGAGAATGCCCTTTCCGTCACGGTAAACCGCTTAAGGAGCAAGCTGGAGGATAAAAAGGGCGGCATTTCCTACATCCAGACGATATATCGGCAGGGTTATATGTGGAAAAAGGAGGACAGCGCATGTTCGGACGAAAGACCTTAGACCGGTTGGACCGGATGCTGGACGAGGCAATAGCGGGGACATTTGAAGAGGAGAATTATGATGAGTCCAAGCTGTCCAAAGTGGAGAGCAAGTGGAAGCATTTCCTGCGCACATCTGCCCTTTCCCGGGAAAATGTGGAAAAGGAAAAGGACCGTGTCAAGGAGCTGGTATCCGACATCTCCCACCAGACGAAGACTCCCATGGCGAATATCCGGCTGTATACGGAGCTTTTGAAAGAAAGGCTGGAGGCAGAAGATGCGGGGCGGACTGAGAGCGCGGCATCGGCTGGAGATGCTGCAGGGCAGACTGAGAGCACGGCATCGGCTGGAGATGCGGCGGGGCGGACTGAGAGCGCAATTTTGGCGGGAGATTCTGATGTGCGGCAAGCGGAAGTCAGGCAGGAAAACCTCCGGCTCTTGGGAGAGATTGACCGTCAGGTGGAAAAGCTGGGATTTTTGATTCAGTCTTTAACGAAGATGTCCAGGTTGGAGAGTAATATCGTGGAGGTAAAGCCGAAGCAGCTGCCTCTCTTCCAGCTTTTGGACGCGGTGATCCAGGATATCATTCCCAGAGCGGAGAAAAAGGGGCTGGAAGTGGTGAATATCTATAGCGGTTCCGGGACAGCCTATTACGATATGAAGTGGACGAAAGAAGCGCTGGGGAATATTGTGGATAATGCGGTGAAATATTCGCCCCCCGGCGGCAGTATCATTATATCCGTATCGGAATATGAGCTGTACGCGGCCGTTTCAGTGAAAGATTTCGGCGCGGGGATCCGGGAGGAGGATACGGCAAAGATCTTCGGGAGATTCTACCGTGCGGAGGATGTGCACGATGAGGACGGCGTTGGGATCGGGCTGTACCTTGCCAGAGAGATCGTAAGAAGAGAGAACGGGTATATAAAAGTAAAGTCGAAACCCGGGCAGGGTGCGGAGTTTATGCTGTATCTGCAGAGAAGGGGGATATGATCGCTGCGTCTTGGCATACATGAATGAAGTTTAAAATTTTGGTGATACGTATTATATGTATGGGTATAATTTTTACATGATAAAGATTTAGCGTATTGTTATTAGATAATTGATTTTGTGCGTATTTTATGGTAACATAATACCGCAAGGGGGAAAATGGTATGCCAATGAAACCCAGAGAGATGGAAAAATTGATCCTTGCCGACGGCTGGAGATTCAAAGAACATCATGGTTCACACAGGCAGTATACACATCCGGAAAAACCGGGCAGAGTTACGATACCTTTCCACAAAGGCAAGGATTTGAATAAAAGAACTGAAAATTCTATCAGGCGGCAGGCAGGGCTTTGAATGTCTTAATTCCTGCGCTTAACAATTATAGGGGGTGTAAGCTATGTTATCAATATATCCGGCTTGTTTTTTCAAAGAGGAGGATGGTTACTCCGTTATTTTCCCTGATCTGAACTGGCTGGCGACGCAGGGGGACACTCTTGAGGAGGCGATGGAGATGGCAGTCGACTGTCTTGCAGGTTACCTCTATGCCTGTCAGATGGATGGAGATACTGTTCCGAAGCCGTCCGGAATGTCCGCGATCGATCCGGTGGAAGTTTCAAAGCAGATTGCGACGGATGAAGCAGTTGGAGAAGCGTTTGTCAATATGGTTTCTGTTGATGTGGCTGCTTACGCGAAGCAGCATTTTGAGAAGTCAGTCAGAAAAACTCTTACGATTCCGGCATGGCTCAATGCCGCGGCGCTGGAGATGGATATTAATTTTTCACAGGTCTTGCAGGAAGCTTTGCTTGCGAAAGTGCAGGCGCGCTGATTTAACATTAGATTCTTTCACATCTGTTAGATTCTCGAAAGCTTATGGTAAGAACAGGGTGATACAATGGGGACAGTAAAGATTGCTGTCCTTTTTTTTATATGGCGGCGGAAGGGAGTTTTCATGAAGGTATTAAGAACAGTTGACTTAAGAAAATATTACGGCAGCGGCGAGAACCAGGTAAAGGCGCTGGACGGAGTGAATCTGGAGATCGAGCGGGGAGAATTTGCCGCCATCGTGGGAACCAGCGGCAGCGGAAAATCGACGCTCCTCCATATGTTAGGCGGGCTTGACCGTCCGACGTCGGGGAAGGTATATGTGGATGACAAGAACATCCTGAAGCTCAAAAATGACGCATTGTGCATTTTCCGCAGGAGGAAGATCGGCTTCGTGTTCCAGAGCTACAATCTGGTTCCGGTGCTGAACGCCTATGAAAATATCGTGCTTCCGATAGAGCTTGACGGGAATACGGTGGATAAGGCATATGTGGAAAGGGTCGTGGATGTGCTGGGGCTTAAGGATAAGCTTCTTAACCTGCCGAGCCAGCTGTCCGGCGGGCAGCAGCAGAGGGTGGCGATCGCCAGGGCGCTTGCCGCCAAGCCGGCAATCCTTCTGGCAGACGAGCCTACGGGGAACTTGGATTCCAGGACGAGCCAGGATGTGCTTGGGCTTCTTAAAGTGACCGGGGAGAAATTCGGCCAGACGATCATCATGATCACCCACAATGAGGAGATCGCCCAGTTGGCGGACCGGATCATCCGGATCGAGGACGGCAGGATATTCGAGGACGGCGTAAGAGGAGAGATCAGGCATGTCCCAGGAGACAGCACAAAAGAAGGATTCGGACATCTCCCGGGAGACGGCGTAAGTGGAGAAAAAGGCGGTGACAGCGATGAATAGGATCAAAAACCAGGGTGTGATCAACCGGATCGCCGACCGGACGAGAAAGGCGGGAAAGAGCCGGAACATCATCGCGGTTCTTGCTATTGCCTTAACAACTGTCCTTTTTACGACACTATTTACCGTGGGCGGCAGTATCGTGGCAAAGCAGCAGGAATCGACGATGCGTCAGGTGGGCGGCAGCGCCCATGCAGGCTTTAAATACCTGACTCGGAAGGAGTACGACATCGTAAAGAAGGATAAGGAGCTAAAAGAAGTCTCCTGCCGTATCGTAGTCGCGGAGGCGGTGAATAAAGAGCTTCTTAAACTCCGGACAGAGGTAAGCTTTTATGAGAATCTAGATGCGAAGTTCTCCTTCTGCTACCCGGAGGCCGGGCATATGCCGAAGAAGGAGGACGAGATTGTCACCAGTGACCTTGTGCTTCATAAGCTTGGCGTGCCCTGCAGGCTTGGGGAGAAGGTGACATTAGAGCTTAAGATCAATGAAAGAGAGCCGGTAAAGAAGACATTTACCCTGTGCGGATATTTTAAAGGAGATACTATATCGCAGTCTCAGTTAGCGGCGGTGTCTGAGGCATTTGCCCGAAAAGTTGCTCCGACGCCGGAGACTTCTGCCATGGAGACGGGCATAGACGCTTCGGATTACGCCGGGAGGATCATGGCGGATTTTAACTTTAAGAACAGCTTCAACTTAGAAAAACAGGCGCAGGAGCTTGCAGCGCGCTGCGGATTTCCCGAGGGAGTGGATACGGGGCTTAACTGGGCGTATATGGGCGGAGATATAGATATCACGACGACGGTGCTGATCGCGGTGATCCTGTTTGTGATCGCCCTGTCGGGATACCTGATCATCTATAATATCTTTTATATCAATGTATACCGGGATATCCGGTACTACGGGCTTCTTAAGACGATCGGGACGACAGGGAAGCAGCTTCGCAAAGTGGTGTACCGGCAAGGCTTCATGCTGTCTGTGTACGGAATTCCCGTGGGGCTTCTTGCGGGGACGGCAGTGGGAAAGCTGGTGCTTCCGGTGGTGATGGCGGAGCTATCATTTTCCCGAACGGCGGATACGGAGGTTGAGCTGAATCTGTGGGTATTTGCCGGGGCGGCGGTATTTTCCTTTGTCACGGTGTTCATCAGCTGTATCAGGCCCTGCCGGATCGCGTCGAAGGTCTCCCCCATCGAGGCGGTCAGGTATACAGAAAAGCCGGATACGGCGCAGGAGAAGAGGCATGTCCGGGGAGGGAAAAGGCTTCGGGTAAAGAAGACGAAGCGGGTAAGCCCCAGGGCGATGGCGTACCAGAATATCCGCAGGAACCGAAAGAAGATCATCATCGTGGTGGCGTCCCTCTCCTTGTCGCTGGTGCTGCTTAACAGCATCTACAGCCTGATCCGGGGCTTTGACATGGATAAATATGTGGCGAGCCTGACGGTCAGTGATTTTTCAGTGGCGGACGCGACCCTTGATAATCTGTCCGTTGATTTCAACGCTATCGTGACAGACGGCGTGACGGAAGAATTCTTAGGAGCGCTTAAGGAGCAGAAAGGCGTGGAGGAGATCGGGAACATTTATATGAAGGAAGTATGGCCGACCTTCACGGACGAGGCTTACGGGCTTATTGAGGAACGAATCATCAGGAACCCGCAGGTCAGGGAAACGTTTCAGGCGCTGATGGGATCGTATGACGATGCGCCGGATATCGAGGATTACTGCAGGGAACCCGGGATAGACGGCAAAGTATATGGTGTCGGGAAGCCCGTCATGGAACTTCTAAGAGATCCGGAAGGGGAGCTTGACTGGGAGAAATTCTCCACGGGGAAATATGTGATCGCCACCCGGTACGGGATGAACGAGACCAGCAATATCAATTATTTCCAGCCGGGGGAAAAGGTCACGGTATCCAACGAAGCGGGGGAAACCAGGGAGTACGAGGTGCTGGCGGTGGCGGATATGCCCCGTGCCTGCGGATTCCAGCATTACGGGATGTTCAACTGCGATTACATCCTGCCGGAGGAGGAGTATCTGGACCTGATGGGTAAGCAGCAGCCGATGCGGACCATTTTCAATGTGGATAAGGAGCATGAGGAGAAGATGGAAACATGGATTGCTGATTACTGTGAAAATATCAATGAAGAGCTTACCTACACGTCCAAAGCCAGCATCGTAGAGCAGTTCGACGGGGAGAAAAATATGTATGCGCTGGTGGGCGGCCTGCTTTCGTTTATCCTGGCGATGATTGGCATCCTCAACTTTATCAATACGATGGTGACTTCCGTGCTGTCTAGGAGGCAGGAATTTGCCATGATGGAGGCCGTGGGGATGACCGGGGGGCAATTAAAGGCCATGCTGTGCGTTGAAGGCGGATACTATGCGCTTTATACGGCGGTCTGCGCGGTGATCCTAAGCGCTGTCCTAAGCGCGACGGCGGTAAGACGGCTGGGAGAAACGTTCTTTTTCTTCACCTGGAAATTAACGGTGACTCCGGTGCTTCTCTGTATCCCGGCGGTGCTTGTGGTGGTGCTCCTTGTGCCGGCGGCGTGCTGCCGGAGCATGGATAAGGTCAGCGTGGTGGAGCGGATGAGAAAAGCAGAGTGATTTTGCAGTTCTTTACCTACAGCTTCTTCCCCAGCATATCCGGATTGGAAGCATATTTTAAAGCGGTATCCCGGGTGATTCGTCCTGCTTTATACAGATTAAGCAGTGAACCATCCATGGAGATCATGTCCTCCTTCATGGAAGAATAGATGATTCCGTCGATCTGATGAACTTTGTTGTCCCGGATCATATTGCGGATAGCGGGTGTCACGGTCATGATCTCAAGTGCGGGTACGACACCGCCGTCCACTGTCGGTACAAGCTGCTGTGATACGACTGCACTTAAGGTCATGGAGAGCTGTACAGCGATCTGTCTCTGCTGGCTCGCCGGGAATACGTCGATGATACGGTCGATAGTATTGGCAGCACCGATGGTATGCAGCGTAGAAAGAAGAAGATGTCCTGTCTCCGCTGCGGTCATAGCTACGTTGATCGTCTCGTAGTCACGCATTTCCCCCAGCAGGATAACATCGGGACTCTGACGGAGAGCCGCTCTGAGGGCAGTGACATAGCTTTCCGTATCTACGTTGATCTCACGCTGGCTGACGATACTGTTGTTGTGACGGTGGAGATACTCTAACGGATCTTCCAGCGTGATGATATGCTTTTTCTGATTTTTGTTGATCTGGTCGATGATGCAGGCGAGTGTTGTGGATTTTCCGCTGCCGGCCGGTCCGGTCACAAGCACCATGCCTTTTCCTGCATCCCCGAGATGGATAATATATTCCGGTATTCCCAGACTGTTGAAATCCGGAAGATTAAATGTAATGATACGGATGACGGCAGACAGGGCACCGCGCTGCATATATGCGCTGACGCGGAAACGGGAAAGTCCCTGGATCGCAAATGAAAAGTCGTCGTCTCCGTTGTCTAAGAGGATGCTGAGATTCCGGTCAGAGGCATGCTGGTAGATCTCTGTCAGCAAGGCTTCTGTGTCCGGAGGAAGAAGACGCTCATCATTCACGCGTCCGATCACACCGTCCTTCCGAAAGGAGACGGGAAGGCCGGAGACGATAAATACATCAGATGCTTTTTCTTCTATTGCCTGCTCTAAGATTGCTCGTAAATTCATATTGAAATTCTCCTTTTTCTTATTTGCCTGTTCACTTTATAGGCATAAGCTTCAGTGCATCGTCGCTTTGCCATTCATTAGAAGGTATAGTCCGCCATGTTTTGATCTCGTAATAACCTGTGCTCTTTTGCGGGTCGGTTACCGTAAGCTCTACAAACAGCGCCTGTCTGTCATCTACGGGGACATGCCAGGAGATAACAGGCGCATCTCCCTCTGTATTATAAGAGAGGGGTACAGCCTCGTAAGTCAAAAGCAACGGATTTAAAGTGCCGGTATATTCATCGAAGGACATAGCCTTTGCCTGATAGGTCTGCGCTAAAAGATTGTCAATAGCAGCAACAGTGTCCTCTGCCTGGGAGCAGGCGCTGTAATAGCTGCTCTTGTGCTCCGCCAGCCGTTCAGTAAAAGAATAGTCACTTTTTGCGCTGGACAGGGACAGTATGGCAAAGGTTGCCAGACACAGCACGAGAAATACAACCAAAAGTGAAGAGGAGCCGATGGCCGTAAAAGAGGATGAGTTCTTATCTTTCTTCATAATCTGTCCTCCTTGCTATATGGTGTTTTGTATTCAGCTCATAGATAACAGAATCGTCATCTGTCATCTCGATATGTGCAGTCATCATGGAATCATCCTGTGTGAAATCTGCTTTCAGGGCATACACAGCGTTATCCTCACTGCAGGGTGAAAATATATCGTCATAATAGATAACGGCAGCAGCCGTATCCTGCCCGGATGCAGCCGGTTCGGCCGAGATATCCGGATAACGGTTTTTTAACAGTGAAAGCGCATCCCCGATACTTTTTGAGGTGTCGTAGGCTTCCGCGATGTTAGAGCATTCATTTACCGCCTGGGAGAGAACTTTTGACTCCTGGCTCAGCAGATGGGATTTGACAAAAAACTGTACACAGACAGCGCTTGTGATCGAGAAAAACAGGATCGCAAGGATAAGCTCCATCAGGAACAGGCTGGAAGATTGTGCTCTGCTTCTACGTATCATAAGAAACGGTTTCCTTTCTACATTTTATAAACATTATCGATAAAGTATCTATCCTTCAGATCAGGTATTCTTACTGCGGACTCCCACGACCGTCGATGCCTTCTGGCCGGCTTCATCCGTGCACTGGAAAGAAAAAAGGCTGTCTGACAGCTGGCTCATGGAAAAATCCTTCACTTTTAAGATCGTCTGTCCGGCGGCAGCGTCTGTGCTGGCGCCTTGTTTTAAAAATATCTCCTTAAGTTCATCCTGATAAGCGTAAATATATGTGAAGTATACAGCTTCGCTTGTTTCCTGCCTGAATACCAGTGCCTCGCAGCCGTCAAAGGTTCCGAGGGATACACTGCCCTCCTGATCCTGCTGATGGATCTTCTCTGAGATGTAGGAAAGAGAAGTTCTGGATGTATAATTCAGGGAAGAGTTCTCGGTCGTAGACTGGTATATCCGCGTTGCCAGCAGGATTACCGTGAGTGCAGACAGCGCAAACACAAAAAACAGCGCGACCGGAAAAAGAAAATCTATCATATGCCTCTGTTTTGTCTTAAAACGCATAGAATCAATCCCCCTTTTCAATAATCGTTATGTCCGGCAGTACGTTCGCGCCGATAACGCGGTAATCAACAAAGAAAGCATCTTCATCATAGGTCAGTCCGTAATTCTTCTTCAGATATTCGAGATTTTCCGGGTAAGCGCCCTCCACGGTGTAGCAGTAAGTCACGCTGCGTGTGATGGCATTGGCAAGGCTCTCTTTCTGCCGTCTTAAGGTGCTGTCTGACAAAGAGGATATCCCTTGTATAAATATCACCAGGATCGCCAGAAAGATAAGAACGGAAAGGAGGAAGCCTGAAGGCTTGCGTGACTGATTTTTGTATTGAAAACGGCTCATATGTGTGCCTCCTTACTTCTTCTATACTATATGCTTGACATGATCCCCATGAGCGGCAGCATAACTGACAGAAGGATCACCCCTACGATCAAAGATAAAAGAATGACTAATGTAGGCTCTAAAGTTGCAAGTATATTGTTCATGCGGTTATCGATGTTATCCTGATACAGGGACGCGATCGTATCCATCACCTGGTCCATGGAGCCTGTCTTGGAACCGATGGATGCCATACGCGCGTACATACCGGTAAAGATGCCGGAGGCAAACAGCGCGTCCGTCAGATCTTTGCCTTCATTAATGTGATTCTGACATTCATCAAGCTTTTTCTGGAAAAACGGGTCATCGTTCAGTGAATTGACCAGCTCCATACTCCGGTCAGGATTGAGCCCGCTGCTTAAGGTCAGCGCCATGCCGCTGGCAAAACGGCAGGAGGCAAGTTCTTCGTAGACAGCTTTTGAGAATGCGAATTTATAACCCAGGCTCCTGCACATATTCCGCCCGGACTGTGTCCGTGTGCCGTACAGGATAAGAGCGGCGGCCAGGATAAGGAGCAGGATAAATACGACGGAATAACGGTTTATGGCTGTTCCCATATTCATCAGTACCCGGGAGAAGCCGGTCATCTCTGTACCGAGCTGCACAAATACCTGATTAAAGATAGGCATGACCTTGACGAGAAGAACGATGATCACGATTACCATCATACCGGTCATGAGCATAGGGTATGTAACAGCATTGCGGATGCTTTTATTTACCGTGTCCTCCCGCTCGTAGTGAGCCTGCAGGGCAGCCATAACCTCGTCAAGAGTACCGGTCTCTTCACCGATCTGTACCATGTGGATCATGTAAGAAGGGAACAGATGGGTTGATTCCAGCGCCTGGTAAAGGCTTCCGGTCTCCTGCATATTTTCAATAAGGGCTTTTAAGATAGGTTCCTCTTCGGGAGAAAAGGTATCCTCCAGCATAATATTAAGCCCTTCTAGGGATGAGATGCCTGACTTTAAGATCAGGGCGATCTGTCCGCAGAAGGAAGCCAGCTCCATGCTGGAAAATGCTTTTCCAAATGAGTTCGTCTGCTTCATAATTGTCCTCCATAAAGTTATTTTTAATAAGAATATTTTTCTGTGTAATTACTGCCGTCGCCGATGTATTTCTTGACAGCGGAGCCGCTGTTATTGGCAGCGAGGGTAGGATCTACCAGAGACCAGTTCCTCCCGTCGAATTCGATGATCTTATCCACCCATCCGGTCTCTTTTAAATAGACGCTGATCCATGCGTGGTAAGCCTCGCCGGAATAACCGATGACCAGTTTGGTAGGGACGCCCTGGGAGCGGAGCATGGCGGCCATCAGTGATGCATAGTCAAAGCAGATGCCTTTTCCGGAGTCCATGGTCCTGTCAATATTCGGGAGATAGCCGGATTGTACATTCTCGGCAAGCTCCTCATCATAATCAATATTATCTATCACGTAGTGGTATACCTGTCCTACGTAGTCCAGGTCATTGGAAGATGCGTCGGAAAGCTTGGCGGCGTATGCCACCGCCTTATATTCAGGTGTGAACCAGACATACTGGTTCGGATACAGGAATGGGCGGAATTCATCATTAAGCTTAACCATAAAATCTTCAGAATGAGCCGTCGCGTACATATCGTCATATGCGTGTTCCAGTATATCAAGATGATAGTTCCCGTCGCCTGCTGACAGAGGAAACGCTTCATAGGAACCGATCGCAAGTGTATAAGTGTAGGTCTCGCCGTCAGGACCTTTAAGCTGCAGCTTGACTTTGTCGGCATCCCCCTCATATTTGACCATAAAATATCCTTCGGCTAGATTGGATGCGTCGATAGAAATATTCTGATTTCCGCAGGTGACTTCCCCAGAAGCAACAGGAATCAGAGGTTCTTTAAGTGTTGCGCGCTTTTCGTCTGTGTGGTTCGTATCCGAAGCTTTTTCAGATGAGCTGCCAGATTCAAAAACATCCGAAGCGCTCACTGTCCCGGAGGTATCGTCAGAGCATCCGGGCAGGAAAGCAGCTGAAAAGATAAGCATGAGGGAAGATACACAGATGAAAATTGGTTTTTTATGCATTCCCGGGCCTCCTTTCGGTAAAAGTTTATTCAGGAATAAAGATATTATAATCGGATATAGTATAACATAGAATTTTGAGTTAGAATATTCTTTTTGAAAAATTATTTGAAAGTATGACAGAAAAAGATGATAAATAGCTTGACGTGCCAGGAGTTTTTACCTATAATATTATCGCACAAGAAAAAACGATGACGAAGACAGTAGGCTATATTCAAACGGCGCAGCGAATCGGGGACGGTGTAAGCCCGGTGCAAGTAGGATATAACTGAATATCACTTCTGAGCTGCGGCTTCCGAACAGTAAAGCGATCAGTAGGAACCGACGGAGTCCCGCCGTTATACGGGAGGCATATGATGGTATGTTTAGGTGGTTGATAAGCAGAAGCGCAGCTTTTGTCCTATACAGGGCAGAAGCTTTTTTTCATTTTAAAAAGGAGGATTATCATGTACAGGAAAGTTTCGACAGATCTGAATTTTGTTGACAGAGAAAAGGATGTCCTGAAATTCTGGGAAGAGCAGAAGATCTTCGAGAAGAGTATGGAAGAAAAGGATGGCAACGATATCTATATGTTCTACGACGGGCCGCCGACAGCGAACGGCAAGCCTCACATCGGCCACGTGCTTACCCGGGTGATCAAGGATATGATCCCCAGATACCGCACCATGAAGGGTAGCAAAGTGCCGAGGAAGGCCGGCTGGGATACACACGGGCTTCCAGTGGAGCTTGAGGTGGAAAGAGCGCTGGGGCTTGACGGAAAGGAGCAGATCGAAGAGTACGGCTTAGAGCCGTTTATCGACAAATGTAAAGAAAGCGTCTGGAAATATAAAGGCATGTGGGAGGATTTCTCCGGCACTGTAGGTTTCTGGGCGGATATGGATAACCCGTACGTAACTTATCACAATGATTATATTGAGTCTGAGTGGTGGGCGCTGAAAAAGATCTGGGACAAAGGCCTTCTTTACAAAGGCTTTAAGATCGTTCCTTACTGCCCGCGCTGCGGCACGCCCCTTTCTGCCCAGGAAGTAGCCCAGGGGTATAAGGATGTAAAGGAGCGCTCTGCGATCGTGCGTTTTAAGGCGGCGGGAGAGGATGCGTATCTTCTCGCCTGGACCACCACCCCGTGGACGCTTCCGTCAAACCTGGGGCTTTGCGTGAACCCGAAGGAGACTTACGCGAAAGTGAAATGCATCGACGGCTATACGTATTATATGGCGGAGGCGCTTCTGGATACCGTGCTGGCGCCTTTGGCGAAGGACGGGGAGGCAGCCTACGAGGTGCTTGAGACGTATACCGGCAAGGAGCTTGAGTACAAGGAATATGAACCGCTTTACCAGTGCGCGGCGGACGGCATCGCGAATCAGCGAAAGAAAGCGTTCTATGTGACCTGTGACGATTATGTAACGCTGACGGACGGTACAGGAGTGGTACACATCGCCCCTGCATTCGGTGAGGACGACGCGAAGGTCTGCCGTAAGTACGATATGCCGTTCGTACAGCTTGTGGATGAGAAGGGAAATATGGCGGAATCCACGCCGTTTGCCGGACTGTTCGTCAAGAAAGCGGATCCGGAGGTATTGAAGGATTTAGAGAAGCGCGGGCTTCTGTTTGAGGCGCCGAACTTCGAGCATAGCTATCCCCACTGCTGGAGATGTGATACGCCGCTGATCTACTATGCCCGCGAGTCATGGTTTATCAAGATGACGGAGGTAAAGGATGACCTGATCGCCAATAATAATACGATCAACTGGATCCCGGAGAGTATCGGAAAAGGGCGTTTCGGCGACTGGCTGGAGAATGTCCAGGACTGGGGCATCAGCCGGAACCGTTACTGGGGCACGCCTTTAAATATCTGGGAGTGCGAGTGCGGACACCAGCACTCGGTAGGCAGTATCGAGGAATTAAAGTCCATGTCTGACAACTGCCCGGAGGATATCGAGCTTCACCGCCCGTATATCGACGAGGTGACGATCCGCTGTCCGGAGTGCGGCAAAGAGATGCACCGGGTGCCGGAGGTTATCGACTGCTGGTTTGATTCCGGGGCGATGCCCTTTGCCCAACACCATTACCCGTTCGAGAACCAGGAGGTGTTCGAGCAGCAGTTCCCGGCGGACTTTATCTCCGAGGCGGTAGACCAGACGAGAGGGTGGTTTTATTCCCTCCTTGCGATCTCTACGCTGATCTTTAACAAGGCGCCTTATAAGAATGTTATCGTGCTTGGGCATGTGCAGGATGAGAAGGGGCAGAAGATGAGCAAGTCCAAGGGAAATGCCGTCGATCCTTTTGATGCCCTGGAAAAATACGGTGCAGACGCGATCCGCTGGTATTTCTACGTGAACAGCGCGCCGTGGCTTCCCAACCGTTTCCACGGGAAAGCAGTGGTGGAAGGGCAGCGCAAGTTCATGGGTACGCTGTGGAACACGTACGCATTCTTTGTGCTGTACGCGAACATTGACAATTTTGACGCGACAAAATATACGCTGGAATATGATAAATTATCCGTGATGGATAAGTGGCTTCTCTCCAAGCTCAACACGCTGGTGAAAGAAGTGGACGCTAACCTGGCGGATTACCGGATCCCGGAGGCGGCAAGGGCGCTGCAGGATTTTGTGGATGATATGAGCAACTGGTATGTCAGGAGAAGCCGCGAGCGCTTCTGGGCGAAGGGCATGGAGCAGGATAAGGTCAACGCTTATATGACGCTCTACACTGCGCTTGTTGTGTGCAGCAAGGCGGCGGCGCCGATGATCCCGTTCATGACCGAGGACATTTACCAGAATCTGGTAAGGAGCATCGATAAAGATGCGCCGGAGAGCATCCATCTGTGCGATTTCCCGGAGGTTATGGAGAGCTTTATCGACAAGGAGCTTGAGGCGAACATGGACAATGTGCTTAAGCTTGTCGTTATGGGCCGCGCCTGCAGGAATACGGCGAACATCAAGAACCGCCAGCCGATCGGGCAGATGTATGTGAAAGCGGATTTCGAGCTGCCGAAATTTTACGCGGATATCGTGACGGATGAGCTGAACGTGAAAACTGTGACATTTACACAAGAAGTACGGGATTTCACCTCTTATTCTTTCAAACCTCAACTAAAGACAGTCGGCCCGAAATATGGTAAAATGTTAGGCGGAATCAAGGCAGCGCTCAGTGAGATCGACGGCAACGCGGCGATGGATGAGCTGAACGGGACAGGCGCGCTGAAGCTTGACGTAAGCGGGCAGGAGATCACGCTCTTCCGGGAAGACCTGCTTATTGAGTCCGCGCAGACGGAAGGGTATGTATCGGAGAATGATAATGGAATTACCGTTGTCCTGGATACGAACCTTTCTGAGGAGCTTTTAGAGGAAGGCTTTGTGCGTGAGATCATCAGCAAGGTTCAGACGATGCGCAAGGAAGCCGGATTTGAGGTTATGGATAAGATTGCCGTCACTTACGAGGGAACCGAGAAGGCCGGAAGGGTATTTGCCGGCAACGCAGCAGTTATCGGTGAAGAGACGCTGGCTGTTTCTGTTGAAGAAAAAACTCCGGCAGGATATGTGAAAGAGTGGAAGATCAACGGAGAAAAAGTTACACTTGGTGTGGAAAGGATTTAGGCAGATGAATTCAAGGTTTAGAAAATCAATTTTTAAGAGAGATGTGCAGGAGAATGTCAAAAGATTATTCCGCATAGAGCTTGACGAGGCGAATTCGCAGGAAAAATTCCAGGCAGTCTCCTACGCAGTGAAGGAAGCGATCATCGACGACTGGATCGAGACGCAGAGACAGATCGATAAGGATGATCCGAAGATCGTATATTATATGTCCATGGAGTTCCTGATGGGCCGTGCACTGGGCAACAACCTGATCAATATGACCGCTTATAAAGAGGTGGCGCAGGCGCTAGACGAACTTGGCATCGACCTTAATGCGATTGAGGACCAGGAGCCAGATCCGGCGCTTGGAAACGGCGGCCTTGGCCGTCTTGCGGCATGTTTTCTCGACTCGCTGACTTCTCTGGGATACGCGGCTTACGGCTGCGGTATCCGCTACCGTTACGGGATGTTCAAACAGAAGATCAAGGACGGCTATCAGGTGGAGGCGCCGGATAACTGGTTAAAGGACGGCAACCCGTTCGAGCTGAGAAGGCCGGAGTATGCCAAGGAGATCCGTTTCGGCGGTAATATCCGTGTCGAGTACGACGAGACGGGAAAGACGGTATTCAAGCAGGAGAATTACGAGTCCGTGCGCGCCGTGCCCTATGATTACCCGATCGTCGGATACAATAATAACCATGTAAATACCCTCCGTATCTGGGACGCGGAGCCGATCGTGGACTTCCAGCTTGAGTCCTTTGACCGGGGCGATTACCACAAGGCAGTGGAGCAGCAGAACCTTGCGAAGAATATCGTAGAGGTGCTCTATCCGAATGACAATCATTACGCCGGAAAAGAGCTGCGTCTGAAACAGCAGTATTTCTTCGTGTCCGCAAGCCTTCAGGCAGCAGTTGCGAAGTATATGAGGAAACATGACGATGTGCGTAAGCTCTACGAGAAGGCGACCTTCCAGATGAATGATACCCATCCGACCGTAGCGGTTGCGGAGCTGATGAGGATCCTTCTTGACGACTATCAGCTCGGCTGGAATGAGGCGTGGGAGGTTACGACAAAAGCCTGCGCTTACACGAACCATACGATCATGGCAGAGGCTCTTGAAAAATGGCCGATCGACTTATTCTCAAGGCTTCTCCCGAGAGTATACCAGATTATCCAGGAGATCGACCGCCGCTTTATCATCCAGGTGCGGGAGATGTATCCGGGCGATGAGGAGAAGGTAAAGAAGATGGGGATCTTGCGCGACGGCCAGGTGAAGATGGCGCATCTTGCGATCGTTGCAGGGTATTCGGTAAATGGTGTGGCAAGGCTTCATACAGAGATACTTAAGAAGCGCGAACTCAAGGATTTCTACGAGATGATGCCAGAGAAGTTCAACAACAAAACGAACGGCATCACCCAGAGACGTTTCCTTATGCACGGCAATACGCTGCTTGCTGATTGGGTAACGAAGAAGCTGTGCACCAAAGACTGGGTGACGGATCTTACGCTGATGAGCGGCCTTAAGAAATACGCGGATGATGAGACTTCCCTCAAGGAATTCATGGCGATTAAGCGCAAGAACAAAGAGCGGCTTGCGGCGTACATCATGGAGCACAACGGGATTGAAGTTGATCCGGATTCTATCTTCGACGTGCAGGTTAAGCGTCTCCACGAGTACAAGAGACAGCTTCTCAATATCCTGCATGTGATGTATCTGTATAATAAGATTAAAAAACATCCGGAGTTAAGCTTCTATCCAAGGACATTTATCTTCGGCGCCAAGGCTTCCGCGGGATATGTCCGCGCAAAAGAGATCATCAAGCTGATCAACTCTGTTGCGGACGTGGTGAACAATGACCGCAGCATCAACGGAAAGCTTAAGGTAGTATTTATCGAGGATTACCGCGTATCCAACGCGGAGTGGATCTTCGCGGCGGCGGATGTGAGCGAGCAGATCTCCACAGCTTCCAAGGAAGCTTCCGGTACAGGTAATATGAAGTTTATGTTAAACGGCGCTCCGACCCTGGGAACGATGGACGGCGCTAATGTGGAGATCGTCGAGGAAGTGGGCGAGGAGAACGCGTTTATCTTCGGCATGAGCTCTGACGAGGTTATGGAGTACGAGAAGAACGGCGGCTACAACCCGTATGACATCTACAACAGTGACGAGGAGATCCGCACGGTGGTGAACCAGCTTGTGGACGGCACTTATGCGGAGGGTGATTCAGAGAGATACCGCGACCTTTACAACAGCCTTCTGGTGAGAAAAGGGAATGATAAGGCGGATATGTATTTTATCCTGAAAGATTTCCGCGCTTATGCAGAGGCACAGGAGAAAGTGGAAGAAGCTTACAAAGATCAGGAAAGATGGGCGAAGATGGCTCTCCTTAACACTGCATGCTGCGGTAAATTCTCCTCAGACCGGACGATCGAGGAGTACGTGGAGGATATCTGGAAGCTTGATAAGATCGAAGTAGAAGACAAATCATCACAGGAGGCCAGCATTTTCCCGTTATAGATGAATAAAACAGCAGGCTCTCTCATACAGTAATGTATGGGAGGGCTTTTTTATGCGGCAGAGATTCAAGCAATTCGGGTATTATCTGATCATCATCGTGTTATTGCCTTACGTGATAACCGTGTTTATAAATGGGCCAAGCATCACGGTCTCGTCACACGTGGACGGGACATATGTAAAGGTCAGGCTGGATAAAAAACAGTCGGAAGAAGCGGGCCGCCAGGGAGCGGATACTGACAGCAGTAATATTTCATCAGGAGAAAGCAGCGTTGCAGAACTGCCGATTGAGGATTACTGTATAGGGATTATGGCAAAGGAGGTACTGCCGGGTTATGAAAAAGAAATGCTTAAGGCCCAGGCTGTATTGGTGAGGACGGATATTTACCGGCAGATAGAGAAAGAAGGAAGCGATATAGTGCTGGAGGATTCCTTTTGGACAAAGAAGCAGATGGAAAAGGCATGGGGCGTGACAAAATATTCCCGTTATTACAATAAGCTTAGGAGTGCGTGGCGGGATACGGAAGGCCAGGTGCTCATGTATGACGGAAAACTTGCCAAGACACCGTTTTTCCGCCTGAGTAATGGGAGTACCAGGGACGGGAAAGAGGTACTTGGAAAGAAATATCCTTATCTCAAGATTATAGAGTGTCCGCTGGATATCGAGTCAGAGGAGCAGATACAGACCGTGACGCTTGAGGATATGGATGCTGAGGTGGAAAAATGCGATACTGCGGGCTATGTGCTCAGTGTCAGGGTGGGAAAGGAAAAGATAAGCGGTGAGGAGTTCCGGACAAACTGCCATCTTGCGTCAAGTTGTTTTACATTGCAGAAATACAATGGGAAGCTCAGGATCACGACGAGGGGTGTCGGGCATGGACTGGGGATGAGTCAGAATACGGCTAATGAGATGGCAAAAAAAGGAGATAAATACGAGGAGATATTAGAAGAATTTTTTGAAGATACAGAGCTTAAAGAGGTGACGGATATCGTGCTTCTGAATCAGTCGAAGTAAAGTTTGATTTAATTTTATTTCGAAGAATAAGTCAGCTGCTATCTGGCAAAAATAAAGTCAGAGGTGGTGATAATAATGAATAATGAAAGGCAAACTCCAAGATTTAAGCCGAAACGAAAGAACAGAGGAGCAGCAGTGGCGGCAGTGTTGTGTTTTGCAGCAGCAATTGCAATTGTGGGAACATATACATTTAGAGACTACAGACAATCACAGCAGGAAATAGAGCAGATGGAGCTGTCGCAGGCAAAGAAACAGGAAGAGAAGGACAAGACAGAAAAATCAGAGGAAGCGAATACTAATCTGATCATTAACGAAAAGGAAGACGATGCTTTGGCAAAGGCTCCCGAAACTGCTGAAACTGACGGTGCGGAGGGAACGGAAGAAGAGCAGGCGCCGGAGAGCAAATCTGAGAAGAACACAGAGCAGACAGCAGGGAAAAGCAATGCAGTGAATTTTTCAAGCGACAGTAAACTTTTGTGGCCGGTAGAAGGGACGCTTCTGATGAATTACAGCATGGATAAGACCGTATATTTTTCTACATTAGACCAGTTTAAGTACAATCCGGCGCTGGTGATCTCGGGTGAGAAAGGCGACCAGGTCATCTCTTCTGCTCCGGGGATAGTGAAATCTATTGACAAGACAGCAGAGACAGGGACAGTGGTCAACGTTGATATCGGAGGCGGCTATGAACTGTTCTACGGACAGTTAAACGATGTGAAGGTTAAGACCGGAGATTATGTGGACAGTAAGACGGTGCTTGGATATGTGGGAGACCCGACGATCTATTACAGCGTAGAGGGGTGCAACGTATACTTTGAAATGAGAAAAGATGGACAACCGGTCAATCCGATGGACTACCTGGTAGAGTAAAAAAGAAAAAGCAAAAAGAAGCAGTCCGGCTATTTGCCGGGCTGTTCTTTTTGTGTTGGATATTTTATAATTAAGGGTATGGGAGAAGATAGATATAAGGGGTGTCTTGATTATGGGGATGCTTTTGTAAATATGGGATGAAGATATTTTAGAGGGTTATAAAAGGTGAGGATATGAATTATACTTACATTGTAGAGTGCAGGGACGGCAGTCTTTATACTGGATGGACGACAGATGTGAAGAAGCGGGTGGAGGCGCACAATGCGGGAAAAGGGGCGAAGTATACGAAGAGCCGCCGCCCGGTGAAGCTGGTATATACAGAAGAGCACTGGACGAAACAAGAGGCCATGAGCCGGGAGTACGCCATAAAGCGCATGACCCGGCAGGAGAAATTACGGATGATCGGGAAAGAAAAAAGTGCTGGATGAAATTATTCGCATCATTCAGCTATCAGAGTAATACTATGGTCAGAGGACGAATACATACATGACAACAAAATGGCACGCGCTGCCGCCCATGACGAACAGATGGAAGATCTCGTGGCTTCCGAAATTCTTGTGCTTCAGATTGAAGAGCGGGAGCTTGAGTGCATAGATGACGCCGCCCGCAGTATAGATAACGCCGCCGGCAAGGAGCCACAGGAAAGCCGCTGTGGACATGGAATTAAGGATCTGGGTAAATGCCAGTACACAGGTCCATCCCATCCCGATATACAGTAAGGATGATACCCATCTCGGACAGTAGACCCAGAACGCTTTAATGAGGATGCCGACGATGGCAAAGCTCCATACGATCGCCAGAAGGATAAGCCCTCTCTTTCCGCCCAGCACGAGAAGACAGATCGGTGTGTAGCTTCCGGCAATAAGCACACTGATCATCATATGGTCGATCTTTTTCAGGATCGTGTTCATCCGCTCCGAGCGGTTGAAGGTATGATAGGTCGTGCTGGCTGCATATAACAGGATCAGGCTGGCCGCATAGATGATAATGGAAACCAGGTATATGCGGCCCGGTTCATGAGCCGCTTTGATGATCAGCGGGACTGCCGCAAATATAGCCATGAGCATGCCGATAAAATGAGTGATTGCGCTTCCGGGATCTTTTACATAACGGTTGATAGTATCTGACATACGATACACCTCCTTGAATATTCAATATGATAACATGTAGTTTTAAAAACTATATTAAGCATATATTTATATTATACCCGAAAGCAAAAAAATGCAAGCATTAAATTTAATTTTTAACGCCTGCATTTATTAAACATATTTTGTTTATTCCAGCGAAACAACGAGCCAAGCGGCCATGCTTGCACGGATATTTGACTCGATCGTGTATCGGAAAGTGCCGAGCCTTTGTTAATTTTTGGAAGAATCCGATTTGCTCAGCGCTTCTTCCTGCAGTTTATCGAACTGTGCCATACATTCATCTACACTGGCTCCGCCCATAAGTTCACGCACGATCAGGCAGGTGTTTCCCCATTGCTCTACATCCATGCCGGCATTTGAACCTAACACGTATATATTTTCTTTGATCCGGTCTCTCAGCGGCTCCAATGCCGGGATACAGTCTACTTCCACATTCTTGGAGGGAGAGATGACCTTATTATGTTCCGAATATAATTGAAGAGCCTCATCAGAAAGAATGACATCCAGAACATTCAGCGTATCGTCAAGATGCTCGGCTCCTGCGCAGACCCCGTAACCGGTGATCGGTACGACGGGCATCTGTCCGAGCTTGGTCGGAAATCCAATAACCTGCATGTTAAAGTCAGGCTTTCCGTACGCGGTTTCCGAGTTCGCCGCACCCCAGTATGCCATGACGATCGGAGTTTTCTGGGCTAAAAAGTCTGCGCCTTCTCCTTCTATCGCTTCGTAGGTAAGGGCGGTTTTAGCATCAATATAACCTTTGTCGATCAGTTCTTTTAAATATTCAAAGCCGGGACGCAGGTAATCGCTGTATTTTGCCTCACCTTTGTTGAGCGCTTCAACCTCCGCTTCCGTGTTACCGCCGTTGTAAAGGTCCGCGAAGCCCTGAGCGAGAACGAAGGTTTCCAGCCACCAGCGGTTCGCTCCGATGGGAGTCTCGATGCCGTTTTCTTTAAATACGCGGCAACATTCCATGAACTCTTCCGGTGTATTGGGCAGCTTTAATTTGTATTGGTCAAACATATCCTTATTGACAAACAGGCCGTAGGCCACCACCTCCTGCGGAATAGCGACCAGCTTCCCGTTGACGGTGTTGGCTGTCTTTACCACATCCCTCAGATTCTTGGCACACTCAAGCCCGGACAGATCTACCAGTCTGTCTTCTGTACCTAAAGCCTTTATTGTATCTGGGTTCATCAGATAAAAATCATCCATGTTGTTGCGGACCCGGTCGAGGGTGACGTCATCATAGGATTTTTCCTGATAATTTTCCGCCGTGTAGGTTCTGTACTCAACGGTCAGTCCCAACTCCTTTTCCGCCATTTCCACGGTCTGGTCAAAAGCGTTTCTTGCTGCGTTGGTAGCGTTAGGTTTGGATTTCTCCATAGGTCCAAAAAGATTAATATATTTTTTTCCTTTTTCATTATTTGAGACAAGATTCTCGCTGGTGTCAGGTTTCCCTCCGCAGGCCGCAAGGCTGAAGGTCATAATGGCGGTCAAAAATGCTGCTGTAAGTTTTGGTGATATTTTTGCTACATTCATCTTCATGGATTGCTCACCTCTGTTGATATCTGAATTTTTTTATTAATGATAAATTGTTTTACCGTTTTTTTCAATAAGTCTATGTCGATAGGCTTCGCAATGTGGACATCCATCCCTGCATCCAGTGCGTCTTTTACATCCTCTGCAAAAGCATTCGCCGTCATTGCGATGATCGGGATCGACTGTGCGTCTTCGCGAACCAATGCGCGAATCTTTTGTGAGGTTTCGTAACCGTTCATGACAGGCATCTGAACATCCATCAGAATAGCGTTGTATTCGCCCGGAGCAGCATCAGAGAATCGTTCCAGTGCGAGCTGACCGTTTTCTACGATATCACAGCTGGCGCCTTCAATGTCCAAAAGCTCTGACAGAATCTCCGCATTAATGTCGTTGTCCTCTGCGACGAGGAAATGAAGGCCGTTAAGGGCGCTCGCCTCATCGGCTTCCAGTATATGTGTTTTGCCATCCATTGTCTCCTTAAGCTTGATGAGCACCTCTTTTAATGCGGATACGAAGAAAGGTTTTGTGAGAAATCCTGCATTTTTTATAGAGGAAGCCTCATCCTGCATCTCTCCGCTGTCATGGGCGGTGAGGAAGATGACAGGAACATCTTCAGGTATGAGCCCACGGATCTTTTCTGCTGTCTCCACGCCGTTCATCTCCGGCATCTTCCAGTCGAGAAGAATAGCACCGTAGGATGTATCTTTACCGACGGACCGGCGGATCAGCTGTATGGCTTCAGCGCCGGAGGAAGCGATGTCCACCGTGATGCCGGTGTTATTCATAAGCGTCTGGATGCTCTTGCAGATATCTATGTCGTCGTCTACCGCGAGAATCCGTGTAATACCGCTCTCTGTCCAGAACAATTTGTCGGACTTTTCGTTTGGGATACGAAGTTCCAGTTCAACCCTGAAAAGACTTCCCTTGTCGACTTCACTGGAGACATCGATAGTTCCGCCCATTAGTTCCACGATGTTTTTTGTGATCGCCATGCCAAGTCCGGTTCCCTGGACTTTATTCGTCGTACTGTTTTCGGCTCGTGTAAATGCATCGAATATAGTCTTTAAGTATTCCTGCGTCATGCCGTATCCATCATCTTCAACCTCGATCCGGATATGTTCAAACTGGCTGGAACGCTGTTTAAGGCCGATGATCCTAAACCAGATGCTACCGCCTTCTGGTGTATACTTCACTGCGTTGGAAAGAAGATTGATAAGAATCTGGTTGATTCTTGTCTCGTCTCCTATCAGATATTCGTGTTTGATATCTGTCACTGATACGTAAAAACTCTGATTCCTCTCCCTGGCCATTGGCCGGATGATAGCATCGACAGATGAAACCAGGCTGCTGAGCGTGAATTCTCCGATGGTGAGTACGACCTTCCCGCTCTCGATCTTTGATACGTCCAGTACGTCGTTGATCAGGCTTAAAAGATGCCGGCCGGATGCGGTGATCTTTTTTGTATATTCTCTTACTTTGACCGGATTATCCGCATCCTTGGCAAGCAAGGTGGTGAATCCGAGAATCGCGTTCATCGGAGTGCGGATGTCGTGGGACATATTAGAAAGAAAAGTAGTCTTGGAGTTGCTGGCGATCTGGGCAGCCTGCAGCGCCTCCGCGAGCTGTTTATTATGAATCTCTCTTTCTGCCTCCCGTTCCTGACGGATCTTATCGTCTTCTTTTCTGTTGAAATAGTACAGGATGCAGCAGAGAAAGAAAGCAGCCAGCATAACAATTACGACGATGAGGATATTCTGGTTTACAGAGCGTCCCTCCTGCTGGATTGCTTCGACAGGTACATAACCGATAAGATAAATCGCTCCGTCATTCACGGCCCACATATAGATCAGTGAGCTTTTGTCCCGTATGTCATGGTAAAACATGAGATTACCCCCGGAGTCAATGCTTCGGGAAACCCGGTCCTGAATCGTCTCTTCAAGAATATTGTTCGCCCGGTAAAAATCTGCAAGGTTCAGATGCCCGGCCTCCCGTTCTCCTTTGCCTGTAGGCTTTAATACAAGCCTCTGACTCTTGGCATCCATGATATAGAGCATGGCGCTGTTGTTGTAAAATCCGTCTGGCAGCGAATCTTCGAAAGAGTCAAAAGTATACTCTACGTAGAGTGTGCCTATTTCCCTGTCTTCCTTCACAATCGGGCATTTCATCGTGTACGCCCATGTTCCCATACCGTTCAGGTAAGATTGGGAAAGGGGCAGGTTATTCACTGTTTTTCCGAAAGAAAAGTCCAGCTCATCTTCCGTAAATTCTTCTCCTGAACTGGAGATACCCTTTGTTTCTCCGGATGGAATAAGCGACAGCTTAACCATCGTACGGTTTTTTTCGTAGGAACGAATAAATTCATAAGGATCATCAGACGATGCGATCTCATGGGCGATCAAGGTCTGGAATTCTGTTTCTTTGACTAAAACAGACTCAATAGTATTTTTGATCAGATCGAGACTGGCGCTTAGATTGTGAATCGCAGATGAGGACATCTCTGAGGATATCTTTTTGGCGACGGAGAAAACAACAGTCCCTAAAATACAAAAAACTAATATAATAGAAAGAAACAAAGTGTTTCTTCGACTTCTTCTTGGTTTCTTTTCCATCTTGTTTTCCATCCTGCTGAAGTAATTTTGGTTATATTAATAGATTATACCATGTTTTTTGTAAATGTTATAGATATGAAATAAAAAAAACGGATTTCATCAATTACAGATCTAATTCAAATGTCTTCAGGTTATCAGGAACATAGAGGGTCCTGATCAATCCTCGTTGTTCGGACAGCAACTCGTTCTCTTTCTGTGATCAAGTCACCGAAAACAAAAATTGAAAGATGAATAATTTCATTGTATAATATTAATATAGTTGATGTTTCGTGGAGAGGAGTATCTATGAATTTAGCAGATATTGAGACATTTTTAATGATAGTTAAGACAAAAAATATTACGAAGACAGCGGATAATCTCTTTTTATCTCAGCCCACGGTGAGCCACCGGCTGAAGCTTCTGGAAGAGGAGCTGCAGGTAAAGCTGATCACAAGAAAAAAAGGTTATAAGCAGATTGAGCTTACTTCCCAGGGGGAAGAATTTATCCCCATTGCGGAACGGTGGCTGTCCATCTGGCGGGAGATGCAGCTTCTGAAAAACAGCAGGGAGAAGCTTTATCTGACCATCGGGTGTACGGATACGATGAATAGTGCGATATTATTTGACTTGTACAGTGAGATGCTGGGAGCAAAAGAGCATACGATGAACCTTCATATCAAAACACATTATTCTTATGAACTTTACGGACTTTTGGAGAACCATGAGATTGACCTGGGATTCGTGTATCATCATCTGCAGTTTAAAAATATCATTGCAAAGCCCGTGTTAAAGGAGCGGATGTTTATCGTACAGTCAGCGGAAACCGAGCTTAAGAAGCCGGTTATCCACACAGATGAACTGAATAAGGAGTGGGAGATATTCTTAAGCTGGGAGGCAAACTACCAGATCTGGCACGACCAGTGGGTGAGCAAGGGGGAGAGACCGAGGATTGAAGTGGATACCTTTGAGCTGTTGCTTCATCTGATGTCTGATGAGCGGATGTGGGTGATCGCGCCGATTTCTGTAGCGGACAGGCTTAAGACACTCCGGCAGGTGTATATAAGCGAGATTGCCAATCCGGTGCAGCCGCCGGAGAGGATCACCTATGAGATAAAGCATAAGTATCCCAATGAAGCGACGCTGAAGGCAGTGCAGATCTTTGAAGAGAAAATGGTGCCGTATCTTAGTGAGAAGGGATGGGGATACGTCGGCGGATAGCCTGCCGGCTCGATGATCAGAAATGTACACATCTGTCCTTCTGTCTTCCTCCAGTTTAGAAAGCTCCTCCATCGCACGTAATCCCCCTTGTGTCAAGTTAATGACACGAACTTTTTAATAATTTATGATACTGCAAAAATTACATTTCAAATTTTTCTATCCTACATTGATGTTTTCTGCTTTTCTTCTCATAATTGATTCCGACAAGCAAAATATTTCCTTTATACTCTTTAAGGGCTGACACATATCCTTTGCTTTTAATCTGGCCGATTGCTCCTTCTGCGGTTTTGTTCCATTTTAGTTCCACAATCAATGCCGGATTTAAAGATGTACGTTTAGGAAGGAAAACCATATCGGCAAATCCATTGCCTGTCGGCAATTCTCTTACAAGCGTATAATCTCTGCACGCACTATAATATGCCAATGCAATCACACTGCTCAAAGAAATTTCATTGTTATAAATCAGACTGGACGAACTTTGCATATGGACTTCCTGTATCATCTGCGCCACAGCTTTTTCGTCCATCTCCAAAGTTGCCTTAAGTAAAGCTTCCGATGCATCAACCGCCTTTATTACTTCTTCCCACCCATCATTCTTAATTGCCCGCAGAAAAACACTCCTCACCTCATCATTTGGAATAAAAACTTTTTTTGTTTTACTGTCATAAGCCAGATATCCCATATGAATTAGCAGGGTAATAACATCATCTGCAGACTTAAATGAAGTAATATCGTTTTGAAATGATTCCACGTCAATACTACATCCCTGATCTCCCAGCATGTCTACAATCAATTGTCTTAACCCGCCAAAATCCATTGCAATGTACGTCATCAAAGACTCATACGTCTCTGTTCCAGACCAATAATTCCCGAATTCTCCACTATCTACAGCTTCAATTACTGAATTAGGGCTATAAATATGTCCTATCTTTTCAAAATAATATCCGTCATACCATCTTTGCATCTCTTTAAATGGCATATCATGTTTTTTGCAAATAGTTCTTACCTCTGTCTCTGTAAAACCGACATACTCTGCCATCTGTCTTGGACTGACCATTGTATGTTCTCGAAAATTATTTAAAGCTGACTGTGTGCCGTATTTTTTTATTGGTAAAATTCCCGTAATATAAGCAAGCTTTAAAAAAGCTCCTGACGGCGTTCCTTTAAACAGCCCTCTTAAAAGATTGATATATTCTTTCTGAAGATTTTCGTTATTTTTGTCCTCCCGGAACAAACAGTCCCATTCATCAATAATAATGATAAACTGATCTTTTGTCATAACATTAATTTTTGCCAATACCGATGGCAATGAAATATCATCGTCTTGGACATATTCGGAGTATTCCTCTCTTAACTCAGCTATCACCTGTTCCTGAATATAACTCACTACTTTAAGAGTTGAATCTCTCTTCATTTCCTCAAGCGCATTTCCGTACATCCACTGGATATCCAAAAAGATTACATTATACTTATTTAAATGCACTTTGAAAAATTCATTCTGACTTATTTGAAGT
>CATLEM010000005.1 GCA_949916155.1 uncultured Dorea sp.
TCCCGCACCGTGTGGACCGGGTCGCCGTTCATGTCATACACGCACAGCTCGGACTCGATCACCGGCGTGCCGAGGGAAAGCTGCAGCCATTCTGCGATCTCTTCCGTGGCAAATGTGATCTTAACGCTTCTCCTGCCTTTATTGGAAGGAATCATATGATATTTATTGATCAGGATATCATACAGCGAGCCGGTCAGATCTTCCTGCTCAAGCCGCTTTAACCGGGCGGGCAGATGGTTCTCCTCGATGACGATCGGAACATTGTCCGCGCTGCGAAGCCGCTTTATGCACATCACCTGCTCTCCCTCCCGCAGCCCGAAGAACTCCTTATCCATCTCAAAAAACTTATCCGTAAGCCCTGCCGTCAGCACCCGGGAGCGAAAATCAACTCCCTGCATCCTGGCATCCTCGGTAAAGCTGGTAACGCCGATGGGGAGCCTTAGCATGTCCGACTGGGCGACGAAGCTGCCTTTCCCCTGCACCTTGATGATATATCCCTCCACCTCCAGCTCGGACATGGCGTTGCGGACAGTCACGCGGCTCATGCCGTATTCCTTCTGCATCTGCATCTCCGACGGAAGCTTGTCTCCCGGCTTCAGTATCCCGGTGCGGATCTCCTTCTTGATCTTATTTTTAAGCTGCAGATAAAGGGGCGTTGAATTTATTTTCTGAATCTCACTCATCTTTCTTCCTCCGGAACTTGTATCATAACCTGTATCATAATACTATCATAAAACATTTTCCGCAGAATTACAACGTTTATCTGGCTATCTGCTGACACGGCTCATAACTTATATTAAGATATCTTGTGCAGCTTCCATATAAATCTTCTCATGGATGCTTTATTTCCCGGATGATTTCTGAATACAATTCTTTGCCAGCTCTTCGACAACAAGATTATTAAGGGCCGTAGCTTTCAGCTCCTCTTCCTCTACCTGCTCCTTTAACGCATCGACACTATCGTAGCCATACATTTCAACGATCCTTTTAAGTTCCTTTTCATAAACCTCATCACTGAGGGTGATCTTTTCCTTCTCAGCGATAGCATTGGTAACCATCTTTGACTTTACATTCTGTTCTGCCACTTCTGCAGCCTGCTTATCAAAATCCTCCTCACTCATACCCATTTGATTTTCAACAAAATCCTTAAATTCCATGTCGTAGCTCTTCGCAAGCTCTTCATAACGGCTCTTTAACTGTTCCTGGGCCTTTTCCTTCTCGCCGTCAGGATATTTCTTTATCTCTGTATTTTCCAAAACCTTACCCCAAACCTTAGAATAGAGCTGATTCTGATACTCCTGCTCGGCATTATCTTCAAGCTGTCCTTTCACTTCTTTCTTATATTCTTCTACATTCTTCGCATTTTCAGACAGCTTCGCCACCGTCTCATCAGTAAGTTCAGGGACAATACGCTCGGTTATACCGTTCAGCGTGATACTGAATACCACATCCTTGCCCGCATACTCTGTGTTGCCGTAATTATCCGGGAACTTTCCGTTCCAGTCGAACTTATCACCTATCTTATGGCTGATAATACTATCCTCAAACCCGTCGATAAAGCTGTCAGAACCAATCTCCAGATCATACCCTTCAGCCGAGCCTCCGTCAAATTTCTTTCCGTCAATCTTTCCCACAAAATCAATATTGACGATATCCCCGTCTTTCACTGCCCGGTCTTTGATCTCCTTTGTCTCGGCCTGGGCATCAAGCGCGGTCTGAATCTGCGTATCTACTTCCTCGTCCGTGATCTCTCCGGGCTTTTGCACCTGATCTACCTCAACTTCTTTATACTGGGTAATCTTAACCGCATCTGTCTCCAGTCCCTTGCTGGCCTGGCAGGCTGTCATAAGCACTGCCGCAGATACTATTCCTGTCATCATTACTGCTGCTTTCTTTTTCATCTTGCACCTCTTATATTTTAAATTATTTTACATGTTATCAACACTGATTGAGTATATCACAATCCTGTCTTGTTTAAAACCTTTTTCACAGATATTTCATCCTTTCTCCCGTCAGAAGTCAGCTTCGTACTGCCTCCGCCTGCTAAAGCACCGGAGACAAAAGGCGGCAAAACTGCTCTTTCGCTCTTACGATCCAGTTTCTCTTCTGATATATCTTCCTCGTGATAATCGTACTCTTTGAGATATCGCTCTCGAAAGCATCCTCTAGCTTCTGTGTGGTCTTTGCACTGTATATGACCGCATTCACTTCAAAATTCAGTTCAAAGCTCCTGATATCCATATTTGCCGTACCCACACAGCTCACCAGTCCGTCCACGCAAAGACATTTGCTGTGCAGGAAACCGTTGTCATAAGTGTAACATCTGGCGCCCGCCTCAATCATCTCGCCAAGATAAGAATGTGTAGCCCAGTATACAAACGGATGATCCGGCTTGCACGGGATCATGATCCGCACATCCACTCCCGACTTCGCTGCGATGACAAGCGCATCCCTGATATTGTCATCCGGGATGAAATAAGGCGTCTGGACATATATCCGCTTCCTGGCCATATGGATGAGCCTCAGATAATTGTCACGTATCTTCGGATACTTGGAATCAGGCCCGCTGGTAATGATCTGAACCGGGTCTCTGCCGTTTCTGACGTATTCTGGTATCTCGAACAGACTGTCATCCAAAAACAGATTCTCCTTCGCCGCATAATTCCAGTCCAGCACGAACCTGACTGCCAGTGATGTCACTGCTGAACCTTCGATACACAGATGAGTGTCCCGCCAGTAGCCGAACTTACGGCTTCTTCCAAGGTATTCCCTGCCGATATTGAATCCGCCCATAAAGCCAAGCCTTCCATCGATAACCACAATCTTCCTGTGGTTCCGGTAGTTGATACGGAGCTGGAATTTCCCCAGAAGCGCCGGGAAAAATTCTGCCGTCTCCACCCCGGCAGCACGAAGCTTCATCCAATCAACCCTGCCGCTTCCCCGGCATCCCATACTGTCGTACAAAACCCTCACTTTCACACCCTGTCCGGCTTTTCGGATCAGCACGTCTTCTATTTCTTTCCACAGCTCATCATTCCGAATGATATAATATTGCATGTGGATATACCGCTTTGCGTGCTCCATCTCCCAAAGAAGCGCTCTGAACTTGTCTTCCCCGTCTGTATAAACCCTCACATCGTTATTATCCGTCAGCACTGCCTCCCCCTCATTCAGATTATAAAGGATCAGCCTCTTGAACCGCTCAAGCTCCGCGTCTTTAAGACGGAGCTTTTTCCGAAAGATAGATTCTTCCTGACGCCTGACCGCATATTTGATCTCCCCCTCGATCTCCTTCATCTTAAACATCTTATCCTTGCGAAAATTCTGGGCAAGCACAAGGTATAAAATAAAGCCGATCACTGGAATGAAATACAGCAGAAGAAGCCACGCCCACACTGTGGTCGGATCTCGCCGCTGAAAGAATATGATCAGCAGCGAGAAGATAATATTTATAACAAAAAGATGCTCCAAAACCCACCTGTAACCATCCACTATATTCTCTATAAACAAATCACACATCCTGATCACCTCCGCTGCTGTTTATTTTTGCAGGACCCGGCAGATCCCTCTATAGTCCTGTTACCATTATATCGCCTTTCTTCATAAAAGTAACCCATAAAATCCCAAATCACTTGCACTTGCACCGAAAGAATGATACAATGTATTTCGTGAAAATGAGATAGACAGGAGGTTCCCCGTGAGTAAAGTAACGATCATTTTATTAGTGATTTTAATTGTATTGATCATCGCATGTGTCGTATTATATTTCCTCGGAAAAAAAGCAGAAAAGAAACAGGCTGAGCAGCAGGAGCAGTTAGCCGCGGCGGCTCAGACAGTGTCTATGCTGATCATCGACAAAGGAAAGCTGCGGCTTAAGGATGCCGGTTTCCCGCCGGTTGTCCTTGAGAACACACCGAAGTATCTCCGCCGCTCCAAAGTTCCGGTAGTAAAGGCGAAAGTGGGACCCAGGGTTATGACTCTGATGTGTGATGCTGAGATTTTCCCGATAGTTCCGGTGAAGAAGGAAGTGAAAGCAACAGTCAGCGGTATCTATATCACAGCAGTCAGAGGACTTCGCGGCCCTCTTGAGACACCGCCGAAAAAGAAGAAAGGTTTTTTTGCCAGACTGACCGGCAAGTAAGCCGAAGACAGCACCAAATTTATAACTGATGAAAGGACAGGCTTTTCCGCCTGTCCTTTTCTTACGTCTTATCCCGGAGCATTTGCCCGGATATTCATCTTAATATCACAGTCCGCCACTTTCTCGCTGTTAATATCCAGCTCATAATTCACCCGGACATCAATATTCTTATCTGTCACATCAACCAGCATATTCTTTGTAAAAATGCCGATCATCAGCTCACCGTAGGGTGTCTCATACTGAGTCATATTGATCTTATCCTTCTCAAAGACCATCCTTGTATTGGCAAGCCCGCTTTTTTTTATCTCTAACAGATTATTCCCGGCAATCCGGATTTTATTCTGAATAGTTCCCGGCATCCCTTCTACCATCTCATCGTAGATTACATAATGCTTTCCATTCTTCAAATAATATGTGGCCGGTGTGATCACCTCTATCGGCTCATTCTCATCCACTTCTTCATTCGGGAAAGTCTCATAATGCAGTCCCGAGATAGTCAGTAATACCTGTTTTGTCATACTATCACCTTTAATAAAATCATTACAGGGCAAGTCTCTGTGCAATATCGTACTGATATTCCGGAATCTCCTTCTTCATGCTCAGCGCTTCGTCGATATCGAAGTCTTTATACTGTCCGTGCTGGTAACCTACCACCCGGTTCGTCTTACCTTCACAGAGAAGGTCAACTGCCATCGCGCCCATGATCGAAGCGTAAACCCTGTCCTTACATGTCGGGCTTCCGCCGCGCTGCATGTGTCCGATGATGGTAGCTCTTGTCTCCATACCCGTCGCCTCTTCAATCCTCTTCGCCATATTCATGGAATCACCGATACCCTCAGCATTGATGATGATGTAATTCTTCTTGCCGCGCTTTCTGCATGCCTGGATATCTTCTACGATCATCTGCTCATTATAATCGTGCTCCTCCGGCATGAGGATACGCTCTGCGCCGTTGGCGATACCGCACCACAATGCAAGATATCCGGCATCTCTTCCCATAACCTCTATGATGGAGCATCTCTCATGGGATGTGGACGTATCACGTACTTTATCGATCGCTTCCATCGCGGTATTTACCGCTGTATCAAAGCCGATCGTATACTCCGTACAGGCGATGTCAAGATCGATCGTTCCCGGGATACCGATCGTGTTGATCCCGTAATATGCAAGTCTCTGCGCACCTGCAAATGAACCGTCTCCTCCGATGACTACCATACCGTCAATACCGTACTTTTTGCAGATCGCCGCCGCTTTCTGCTGTCCCTCTTCCGTGCGCATAGAATGGCAGCGCGCTGTCTGAAGAATCGTCCCTCCGCGCTGGATCGTATCAGATACATCCCTGGCGGACAGATCGATGATCTCCTCGTTCAAAAGACCCTGGTAACCTCTCCGGATACCTCTCACCCTAAGTCCTTTCCCCAACGCGGTTCTTACTACCGCACGGATTGCCGCGTTCATCCCCGGCGCATCTCCGCCGCTTGTCAGAACGCCGATTGTACGAATTGCTTTTTCTCCCATGTTAATCCCTCCATTCATCTGTCTCTATAATTTTAACTTAACTCGGCAACATTGTACATGAAATACTCTTAAGTTTCAATGGATTTTTCTATCAGTTTTACACAAGATTCACCAAGATAATTCGTCAACCTGCTCAATAGACCCGGGTCGGCGTTGACGCTGCGGTTGGCGCCCAGCCGCTTCATTATCCGCTCGGCCCTGCAGTATACCACCACAGTATCCATCCCCTCAGAAACACTGATAATATCATAGAGATCTCTCTCCCGCTTCTGGTAATCCTCTTTGTTCTCAAACTGCAGCCACAGCTCTTTTTTCGTCTGTTTAAAGGGAATGATCTCCTCACAGATGAGGCGGCTTGCAGCTTCATCCTCCTCCGATACCCGCCCTTTTACAAACACCTTATTCTCTTCTTCCAGATAAATACGTGTCTTTTCAAAAACCTGCGGAAATACGATGACCTCCACAGTACCCATAAGGTCTTCTATAGTGATAAACGCCATGATCTGATTTTTTTTCGTATATTTGATCGTCTTTCCTGCGATCATCCCGCCGATGACCTCTCGCGCTCCGTCGCGTACCTTCGCGCGTCCGGTTTCATCATCCACCTGAAAATCCATCGCCGTCCTGGTGATATTCTTCCTCCACTTTTCTTCGTACTCCTCCATCGGGTGCCCGCTTAAGTATACCCCCAGCACTTCCTTCTCAAAAGCAAGCTTCTTCTCCTTGTCATATTCTCCCACATCAGGAAGAGGAATCTCAAATTCTGCTTTTTGCTCCTCGCCCACCATGTCAAAAAGCGTCATCTGCCCTGTCACGGAGTATTTGCTTTCTCTGTTCACCTGATCCAGAATCTGGCTGTATGCAATCATCAACTGTTTTCTTGTGCCGGGAAGAGTGTCAAATGTTCCGGATTTGATAAAGTTTTCTATCGTCTTCTTATTCAGGTCCTTCACCGTCATACGTTCAAAAAAATCCTTGAGGCTTTTAAAATTCCCTCTTGCCTCTCTCTCCTTCAGGATTAATTCAATAACAGGACGTCCGATACTTTTTATCGCCGATAAAGCGTACCGGATATTTCCTCCGTCCACGGAAAATGTCCCGATTCCTTTGTTGATATCCGGCGGCAGAATATCAATCCCCATCTGACGGCAGGTATAGATATACTCTGCAACTTTCCCCGGATTATCAATTACCGAAGTCATAAGGGCAGCCATAAATTCTACCGGGTAATAATATTTCAGCCACGCTGTCTGGTAGGCTACGACTGCATATGCCGCCGCATGGGATTTATTGAACGCATATTTAGCAAAATCAATCATCTCATCGTAGATCTTGTTGGCAATCCGTTCATCTATTCCGTTGGCAATACACCCCGGCACCCCTTCTTCTTGATTGCCATAGACAAAGTTCTGACGTTCTTTCTGCATGACATCACCTTTTTTCTTTGACATGGCACGTCTGAGAAGATCGCTCCTTCCCAGTGTATATCCCGCCAGGTCACGAACGATCTGCATCACCTGCTCCTGATAGACGATACAGCCGTACGTAGGCGCCAGAATAGGCTCAAGCTGCGGACAGTCGTAGGTGATCGTCTCAGGATGATTTTTACCTCTGATATACTGAGGGATAAAATCCATTGGTCCCGGCCGGTACAGAGAGATCCCTGCAATAACATCTTCAAGACTCTTCGGCTTTAACTCTTTCATAAAGTTTTTCATTCCGCCGCTTTCAAGCTGGAACACCCCGTCATTTCTTCCTGTCCCGATAGCTGCAAAAACTGCACTGTCATTATAGTCAATCCGGCTCATGTCAATACTCCTGCCGCTGCTTTCACCGGCAAGCTTCACAGCGTCCCGAATCACCGTCAATGTCCTAAGGCCAAGAAAGTCCATCTTAAGAAGTCCCAGTTCCTCCAGCGTCGTCATCGTAAACTGCGTCGTCACCGAACCGTCAGAACCAAGAGACAGCGGCACATACTCATCAACCGCCTTCTGGCTGATGACCACTCCTGCAGCATGCATGGAAGTATGTCTCGGAAGCCCTTCAAGACGCATGGAAGCATCCACAAGCTCCTTTACCTGCGGATCTTCATCATACGCTTTCTTTAAGTCCTGGCTCTCCTTAAGGGCACGTTCAAGGGTGATATTCAATTCCTTCGGAATCATCTTCGAGATGGAATCCACAAACGCGTAGGGAAGATCCATCACGCGCCCAACGTCCCGGATCACGCCACGCGCCGCCATCGTACCGAAGGTGACGATCTGCACTACCCGGTCTGTACCATATTTTTTCACCACATAGTCGATGACCTCCTGTCGTCTCTCGAAGCAGAAATCCACGTCGATATCCGGCATAGATACCCGCTCCGGATTGAGAAATCGCTCGAACAGGAGTTGGTACTTGATCGGATCTATCGTCGTGATCCCGAGACAGTACGACACGATGCTTCCCGCCGCCGACCCCCGCCCCGGGCCAACCATGATCTGATGGTCCTTGGCATACTTGATAAAATCCCACACGATCAGGAAGTAATCCACATAACCCATGGATTTGATCACAGAAAGCTCGTACTCAAGCCTTTCTTTCAGTGAACTGTCCGTCTCCGGGTATCTTGCCGCCAGCCCTTCGTAACACAATTTGTTTAAGTATTCCCAGGAGGTATACCCTTCCGGCACATCGTATTTCGGAAGTTTTGTAACGCCAAACTCAATCTCCACATTGCACCGCTCCGCGATCTTCTGCGTATTCTCAAGAGCACCTAGCGCATAAGGGAAAAGCTCCCTCATCTCCTGCTCAGACTTGATATAATACTGGCCGCCTTCGTAGCGCATCCGCTTCTCGTCAGACAACTTCTTCCCCGTCTGGATACAAAGGAGCATGTCGTGGGGCTTCTCATCCTCTGCGTAAGTATAGTGGATATCGTTGGTCGCCACCAGCTCGATTCCCGTCTCCCGGGACATCCGAATCAGCGCTTGATTGGCCTGCCGCTGCTGGGGCAGCCCGTGATCCTGAAGCTCTAAGAAGAAATTCCCCTCGCCGAAGATCTCCTGGTAGCGGAGCGCCGCCTCCTTTGCTTCCTCGTACATTCCTCTTAAGATATCCCGCTGGACCTCCCCCGCAAGACAGGCGCTCAGCGCGATGATCCCCTCATGGTACTGACGCAGCAGGGAAATATCCACACGCGGCTTATAGTAATACCCTTCGGTAAATCCCCGGGATACGATCTTCATCAGATTGTGATAACCCAGATCATTCTCCGCAAGAAGCACCAGATGATAATACCTGTCGTCCCCGCTACCCACCGCCTCCTTGTCAAACCTGGATCCCGGCGCCACGTACACCTCACACCCGAGAATGGGCCTTATGCCCGCCGCTTTTGCCGCCCGGTAAAAATCGATCACCCCGAACATCACGCCGTGGTCCGTGATCGCGACACTGTCCATCCCCAACTCTTTGACCCGCGCGATACACTCTTTAATTTTGTTGGATCCATCCAGGAGACTGTACTCCGTATGGACATGTAGATGCGCAAAACTCATGCTAAAAACTCCGTTTCCTTTTCTGCTTCTGCCTTGTACTTTATCCCGGCCTTACTGTATCTTTGTCTATTGATGATATCATGTATAGCGGGTATAATCAATCCGTTATTTCGTCTGTCTGTGTACCGCCGCATGTCCCCGCCAGAACACTAATCCTTCACCGACCCCCGCATCATCCCGGAGATCAGAAATCTCCGAAAGATCAGAGCAGTAACTGCCGGCGGGATGACCGCGATGATCCCCGCCGCCGCGGTAAGCCCGTACTGCACCGAATCCTTTGTCATGAATTCCGACACCACGATCGCCACCGGCTTTGTCTCTAAGGATGAGGCCAGGATGAGCGGGATCTGAAACTGACTCCAGGTATTCAAAAACATGATCAGCGCCGCCGACAGGATGATCGGGTATGATGCCGGTATGATGATCCTCAGAAATGACGCCATCCTCCCGCACCCGTCGATCAACGCCGCCTCTTCAAGCTCCTTGGGTATCGTAGAAAAATAATTGGAGATCAGCCACGTAACCATAGGCAGATAGGAACTCACATACACCATGCTCAGCCAGAATACATCGTCCAGCCATTCTCTCGCCACAAACAGCCGGAACAGCGGGATGATCGTCGCCATCACCGGGATGATCATCGTGATCAGTAACATATTCCTGATCAGTTTTCTGCCCTTAAATTCCATGCGGCTCAGTGCGTAAGCACTCATCATCGCAATAGGAATGCCAAAAAAGAGCGATACGCTGACCGCCTTCAGCGCATTTTTCATGCCGGTGATCAAAAGAGTGCCTTTCTGCATCCCTTCTGTCAAAAGCTGCCGGTAATTGTCATAGGTGACAACTTCCGGCAACAGGCTAGATCTCTTTTCCATCATCGCATACTCCGGTGTCACTGACAGGACAAACGTCCATAGAAACGGCCCCAACGTCAGCAACAGAAAAATGAACAGCGCCGCCCCGTAGCCAAGCTTTTTTCCTATTCTCATCAGTATTCCACCTCCCGGTTAAGGCTCCTAAGATAAAATACTCCCAGGATCCCCGCAAAAAACATCACCAGATACGTAACTGCGCTGCCCTTCCCGAAGTCCAGGAAAGAAAAGGTCGTCAGATAGCTTTCCACCAATATATTCTTCCCCAAATCGCTGTACCCGGACAGCGCGATGATCTCGTCAAACACATTGATCGCCGTAACCGATGCCGACGTGATGCCGATGCCCAGAAAAGGAAGCATAAGGGGCAGGGTAATCGTCTTAAAGATCGTCCAGTTATTCCCGCCGTCGATCCGCGCCGCCTCATAAAGCCCCTCCGGGATAGACTGCCTTCCGGCCAGACACACCAGCGCCATGAACGGCACACTTCTCCAGGTCACGACCAGCGAGACCAAAAAAAGCAGCGACCACCGGGAGCTGAGCCATTCTACCGGCCGGCTCACAAGCCCAAGTCCGAGGAGCACCTTGTTCATAAACCCGTACCCGGAGGAAAACACGAATTTCCATAAGATTCCATTGACGTAAGGCGGAAGCGCCCAGGGCAAGATCGCCACCGCCAGAAGGATCCCCGACCATTTCACCTCAATATTCAGGAAAACGGACACAAGAAATCCCAGCACCGTCGTAAGCACAACCACCACCACGAGGATAAATACCGTATTGCGGAAACTGTACCAGAACGAATCCGACGTTAGGATCACCGCATAATTTTTTAGCCCCAGGAAACGGATATCATTGGGGGCTGTTAATTTCCACTTCTTTAAGCTGTATGAAAATGTAGCTATGATCGGATAAAATACTAATACACCCATGATCAGCATCATGGGTGCAAGTAAAAGATAAGGCAATATCTTCTTTTTCATCATTCATTTCCTGCTTTTGTATTATTCTGCCGCGGCAAGCTCAGCGACCTTCTTCTCCATCTCAGCGTAAGCCTCGTCTGCAGTCATCTCGCCCAGTGCCATCTTGTTGATCGCATTGTACATCGCGTTGCTCATCTCCGCATAGTAAGCCGGAACTCCGCCCGGGAACGGGGAAACGATAAGCTCAGCCTCTTCCATCATCGCACCTGCATTCTGAATTGTACCATTGTCGATCAGCTTTTTCAATACAGAATTAAGCGTCGGGATCGCGGTATTGCTTGCGTTAAGTTTCTCCTGCATATCTGCGGATGTATACCACTCGATGAACTTCTTCGCTGCGTCCTTATTCTCAGAGAACTTAGTCACACCAAGGCCCTCCGGAAGCGCCATCGTAACCGTAGCTTTGTCATCCTTTCCCGGGACAAGTATAGGCATGATCTGGCCGATCACACTGCATTCCTCTTCATTGGTGCTCTTGGAAACAAATGAAGTCGGCCCTGTCAGGAAGTTAGCGGATCCTGACAGTATACGCCTGTACGCATCCATCCCAGAAGATGTCTTGTCTGCCGGGTCAACCAGCTCGTCCTTGATCAGCTTTTCTTCGTATTTCAGCGCCGCAAGCACGGAATCCTTGTTCAGCGTTCCGTCATCGTTGAACACAACGCCGTTCATCGTATATGCAAGCCACATCAGATACGTGGATGTCTTTTCCTCCGCATTCAGCGGCAGGGCAAAAGGATAATCACAGATGCCCTTTTTCTTCAGGGTCTTACAGTTTTCATATACCTCGTCCCAGGTTTTCGGCTCTTCCTTGATATCCGCATCCTCGTACTGCTTCGTATTATAGTAGGACAGACGGTAGTCATTGGCATATGGAACCGCCAGCACCTTACCGTCCTTTGTAAATGTCTCAAGCGTCGGCATATCTGCTTTTACCTCGTCGGATACCTCAAGCGGCTCCAGCCAGTCCGCCGCATAAAACTCGCCGACCCAGGACCAGTCCACCTCGACAACGTCTGCCACAGCCTGTCCGCCTGCTGCCGCCGTCACCATCTTGTCCCGGATATCGTCCCAGCCCACTTCATTGACAACAACCTCGATCCCTGTCTCATCCTTGAACTGCGCAAGCTGTTCGTCCGTCGGGATCGCCCAGTCAGGAGCCATAAGCGTGATGCTGCCGCCACCGGCGCTCTCTTCTTCTGTTTTTTCTGTGTCCGCCTTCTCTTCTTTGGCGTCTGACGCTTCATCGCCCGACGTGCTGCCGCCGCACCCCGCAGCCATCATTGCTGCCATCGATACTACAAGAAACAGGCTTAATACTTTCTTTTTCATAACTTCCTCCTTTTGAAAACATACCAAAATTTACCTATATATTATAACAGCGGACAATACATCTCACAAATTGTTAAAATCTATATATATGCCGGTATATTGATGATATCTATATTCCAGAATAAAAATATCTTTTGACTCCAATATCATTTATATATTGGGGAATTCTTCTGTATAGTTTGCCCGTTTTTGCCTGATCTATCCGGCCTGCTTTGACAAATAATGCAAGCTCTAAGCGTCTCGGTCTCTGCTCTTCCGGGCCTAGTGGACCGCCCTGCCCAGATGCTCGATAGATGAACCGTAGATTCTTTTATCCATCTTCGCAACCTTAAAAGCAAAAAGCTGCGCCAGACAGGATTTCTCTTCCCGTCTGTTGCAGCCAATCTTCATCTCTCTATTCTGCCCTGCCGGTTAGCCATTGATCATAAACGAAACCAGTTTATCAATATCCTCTTTCTCATGTGCCACAATCTCAAGCTCCGGAATCTCTCCGTTGGAGAAAATGTTTGCAAGAGATACATACTGAGAAAGCTTTGACTTCAGATTCAGTCTGTCACCCTCGCCTGTCACAAGCTCTACCTTTCCTTTACAACTGTCAACTACACTAAAAAACTTCTCTACATCTGAAATATTCTGTACTTTCATATTACCTCTCCTTTCAAAACCACTTTTCTTCTTACGCCATCAAGTATAACTTATTTTTCCAAAATTTCAATACCTTTTTCACCGATTCGTATTTTCTGTTCCTTTAACAGCCTTCCCACTGCCCGCTTAAATGCATTTTTACTAAGACCGAATTCTATTTTTATCGATTCCGCATCGGATTTGTCAGTAAACGGCAGTCTTCCTCCAGACATTTTCAGCTTTTTCAACAACAGCTGAGCGTCCTCATCCATCTGGAGAAACGCTTTTTTCCGCACACTTAAGTTTAATTTCCCGTCATCATGAACCTTTGTGACTCTGGCAGTCACTCTATCCCCTACTTTAAAGCTTCCAAATTCCTCACGTTTGGGAATCAGCGCCGAATACCGGTCATCCACCGCCACAAACACGCCGAAATTATCACTGATCTCATAGACAGTGCCCTGTACTTCGTCATCCTTCTGATAAGGAGAGTCTTTGTCAAGCTTCGCATACACCTTCATGGTAGCGCACAGACGCCCGGTCTTGTCCACATAGAGCGCTACAAGTACGCTGTCCCCTTTCGACACTTTGCCGGTCTGCTCCTTAAAAGGAAGCAGAAGATCCTTCGGAAGCCCCCAGTCGAGAAATGCTCCGATCCTTCCGGTATCTGCAACGGTGAGCGTCTTAAGCTCTCCCATAATAATCTTCGGTGTCTGTGTAGTAGCGATCAGCCGGTCATCCGAGTCTTTGTATAAAAATACTTCTACCGGATCGCCGATCTCTATCCCTTTGGGAACCTGCTTTTTCGGAAGCAGGACTCTTTCCTCGTTCGTGCCCAGATACACGCCGAAATCTACTTTTTTCACTACCATTAATGTTCTCTTTTTTCCTAATTCTTCCTGTAACTTCATCCTTTTCTCCTATGCTTTGAATTCCACTGCGGCAAAGGTCTGTCCGTCTCTGCTGCAGAGCTCTACAACAGTTCTGTCTGCTTCCCTGCCGGTCTTCGGTACGATGATATCTTTATATACCGCGGATTTTTTGTATTCTGCCCGTACCTGCCTTACTGGTTCGTCTCCTTCATATACTTCTTTTGCCATCTGTATGTACTGACAATTGTTGACATGTTCATTCGTGTCGATATGGTATTTGCACACTGGGAAGGGCAAAGCTTCCGTCATATTTTCCGGAAGAATGATCTTCCTCGGTGCATAATCCATCTCCAAAGGCTCTGATACACCATAGCTTTCTATCTCCTTGGCATCCGGTTTGGCCGGCCGTCCTTTTCCGACATCCATATAGACCCACAGAGAATTGGCACAGGCAATGATACTGCCCTGACTGTCCTTCATGCAGAAATTCCTGTCTCCGCAGATGCCTTTGAATCCTGACGCCCATGTGCTGACACTGATCTCCTCCCCGAGCTGCGGGTATCTGCTGATAATGATCTGCCATGCGGACAGCACCCATGCCCGTTTCTTTTCCTCAAGAAAAGCAAGCCCGTACCCGATGCTTTCCGATTGGAAGATACTGCTGTCCTGAAAATAATTAATAATCGCCGGGAGCGTCATCCGCCTCGTATGGTCGATCTCACTGAAACGCACCCTTCCCTTTATCATGTACTCATTCGCTCTCATCATCTGTTCCCTCTCCAAAGAAAAAACTTTTAATCTTAAAATCCGATGCCGCTGTGATCATCTCATACTCCTCATCGGTCAGAATACTCTTAAGCTCTGCCTTCCCCTCTTCGTCCACTACCGCGCATGTAGCGGATGTAAAACAAAGATTCGGATAAAGCACGCACCACCAGTTATGCCCTTTCGCCTTTCCCAGCTTTATGCGCAGCGCCTCATAATAACCCTGGGGAAATGTAATATCTCCATAACGCTTGTCCGGGAAATAGCAGACCGACACCTCCGCTTTCGCTCTGTAGGAATATCCCTCGTCCCTGATCACGTTCTCGGCCACATCCTCAATCTCCCTCAGATGCTCCTTCGCCCACTTTTTCGTCTGGCTGGCGGACACCATATCCTCATTGCCGGGCATTGTCTGCTTCATGTACTCTAACACCTGGTCCCTGACTTTTAACTTGACCCGCTGTGCCTCATCACTGTCACTGTCCGCCAGAACATGAAAGCGGAACACCTCTTTCGAGAGATTCCCCTGTATCCTGGATATCCTTGCGTCTACCTCCATAGCTCTCTGCGAGACATAAAGCCCCGTCAGGAAAACTCCGATACAGATTCCCAGTATAACACATACCGCCCGTTTTATCCTGTCTTTTTTTCCTATCTTCTCATTTTCATCAATAATATCTTCATCAATAATATTAATTTCCTCAACAATATCTTCTTCCATAATATCTTTCTGAATACTGCCTTCCCGGATCAAACTTTCTTCCACCCTTATGTACCTCCTTATATTTATATAAAGAGTATTGACAGATTCTGGAAATGATATTCCGTCTAATTTTGTTTTGTGCGGATTGCGTCCATAACTGTATCGACCTGATTATCAATATGCTGGCATACGATTTTTGCAGCCTCCTCCTTCGCGCCCTCACTGATCCGGTCTATGATTTCTCTGTGCTCTTTAAGAAGTTTCGGGTATACCTCTTCATTTTTCAGATATTCAATCCTGTATCTGTACATCTGCTCGTGAAGATTATTAAGAAGCTGGATCAGCTTCTGATTCTTTGTAGCTGTATAGATGACATCATGAAAACGGACATCTGCCTCAGCGATCTCAGTGATATCTTTACTTTTCAGTGTCTTCCTGAAATTCTCAGCCGCCTGGGAAAGTTCGTTTATCTCATCTTTTGTGATCCGGTCACAGGTAAGCTTTACCGACAGCTCCTCCAAAGCCCGCCTTACTTCAAGGACATCTTTCAGGCTCTTTTCTGTGATATCTGCCACCTCGGCGCCTTTTCTCGGGATCATGAGAACCAGACCTTCCAGCTCCAGTTTCCTTATCGCCTCGCGAATCGGGGTACGGCTGACTCCCAGCTTATTGGCAAGCTGAATCTCCATCAGACGTTCGCCGGGCTTTAATTCTCCCCTTAAGATTGCCTGACGCAGTGTATTGAACACCACATCCCGAAGCGGCAGATATTCGTTCATTGTAACGTTAAAGTTTGGTTCCACGGTCATTTCCTCCTTGCATTGTGTATATTCACCACATACACTTGCTTTGCCAGCTGTGCTGCTTTTATCTTCTGTGCAGCCGTCCTGGCCTGGTTCCGGTCATCAAAAATACCAAATACCGTAGGGCCGCTGCCGCTCATCATCGCATTTAAAGCTCCGTATTGTTTCATGGTACTTTTAATTTCGTTAATCACTGGATATTCTTCTATAGTAACGCCCTCAAGTACATTTCCCATACTGGCTGTGATCCTTAAAAGATTCTCTTCCTTTAATCCGTCAATGATCCCGTCAATATCCGGATGATCATCAATCTCACGGGAGTCAAGCTTCTCATATACCAGCTTTGTAGAAACAGCTACCGGCGGCTTTGCCAGCAATACAAAACATCTGGGCATGGGAGCTAACGGCGTCAGGATCTCACCAATCCCCTCCGCAAGAACCGTTCCCCTCATTATGCAGTAAGGAACGTCTGCCCCCAGCATTACCCCTCTGTCCATAAGCTCTTTCATCGTAAGGCCGAGTTCAAACATGCGGTTCATACCAAAAAGTACCGCTGCTGCATTAGAGCTTCCCCCTGCCATACCGGCCGCCACTGGAATGTGTTTATCAAGACGGATGCTCACCCCTTCTTTTATATGGAATTCATCCTTCAAAAGCTTCGCCGCCCGGTACGCGAGGTTGTTCTCATTTGTCGGGAGATAGTAAAGATTCGTCTCAACCCCAATTCCGGGAGCCCTTCGTTTTTTTATCGTGATCAGATCATACAGGTATACTGTCTGCATCACCATACGTACATCATGATAACCATTTTCCCTTCTTCCAAGTACATCAATTCCCAAATTAATCTTTCCGAGCGCTTTAAGTTCTATTCTATCCATTTTTTTCTCCTGGTAAATGTATTCTGTATCTTGTATACAATATACCTATAGTATACTCATATTTTCCTTAAAAATCAACAGTTTTTCACCTGGTTTAATATCCGTATTTGTCTTTTCATTGATTTCCATGATCCCATCCACCGTTGTGCTGTAATGCTTTGCCAGATTCCACAGCTCGTCGCCCTCTTTCACAATATAGCCGATGATACCGGGGCGTTTCTCCAGTTCTTCCATATCGACCGGCTCTTCCTCTATCTCTTCGATATCTGCCACAGGAACCGGCTGCTTGACAAAACAGTTAAAGGCCAGCACCGCCTTCACCTCTACCTCGCCGTTTCCCAGAAGTCCGATACTTAACTGTTCTACTGCGCTGACCAGATCAAAGACCATATCCTTCGTCGTCTCATTGCTCTCTAAAAGATATGAGAACGGCACCATACCCTGCCATACATCAAACGGAATATTGTCGTCCGCCTTAACATAAAGAAACGATACATGAAGCACCCCTTCAATCTTAATCCCTTCTGAAACTACCTCCGTATGCTCAAGCTGAATCCTCGCATTGCTATGACAGATCTGCAGGATATCATCTTTTATCTCCGGCAACAGAAGCCGTTCTGCAATCTTGCATTTTGAATGATTCTGCATCAATGAACGTTCCAGAGATTTATCCGTCACCTTTGGCCGGCAGACTTTATCGAGAGAATACACATCCTCCAAAAGTTCTGCTGTCTCTTCCTCATATACGATTATGCGTGCCTCCAGAGTCGCCTCTATTCCAAGCAGGCGCATCTCACCGTCCTCATCCATGCGGACATCGATGGACACATCTGTCACTGCAGGATAAACCTGATGGAACATCCCTTCCTGCGCACCGTTTATTTCCATCCGTCCTTCGTAAGGTATCGACTGTTCAAACCAGTCTGTCTTCCCTTCCAGCGATTCATAAAAACAGAACAGCATAAGCTCTCCCTGCAGAAGAAGTTCATCCTGCGAAATCCTGGTATCCAGTTTTCTCGGGGATACTTCTGTCCACAGCAGCACTCCGACTGATTCCTTTGTCCCGCCGACCGTAATCTCCTCTTTGATCCGGTATGTATCTTTTTTGACTGAAAAAAGCTTCAGGATATCTTTTTTCACATACTTTTTGTACAGACTTCCCTCTCCCTGTGCATCCAGCGTAAGCCTCTCTTCATGCTTTCCCTCCGAACAGAGCGATAATTCCACCAGCGCTTTGATGTTAAGCTTCCGTGAGTGGATCATGGTTACATTCATATCGCAGTCCATCGTCTTGAGGAAAAGATTCTCCTCCGGCTCCTCCTCGGCATATACCATCTCTTCAAAAGGAATACGCCCCTCCAGGAATGAAAGACGCATATCTCCCTCATCTGCAGCATAAAGCACTTTAAAATTCATCTTGCCGGATACGCGCACATAATTCTCCACACGCTTGATATCGTCGATCTGAAGGCTTCCTTCCCCCAGGATCACTCTCTTGACATCATGCTTCGCATCCGGCACATTGTAATCATCGTCAATATAAAACTGGTCTGTGATAGTCCTGCCCTGGCGATAGACAAGAAATTCCTTTTTCTCATATTCCATTCCCTGATTCCTCCACTAATCAAATATTACATTTTTGTCATTGTATTCCATCTTAATGATCACATAAGGGTACGTCTTTCCTTCTATGATCTTCTCTGTTTTCGGCGGCCCTAAGAGATTCGTCTTCATATAGATGGCATCCTCTGCCTCATAACACGACTGTACCTCTACGCTGTACCCGCTCGTATCCTGTCTGCCGTATCCCCGCGCGATATACAGATAACCGTTATCTGCGTAGCTGATCTCAAATGTTTTTTCTTTTTTTTCGTCGATCTTCTCCTGAAGCTCTTCCGGAGCATCATAAGAATTCACCACAGTAAACTCTATGTCCCGAAGCTTTGTCTTATCCTCCTTCTTCACAGAACAGGCACACAGCAAAAGCATGCATCCTGCCAATAGTATGTAAAAGGCTCTCTTTTTCATCTGCACTCCGCAAACACATTCTCATTAATATCATACACAGGCTTTCTGTGAAAAATTCCTTTTTATTATGTAAAGTGAAAATTTATGTGTTATACTATTAGCATTAAATGGCAATACAAGGAGACTATAAATATGAATGATTTAAACAGAATGTCCGGCATCCTTCTGCACCCAACATCCCTGCCTTCTCCTTACGGAATCGGCGATCTTGGAGACGAAGCATATGAATTTATTGATTTTCTGGAGGATGCCGGATGCCGTCTCTGGCAGATCCTTCCGCTGACACACACAGGTTTCGGGGATTCCCCTTACCAGAGCTTTTCAGCTTTTGCAGGACAGCCGCTCTTAATCAGTCCGGCTCATCTGGTAAAGCTTGGCCTTCTGGAAAGTTTTGAACTGCATAACTGCCCTGTTACCGATGAAGACCAGGTCAATTACGGCGTGATCATCCCTTGGAAGCAACTGATCTTCCGTCTTGCTTACGAGCGTTTTCTTACCAGGGACACGATCGACATCAATCTCAGGAAAAAATTCCGGGATTTTTGCAGCCAACACCGTTACTGGCTCGAGGATTACTCGCTCTTTATGGCATGCAAGGATATCCATGCCGGAAAAAGCTGGCTTGAATGGGAGGATAAATACCGCATCCCTACAGAAGAACTGAAAGAGGAATTGAAAGGGACTCTTTCCGAGGACATCGGCTACTACCAGTTCCTCCAGTTTCTCTTCTTCACAGAATGGAGTGCATTAAAAGAGTATGCCAATGAACATGGCATAAAGATCATCGGCGATATCCCTATCTTTGTATCTATGGACAGCGCTGACGTATGGGCAAACCAAAAACTTTTTCAACTGGACGAAAAAGGGTATCCGCTCTCTGTTGCAGGAGTTCCACCGGATTATTTTTCTGCTACCGGCCAGCTTTGGGGCAATCCTCTATACAACTGGGAGCTTCATGAAAAAGAAGGTTTTTCCTGGTGGATAAGCCGGATCAAAAGTCAGCTTTCCAATCTTGACATCCTGCGGATCGACCATTTCCGCGGCTTCGAGAGCTACTGGTCCATTCCATACGGAGAAGATACAGCGATCAACGGCAAATGGATAAAAGCTCCCGGAGAAAAACTATTTAAAGCGGTTGAACATGCCCTCGGGAAAAATCTGCCGATCATTGCCGAAGACCTGGGAATCATCACTAAAGAGGTTGCGGCTCTCCGGGAAGCTTTTCATTTCCCGGGCATGAAGATCCTTCAGTTTGCCTTTGAATCTACCGATGAGAGCGACTATCTTCCCCATCGGTTCACTTCCGCCCGGTGTGTATGCTATACCGGCACTCATGACAACGACACCACCTGCGGATGGTACCGCACCCTTGACGCAGACTGTAAAAAGAAAGTACAGCTTTATACCAATACAGAACCCGGAAGAGACATAAGCCGCGGCATCATAAAACTCTGTCTCGGAAGTATCGCCGCATACGCGATCTTCCCTCTGCAGGATATACTCGCACTTGGCAGCGAAGCGCGGATGAACACGCCGGGCGTTGCCGCCGGCAACTGGGGCTGGCGTTATAAAAAGAATGACCTTACCCCTTCCCTTGCCGAAGAGCTGAAGGAGCTTGCTGTTTTATATGGAAGATACTAAGATAATGAGAGGTAACTACAAATGTTAAGATTTATATGTGTTGTACTATTTCTTTTTCTGTTTCTTCTTTTCGGTATCCCTGTCCTGGGACTCGAATGGATCATCGGAAAATTTGATAAAGAAAAAGCGGATTACCAGTGTCTGCGTATCGTACAGTGGGCCTTTAAAAAAATTCTCTCGATCACCGGAGTGGAGGTCACTGTGATCGGCGAAGAGAATATCCCGGATGAACCGGTACTGTTTATTGCCAATCACAGAAGCTACTTTGATATCCTGCTCACTTATTCCCGCTGCCAAAGACTTACCGGTTATGTGGCAAAAAAGGAGATGTTACGGTATCCCGTTCTCCGCACATGGATGACAAGGCTTTACTGTCTCTTCCTGGACCGTGAGAATATGAAAGAAGGGCTTAAGACTATCCTTCAGGCAATTGACTATATTAAAAACGGCGTATCGGTCTGTATATTCCCGGAAGGAACCCGCAATGACGGCGAAGAATTAAGCCTTCTGCGTTTTCACACCGGCTCTTTCAGGATCGCAGAAAAGAGCGGCTGCGCTATCGTTCCGATCAGTATGAACAATACCGCCTCCATCTTTGAAAACCAGTTTCCAAGGATCAAAAAGACCCATGTTGTTTTAGAGTACGGGAAACCTATATACCCTGGTGACCTCGACAAAGAAACACGCAAGCGCCTTGCATCGTATTTCCAGGATATCATACAGGAAACGATCAATAAAAACCAGGAACTTGTGTAGCAGATATTTATTATTCAATGTGTGAATGATATAATAGATTAAAATCAGATAAAGGAGATAATTAAAATGAATCGACAGGATTTAACCCTGCTTACAGATCTGTATGAATTGACCATGATGCAGGGTTATTATGAACAGGGGCAGAACGAAATCGTCGTATTCGATGTATTTTTCCGCCAGAACCCGTGCAGCAACGGCTATTCAGTGTGCGCAGGGCTTGCCCAGGTAATTGATTATATTAAGAATCTGAACTTTACTTACGAGGATGTGGATTATCTGCGGAACTTAAAGATCTTCAGCGAAGATTTTCTGCAGTACCTGAGCGGGTTCCACTTCAGCGGAGACATGTATGCTATCCCGGAGGGTACTGTAGTATTCCCGAAGGAGCCTCTCTTAAAAGTGATCGCTCCGATCATGGAAGCGCAGCTCGTCGAGACAGCTATTCTGAATATCATCAACCATCAGTCGCTGATCGCCACAAAGACTTCTCGGATCGTCTTTGCCGCTGCCGGTGACGGGATCATGGAGTTCGGCCTGAGACGCGCACAGGGGCCGGATGCCGGACTTTACGGCGCAAGAGCCGCTATGATCGGCGGATGTGTCGGCACATCTAACGTACTGGCAGGCGAACTTTTTGATGTCCCGGTCATGGGAACACATGCCCATAGCTGGATCATGAGTTTTGAAGATGAATACACTGCCTTTAAGACCTACGCCAGTCTTTATCCTGATAACTGCACACTTCTGGTAGATACCTATGACACGCTGAAGTCAGGTGTGCCTAACGCCATCCGTGTATTTCAGGAATTTAAAGACGCGGGAACACCGCTTAAGAAATACGGTATACGCCTTGACAGCGGCGATTTGGCGTATCTTTCAAAGGAAGCCCGCAAGATGCTTGACGAAGCAGGATTCACCGATGCTTCTATCTGTGCTTCCAATGATCTGGATGAGTATCTCCTTCACGACCTTAAGATACAGGGGGCTGCCATCAATTCATGGGGAGTAGGTACGAATCTGATTACCTCAAAGGACTGCCCGTCTTTCGGAGGTGTCTACAAACTCGCTGCCATAATGGATGAAGACGGTTCCTTTGTCCCGAAGATAAAAATTTCTGAAAATACAGAAAAAATAACAAATCCAGGAAACAAGACAATCTATCGTATCTATGATAAACATACAGGAAAGATGAAGGCAGATCTGATCTGCTTTGCCGGAGAAGAGTATGATACCTCTGAAGATCTCCTTCTTTTTGACCCGATCGATACCTGGAAAAAAACGAAGCTTCCCGGCGGTTCTTATGTCATGAGAGAGATCATGGTTCCTATCTTCCGCAAGGGCGAGTGTATCTATCACTCTCCTTCTGTTACAGAGATCGCGGCATACTGTAAGAAGGAAAAGGATACTTTATGGGATGAGACCAAGCGTCTCTTCTACCCTCATAAAGTACATGTAGACCTGTCGCAAAAGCTTTATGACGTCAAAAAATCTTTACTGGACCAAATGAACAGACCAGACTAAAAGGAGAATAAAGATGAAGAATCTTACTCTGGAAAATATTACCAGGGCTTGCCGGGGCACCTATCACGGTGATCCGGCAAAACTGGAAAAGGAAGTATCACATGTGGTGATCGACAGCCGAAAGGTAGAAAAGGATTATCTCTTTGTAGCTATCGACGGCGAAAAAGTCAATGCCCACAAATTCATTCCTGACACCATAAAGAAAGGAGCATTGTGCGTCGTATCCCACGAAGACCTTGGAGAGACGGATTATCCGTATATTCTTGTAGAATCTACAGGACAGGCGCTGCTTGATATTGCCAAGCTTTACCGGGATTCCTTTGATTTAAAAGTCGTAGGGATCACCGGAAGTGCAGGAAAGACCAGCACAAAAGAGATGATCTCCTCCGTCCTTTCACAAAAATATAACGTACATAAGACTCTCGGCAATTTCAATAATGAATGGGGACTTCCAATTACTATCTTTGAAATGAATGAGACCCATGAAGTCGCTATCCTGGAGATGGGAGTCAATCACTTTGGTGAGATGCGCCGTCTGTCCTCTGTTGCAAGTCCGGACATCTGTGTGATCACCAACATCGGGATCGCTCATCTTGAATTTTTCAAGACGCGGGAAGGAATCCTCCAGGAAAAGTCCCAGATGATCCAGGATATGAAAAACGACGGAACGATCATCTTAAACGGAGATGATGATCTTCTCTCTAAGATGGGACCGGTAAAGGGTGTGGACCCGGTTTTCTTCGGAATCAATGAATCGTGTGAATTCTGTGCTTCCGACTTAAGTTCCGCAGGGCTTAAAGGAACCGCATGTACACTCCGCCTTCCTTCCGGTGAGACTTTCCGCTGCCTGGTTCCCCTTCCGGGTATCCATATGGTGTCAAATGCTCTTGCAGGTGCAGCGGTTGGATATTCTCTCGGTCTTACTCCTGAAGAGATCAAACGGGGGATTGAAAATCTGCCCTCTATCCCGGGTCGGAATAATATCATTTCTACCGATAAACTTGTCATCTTAGATGACTGCTACAATGCGAATCCAATCTCTGCAAAGGCCGCAATTGACGTGCTGACTATGGCAATCGGCCGTAAAGTCGCTCTTCTCGGAACAATGGGAGAGCTTGGAAACAATGAGGCTGAGCTTCACTTTGATACCGGCGCATATGCCGCAGCACAGGGTATAGATCTGGTCTGCGGTATCGGAAGATTGGGAAAGGTGATTGCCGAGGGAGCCTCTGACGGAGATTCCGGGACGGAAGCGCTTTGGTTTGAGACAAAAGCCGACTTCCTTTCCTCCATGAAAGATATTATCCGCGAAGGAGACAATGTACTAGTTAAGGCCTCCCACGGCATGAATTTCCCGGAACTTGTAGAAGCCTTAAAAGAATTCTGAATATGACAGGGGGAGAAAATATTCTCCCCCTGAACATTGTATCATATATACTGTCAATATCTTTCCCGCCATAACCGGCATTATTCTTCCCTGTCCCAGATATCTCTCCAGTCCTCGGCGCTTTCCCAAAGGAATACCTGTCCCTTGATCAGCCGGAAATTTCTGTCCGCTTTCTTAAGTATCTCCATCTCTTCATCCGTCAGGAAATCTTCTGTTGTACATTTAAGATTCCCCGCATATTCATTTTCAAATGCAGAAAATGGAATCGGCACCTGTCCTCTCTGCACCGCCCACTTCACACAGACCGTTGCCGGATGGCAGTTGTGCGCTTTCGCGATCTCCACAAGCTCAGGCATTTCAAATGTAACAAGATCACCTTCCATCGTATCCCGTTCAGGACGGCACGGCGAGCCAAGCGGACTGTAGGCGATCGGGAGAATCCCGTGTTCTTTGCAGTAGTCAAACAGTTTTGGCTGTTGGAACGTCGGATTCATCTCTACTTCAAGCACAACCGGCTTAATACGGCAAAGCGGAAGAATCTGCTCCATCTTCGTGATGGTGACATTCGACATCCCGATACCCCTGACAAGTCCCATATCTACCAGTTTTTCCATCTGTCTCCACACAGTCATATATTCTTCCAGAGAAAACGGTACATGGTTCGGATCTCTTCCTTCTAGATGAGCCCCTGGTTCATGATGATTCGGGAACGGCCAGTGAACCATGTAGATATCCACATAATCTAGCTGAAGATCTCTCAGGCTCTGGGCACATGCTACCAGTACATCTCCCTGTCCATGCATGTTATTCCATACTTTTGTCATGATCGTCAAGTCTTCCCGCTGCACAATTCCCTCTTTAAATGCACGGGCATAAACCTTTCCGATCTCCTTCTCATTCCCGTAAGCCGCCGCACCGTCAAATAAGCGGTATCCTGCCCTGATCGCTCCATACACGGCATCCGCCACCTGAGAGGAATCAAACTTGTCATTTCCGAAGGTCCCCATGCCGATTCCCGGAATTACCATACCATTACTTAACTTTCTCTGCGGAACCAGAATCGGATTTACTTTTTCCATTATCGAAAACTCCTTTCCTTTTTCTTTCCTTTTATATATGATAACATATGAAATATAATTTGTAAACTAAGAAAATAGAAATGCTTTCGTACGAAATCAAGTATATATAATGGAGCGGATTAATCTTCCGCTCCGTTTCGTCTGTTATTTCTTTTTTCCTTCTGCTTTCATCCGCACTTCCTCACATCCGTACAACCACTGGTTTCGCTCCGTCGAAACAAACGATCATAATGGGGGATTCCGGCTGTATCTCTTCCTCTTCGGTCTTAATCTTCATCTGTTTGCCGCGAAACGTCCCTTTCCCCTTATAATTAATCACGGTATCCGCCACTCCTATCTCCCAGAGAAGTTCTACTTCCCTTTTATTATTCAGCATCTGGATATAACTTCTCAGCACGATCAGGCCCGCCGCCACTGCCAGAGCTATCCACACGCCTCTCTCCATGCTGTGTGCCATTAACGTCACTCCGACAGCCAATATGAATCCGCTGTTATTCATAGCTCCGATACCGCCGCTCCAGTTCTTTCCGTATACCCATGCAATCCCCGTATCATGATGCTTCTCCCACGCACTTAGGATAAATCCATATATGAGGATTATCCCTCCGGTATAATTCAGGATAATCTCCTGCAGCTTATCGTCTATCTCTACTAACGTCCATCTCCCCAACAGCAGAACAATGACACATCCTAAAAACCATAAAGCCATATGTAAATCCAGTACATCTCTGTATAATCGGTTCAATGCACTTCCTGCCTCTTTTGGATCCCCCATCTGCCTTACTGCCTCATCTTCTCTCATGCCCGATTCCATAAGTGCCTCCTTGCAGTCTTCAATGTGGTCTTCGTATTCCCTCATAATATCTTTTCTCATCTTGGAGTTTTCGATATGTTTTGTCAGCATCTGTAAATATTTATCAGCTTTCAAAGTTCACACCCCCTATCATCATGCCTACCGCACTTGCGTAAGTGTTCCACTCTTCAATCATCCTGTCGAGATACTTCCGTCCATTCGGCGTGATCTGATAGTATTTGCGGAGCTTGCCGTTTACCTCTTTGTCATATCCTTTCAGATACCCGCCCTTGACCAGACTATGGAGCAGCGGATAGAGCGTTCCTACCTTTAGCTCAAATACATTGTTAGAACGTTTGGATAATGTATCGATCATCTCATATCCATACATATCCTTTTCTGACAAAAGCTTTAAAATCAGCATAGCCGTATTGCCCGAAACCGGATTCTTGCTTACCGTCATTTTGTTCACCTCCTTGTGATTTGATTCAATTTTATGTTTTATCTTGTTCACCAATATATATCGGCTATCGTTATAATTATATTACATCGACAGCCGATATATGTCAATACCTTTTTTCATCTTAACTAAATACACCGGATATCTTGCTGCAATTTGCAGCAAGATATCCGGTGCATAAAGTCTCTGTTCTAAGAAATATGATTTTATTACTGTCTTTCGCTGTAATGATGCGCTTCCTCAAGCATCATATCTTTTACTTTCATCAGGCGAATCTGTGAACTTCTCTCATTCTCGTCCAGTTTCATCGTGATATATTTGATTGTCTCCTGTGCCTCCGGAATTGTCACGTGCTCCAATGCATTTACACGGCGTCTCGTCTTTTCAATCTCAGCCGCCATGAGCTGGCACGCTTTTTCCGTCTCCGCAAGTCTTAACATATCCGGCAGGATATCTGCCAATGATTTTACAGCACCGTCAAGGTCACTGGATGTAAATGCAAAACCATAAGAGTATATATCATTTGCATCCGCAGTCCTTGTTGTAGTATTAAAAACTGGAATATTAACACTCATGACATTCTTTTTTCCTACTTCAAGATTAACCTCCTGTTTCGGCGCCATCAATGCCGTATTCAGTGTAGCTTCATCCATTCCGGCTTTCGCTATTACAAAGTTCTTGTTTGCAGAGAGGATCCCGGCTTCTACCTTTTGGCGCAGCGCCATATTCTCCTTGACCAGTTCAAGGAACTGACGCATCAGCTCATCACGCTTATCCTTGAGGAGCTTATGTCCTCTTCTGGCCGTAACAAGCTTTTTCTTCGTCTTGGTAAGCTCCATACGGGTAGGAGTAATCTGCTTAGATGCCATCCCTTAACCTCCTTCTTACTGCTTTCCGTAGTACTCGTCTAAGAACTTGTCATCGATACGTTTAAGCTCTGCTCTCGGCAGCATGGATAAAAGCTTCCAGCCGATCGTCAGCGTTTCCTCGATGGAACGGTCATTATTATAACCCTGAGATACGTATTCCTTTTCAAAAGCTTCTGCAAACTCCGCGTACTTAAGATCAATCTCTGTCAGCGCTGCCTCGCCAAGGATGGTCATCAGCTCTTTCGCATCTTTACCACGGGAATATGCAGCGAACAACTGGTTCATCGTATTGGCATGATCTGCCCTTGTCTTGCCCTCGCCGATACCTTTATCTTTCAGACGGGAAAGGGAAGGCAGTACATCGATCGGCGGCTGTAAGCCCTTGCGGTACAGCTCACGGCTTAAGATTACCTGTCCCTCGGTGATATATCCGGTAAGGTCCGGGATCGGATGGGTCTTATCATCCTCCGGCATGGTCAGGATCGGAATCATCGTAATACTTCCGTTCTTACCTCTCTGACGTCCGGCTCTTTCGTACATCGTAGCAAGGTCCGTGTACATATATCCCGGATAACCGCGGCGTCCCGGAACTTCTTTCTTCGCTGCGGAAATCTCACGGAGTGCATCCGCATAGTTCGTGATATCGGTAAGGATTACCAGGACATGCATATCTTTCTCAAACGCAAGATACTCTGCCGCGGTAAGCGCCATACGCGGTGTGGAGATACGCTCTACAGCCGGGTCATTTGCCAGGTTGATGAACAGTACCGTCCTGTCGATAGCTCCTGTCTCCTTAAAGGACTCGATAAAGTAATTGGACTCCTCGAAAGTAATACCCATGGCAGCAAATACAACGGCGAAGTTCTCATCCGTTCCCCGCACCTTCGCCTGTCTCGCAATCTGCGCTGCAAGCTGTGAGTGAGGCAGACCGGAACAGGAGAAGATTGGCAGTTTCTGCCCGCGGACCAGCGTATTCAGCCCGTCAATGGCAGATACTCCTGTCTGGATAAACTCCTCAGGATAAACCCTTGCCGCCGGGTTCATCGGCAGACCGTTAATATCTCTTCTCTCCTCCGGCAGGATCTCCGGTCCGTCATCGATCGGGCGTCCAAGTCCGTCAAAAACTCGTCCCAACATATCGCCAGATACGCCAAGCTCCATGCTCCGTCCCAGGAAACGTACTTTGCTGTTGCTTAAGTTGATCCCGGCAGCATTTTCATATAACTGCACAATCACATCACTGCCGTCTACTTCAAGAACCTTGCAACGACGTCTCTCGCCGTTTGCAAGCTCGATCTCTCCAAGTTCATCAAATGCGACGCCTTCTACACCTTTTACCATCATCAGCGGTCCGGCAACTTCCTGTATGGTTCTGTATTCTTTTGGCATTAGAAGTCCTCCTTCCCGAATGTATCGGCAATCTCTGCGCCTAATTCATTCATGATCTTTTCATATTCTTCCTCAATATTCTCGGTGGTCGTATATTTGTAACGTCCGATCCTCTCTCTAACATTCATCACAAGCAGTTCCTTCATGGACGCGCCTTTATTCAGCGCTTCTGTAGCCTGCTCGTAGAACGCAAGAACCAGCTTCATCATCAGATACTGCTTTCTCAGCGGTGTGTAGGTATCTACTTCGTGGAAAGAGTTCTGGTGCAGGAAGTCCTCACGGATCGATCTCGCCGCTTCCATCTTCAGGCGGTCTCCCGGCGACAAAGCATCCATACCTACCATCTGTACGATCTCTTCCAGAGCTGCCTCTTCTGTCAGAAGACTCATCATCTTCTGGCGGTCTTCCATCCAGTCCTCTGCAACTGTGCTGTTGAACCAGTCGTGCATATTGTCAAGATACAGAGAGTAACTTGTCAGCCAGTTAATAGCCGGGAAATGTCTCTTATATGCAAGAGCTGCATCCAGTCCCCAGAATACCTTAACGATACGAAGTGTCGCCTGAGATACCGGCTCGGAAGTATCACCGCCCGGAGGGGATACGGCGCCGATAACAGAAAGCGCTCCTTCTCTTGCATCTTTACCGAGCGAAATCACACGTCCTGCTCTCTCGTAGAACTCCGCAAGACGTGAACCAAGGTAAGCCGGATACCCCTCCTCACCTGGCATCTCCTCAAGACGCCCTGACATCTCACGCAGCGCCTCTGCCCAGCGGGATGTAGAGTCAGCCATCAACGCAACCGAATATCCCATATCACGGAAATACTCCGCAATCGTAATACCTGTATAAATAGATGCCTCACGTGCCGCGAAAGGCATATCTGACGTGTTAGCGATCAGAACTGTTCTTTCCATAAGGGAACGCCCTGTCTTCGGGTCTTTCAGTTCCGGGAACTCGTTAAGAACGTCTGTCATCTCATTGCCGCGCTCACCGCATCCGATATATACCACAATATCAGCCTCTGCCCATTTCGCAAGCTGATGCTGGATAACTGTCTTGCCACTTCCGAACGGCCCCGGAACGGCTGCTACACCACCCTTCGCGATCGGGAAGAACGTATCAACGACACGCTGTCCTGTAACAAGCGGCGCATCAAGCGGCAGCTTCTTTACGTAAGGCCTTCCCTTTCGAACCGGCCACTTCTGCATCATCGTGATCTCTTTGTCGCCATCCTTTGTCGCAACTACCGCCACAGTCTCCTCAACAGTAAATTCACCGGATTTAATCTCTTTTACCGTACCCTCTACTCCGTAAGGCACCATGATCTTCTGTGTGACAACGGCTGTCTCCTGAACGGTACCGAGCACATCGCCTGCCTCTACCTCATCGCCGTTCTTTGCTACCGGGACAAATTCCCATTTCTTATCTCTTTTCAGGGAAGCAACTTCCACACCTCTCTGTAAGTTGTTTCCGGAAATCTTCATAATATCATCAAGCGGACGCTGGATACCATCATAAATGCTTGTGATAAGGCCAGGCCCCAGTTCAACGGACATCGGAGCACCTGTAGATTCTACCGGCTCGCCAGGTCCAAGGCCCGATGTCTCCTCATATACCTGAATGGATGCCTCATCACCGTGCATCTCGATAATCTCTCCGATCAGACGCTGCTTGCTGACACGCACAACGTCGGACATATTGGCATCGCGCATACCAGATGCGATAACCAATGGTCCCGCCACTTTTTTAATCGTACCTGTACTATTCATTTGAGCGAATCAACCTCCTTATTGGTTACTGAACAAGATATCGGAACCGACCGCAGTCTCAACGGATTTCTTCACTCCCTTAATACCTGCTCCGGTATTGCCTGAAATACCCGGAATTTGAATGATCGCCGGTGTAAGCTGCTCCTGATATCTTGAAATCTCATGTTTAAGCTCTGCTGCCCAGGCTTCTGTAATATAGATCACTCCATATCCACCGCCTGCAAGCTTTACGAGCGTCTCTGTAGCTTCTTCACGGGTATTTACCGGGAACGTATCAAGACCCAGCGTAGCGAACCCGTAGATACTGTCATAATCGCCCAATACTGCAATCTTATACATACATCTCCCTTACCCTTTCCCGGATGGAATCATCCGGCAGTTCATTCAGCTTACCGGAAAGTATGATTCTTACCGTCTTTATTTCATTCTGTCTGGCAATTACATAGGCAATCACAGGTCCTATGGTAAATGCATTATATTTTTGCGGACTGATGGTCTGGATAATACGGTTGTCGCACCACCGCTCAAATGCTGAAGGTGATGTGCGGAGCGCTTCTGCTCCTTCCGCGTAAGCAGTGCCCTGCAGATACTCGCTGATGGCATCCGCCCCGGTAAGGGCTGCCTTTGCAAGCTGGTCCGCACTCACACTCGAACATTCCGCCATTGCCCGCTTCATAAATTCAATTGATTTTGCGGTTTTCTGTGATCTGACAGCGATCTTGATATCTGCCACAGCAACTGTGGATTCGGCATAATCCCGGATAATACCTACATCCGATGCCCTACCCGCCCGGTAAATAGCATCAAGTGCCGCCCTGTCGATAATCACATCGCACAACTGACCGTCCTTTGTATGAAGAAGTGTCTCAAACGCCTCCTGCGCCGCGTGCTGCATATGGTCCGGAAGCTTCCCGAAATCACGCTCTTTTACAATCTCGAGCATGGCACTTCCCGGAATAGACACATCTTCATAATAAATATGCCTGTTCTTCTCCTCCGTGCACACTTCCTTGACCGCAGCCTTGAGGTTATGATAAAGCTTTGGGTAGGAAAGAACGTCAAAGTTCTTCATATCTATCGAAAGCTCTTTCACAACCTCCCAGATCTTTTCTTCTTCTCTGGTCAGTATTGCCTCTGCATTACCTGATGTCTCAGTGTCTCCCCATCCCTTTTCCTCCAGAAACTGCAGGCACTGGTCATAGCCCTGGCATGCGATAAGCTGGTCGATAGTGCTGTTGGAAAACAGTGAAACTTCCAAAGCCCGTATGCGTGCAACCGCGTAAGTATACTGTTCACTCATGTAACTCCTCCTACTTTGCACTACGAAAATAATATACGATGAACTTTGTCAGATAACTCATCTTTTTTTGCGTCAAACATTGCCCTCAATGTGCAGTTTTCTTCAATACCGCCATAGGCAAGAATGAAGCCGTTTTCAATATTTCTGCCCTCTTTGGATATCGTAAGGCTCCCGCCCTTTTTCTTTGCAGTTTCTGCAATCTTAGCCGCAAAGCCGTCCGGCAGCTTTGCAAGGTCTGCAGGTGAAAAGAATATCTCACCCTCCTGCGGCTCAGCATACTTGTCAAGCATCTTAAGAAGCATATTGAAATACTCATTCTTTCCCATACTTTCCACTGAACTGTATGCCTTATCTAAGATCCCGGCGATCATCTCCTGCTTCGCAGAAAGAATCCTCGTCCTCCTTTGCAGGTCATTAGACGATGCCACACGCTCCTTATAGCTGGCAACCGCTCTCTCTGACTTACGGGAATAGCTGCTCTTACACTTTTGCGCTTCTGCCTCTGCCTCTGCAAGAATCCGGTCAGCCTCGTCCCGTGCTGATCTGATCTTCTCTTCAGCCGCGGCTCTGGCCTCATCCAATATCTGGCTTTTCATCTTTTCTAATCCAGTCATGGTCTTGCACTCCTTATATTAATCTTGGTAAGGTTCTGTCAAACCTGTATTTTCACTCTGCCCACAATTAAATCTGCACTGCGTTTACAGCCAGAATAGAGATCAGAAGTGCCAGGATCGCATATGTCTCAACCATTGCAGGGAATAACATAGCTTTACCGAACTGATCCGGTTTCTTTGCAACGATACCGATAGAAGCTGCAGATGTCATACCCTGATATTTTCCGGAGATCAATCCTACGATACCGATCGGCATACATGCTGCAAGAATCAAAAGACCCGTCTGAGGCTCAAGAACAGCAGCGCCCCCGCCTAAAAGACCTACCTTTGACAAGGTAATAAATCCAACAAGCAAGCCGTAAATTCCCTGTGTACCCGGAAGAAGCTGCATAATAAGAACCTTCGCGAATTTGCTCGGATCCTCTGTAACAACTCCCGCTGCTGCCTGTCCTGCTATACCTACACCGATCGCCGAACCTGCTCCTGCAAGAAATACAGCTACTGCTGCGCCAAGTAACGCATATACAAGTCCTAAATTACTCCAAATACTCATGATAAAGTCTCCTCCTTAATATCTACATATTTTGTATCTGATTTAAATGGTTCAAAAGGTTTTCCTCCGCCTTCATAAAATTTCCCAAAAAACTCTACAAACTGAAGACGATTTGTATGAACATACGCTCCAAGCAGGTTGATTGCCAGATTCAGCGTATGGCCTACGATAAATACAATTAAAAATCCGATGATTCCTACAATGCCTTTTCCGAACATACTTCCCATCTGGTTAACAACAGACGCGATAACTCCCGTCGCCAGGCCAAGCGCCAAAAGCCGCGAGTAAGACAACACGTCACTCAGCCATCCGGTGATATTATAGACATCATATGCGCCAAGGGCGATCCGAAGCGCCGGGTTCTTATTCTCCCGTCCGGACATCAGTACAAGTCCGACTACACCGATGATCGCCAATGCTTTCGCCAGCATGTTAAGGAACGGCGGAAATGTGATCTTCGCCTGCGCGATGGACGCAAAGATATCTGTCGGTATCAGCATAAGAAGAAGTCCGATCAGAAATGCATACCACAGGACAACATCACAGAAGAAATCAAGAGGTTTACCGTCCTTAAGGAGCATATATCCCTTGATCCCAAGCCCTACGAACAAGTGGACTACTCCAAATGCAAGAGAATATACCAAAAGCCTCATCGGGTCATTCAGCGGCACAAACCAAAGCGCCGGCACGGTTACCGTCTTTCCGAAAAATGTGCCCGATACGATATCCACTACGTTACCGAAATAACCTCCGAACAATATCCCCCACACCAGTGTAGAGATACCGCAGAACATAAACATCTTAAGTGACTTGCGAAGTCCTGCCTCCATCCTCGGGAACTTTTTAAGTACCACAAAGCACGCAACGGCAATGATCGCACCATATGCGGCATCTGATAACATCATTCCGAAGAAAAACACATAGAAAAAGGACATGATCGCAGTCGGGTCAAACTCTCCCTTATGGGGAAGTCCGTAAGACTCAAGAACCCCCTCCACGCTGGAAGAAAATCCGTTGTTCTCGAGAATTGTCGGTGCTTCTTCATCTTCTTTTAAATCTTCAACATCAATGACACAGTCATAAACTTCACCAATGGCCTTTTTCACTGCATCTACGGCCTTTACAGGAATATAGCCGCTCACAACAAAGGTTCTTTGGGATTGTGGAAGAGTTCCGAGAATCTCGTACTTGTCTGCCCTCATGCGGAAGTAATCACTTATGATCTTTAAATCCTCCCTGCAGGAAGCCATGGAACGAATCTCTTCCTCTTTTTTTTCAATTTCATTATTCAGTTTTCTGATCTCTGCTTCAAGATCCGCTTTCTTTTCTGCAGGCTTTTTGTTCACAACCTGAGATGGCCTTGCGAATCCGCCTGCCCTTAAGGCTTCTTCCACCGCCGTCTCATCGTCCCGCAGACAAAAAACAACCAGATAAGTCGCATCTTTGTCGGACCGGATGATCTCCACATCGACGGCGTCTGTCGCCTGGGCATGCGCAGCAATCTTAGCGTAAACCGCTTCCGCCGCCGTATCAGCGGCCATCGTTCCCAAAAGCATCGCTACTTTGTCCGTACCGGTATAATTCATCGGCACATCCAGACCAAGCCACGGACTTAACGACTCTATCTGATTAGACAATTTCAGAATATTCGCTTTATCTTCTGCTATCTCTTTATTCAGCGCGGCAAGCTTCTCTGCCTGCGCGGTAATTGCCTCTTGCCTTGCAACAGTGTCATCGAACTTCTTCTGTCCGATCAATGCCTTGCCTTCGAGACTGGACAGCAGTGACTGCTTCTGGGGAACGTAAGACTCAAGAACTGCCAACGCGTTCTCCGAAAGCTGCGCTTTCTTCTCGAATCCAACTCTGACATTCTGTGTGTCCATCTTCGCAAATCCGTCATCCTCATCGGCAATCTGGTTCATCTCTATGACGCCCATAGACTGAAGGTTTTCTAAGATGGCCTTACGGTCTCGCTTCAGCGCGCAGATACTAATCCTTTGCATCTGCAATACTGCCATAGCCGTATCCCTCCTTTTCCTTATTTTAAATTAATTCTGCAATCACAGAAGCTATCGCCTCATCTTCCTTTGCTTTTGCAGCCGCTTTCAGAGACTCAATCTCTGTATCCACTTTAGCCATAGCTTCAGAAATATCTTTCTCTCCGATCTCTCTGGCTGCTTTCATATCGGCATCTGCTTTTGCTTTTGCATCTTTTTCAGCCTGCTGTCTTAACTCTCCTGCACTCTCAGCAGCTTTTTCAAGGATTCCGGCACTTTCAGCGGCCGCGTCTTTTATCATATGCTCAGCCTCTTTTTCCGTTTCCTTGATGGTCTTAATGGTCTCTTCTACCATCGGCTCACCACCCCTCTCTTTCGCCTAAAACCTTTCCTGCATTTTTGATTATAATATTATTTCGTCTGAAAGTCTACCAATTTATAGTAATTTTACACTTTTGAGCAATCATATACTTTTAAAATATACAATTTATCTAAAATATATTCCGTAGAACTCACCAATTAAGCCGGTGCAGATTCCCTTCCCGCTCCATATCTGCGAATCCGTTCTGCCGAAGCGCCTCATAGAGAACTATTGCCGCAGAATTTCCGAGATTCAAAGAACGTATCTCTCCTGCCATAGGAATACGAATACATCTATCTTTGTGTTCTACCAGTATCTCTTCCGGGATTCCCGCGCTTTCTTTTCCAAACATGATATAACAGTCCGGTCCATAGGAAACCTCTGTGTAGACCTTCTTCGCCTTCGTCGTAGCCATATAAAGCTCTGCTCCGGGATTTTTCAAAAGAAAATCTGCATAGTCAATATATGTGGCAACATCGAGCTGATGCCAGTAATCCAGTCCGGCCCGCTTTAAGCTCTTCTCGTCAAGCCTAAAACCCAAAGGCCCAATCAGATGGAGCCGCGCGCCCGCAGCCACACAGGTACGTCCGATATTCCCTGTATTCGCCGGTATCTCCGGTTCCAGGAGTACGATATTGATCATCTTTGTATCCTCCTCATATAATATCTTATCATGCCAGTATCAAAAAGGTATTTATGATATGCCTCCGTTCCTCAGCCGGTCAAGGAACCGCCCAAGCCTTCCAAGCGCTTCCTTCAGATCTTCCATGGAATAAGCGTAAGAGATTCTTAAGAATCCTTCCCCGCACTGTCCAAACGCCGTGCCCGGCACTACCGCAACCTTCTCTTCCCTGAGAAAACGTGACGCGAATTCCTCCGACGTCATACCAAATTCTTCTATACTCGGGAACATGTAAAAGGCCCCGAAAGGCTCAAAACATTCAAGTCGCATCCTCTTGAACTCATGGAGAAGAAATCTTCTGCGCTGGTTGTAAGCAGTGCGCATCCTGTGCACGTCTTCCTCACAATGCCTTAACCCTTCCACAGCCGCATACTGACTGTTGGTAGGAGCGCACATGATCGCGTACTGATGGATCTTCAGCATCTGCTCCGCAATCAGTTCCGGCCCGCAGATGTAACCAAGACGCCATCCCGTCATGGCAAATCCTTTGGAAAACCCGTTGATGACCAGCGTCCGTTCCTTCATCCCCGGAAGGGATGCGATAGATACGTGTTCATATTTATAAGTCAGCTCCGAATATATCTCGTCTGACAATACGTACAGATCATGTTTTTTAACCACCTCAGCAATAGGCTCAAGATCCTCCCTGGTGAGTATGGCACCGGTCGGATTATTCGGGAACGGGAGCACAAGAATCTTCGACCTCGGCGTGATCGCCGCCTCAAGCTCCTCAGCAGTCAGCTTGAATTCATTCTTCTGATTAAGCGGGATCACCACCGGAACCCCGTCCGCCAGCACTGCACAGGGAAGGTATGACACATAGCTGGGCTGTGGAATCAGCACCTCATCCCCTGCATCAAGCATAGCCCTGAATGCAAGATCTATCCCTTCGCTCCCGCCTACCGTCACGATGATCTCCTCATCCGGATCATAGCTTACCCTGATCTTTCTCTCCAGATACCTGCTGATCTCTGTCTTTAATTCCTTAAGTCCTGCATTGGACGTATAAAATGTACGCCCCTGCTCCAGTGTATAGATACCTTCCTCTCGGATCCGCCATGGAGTGTCAAAATCAGGCTCGCCCACTCCCAGCGAGATAGCATCCGGCATCTCATTCACTATTTCAAAAAATTTCCGGATACCGGAAGGCTCTATACTCACTGCTTTCTTCGATAATGGATTCCTCATCACGGTGTCACCAGCATCCTTTCTGCTTTATTTTTCCGGAACATATTCGTCCCATGATCTTTGTATTTTTTCAGGATAAAATAAGTCGAGGTACTGGTCACCTCTTCCATGGATGACAGTTTCTCCGACACAAATCTCGATATCTCAAGAAGGGTTTTTCCTTCAAGAGTCACCAGCAGATCATATCCGCCGGAAATGAGATACACCGCCTCCACTTCCGGATAATGGCAGATCCTCTCCGCCGTCTTGTCAAACCCCCGGTCTCTCTGAGGTGTTACCCGCACTTCGATCAGCGCAGTCACGAACTCCTCGCCGGCTCTTTCCCAGTTGATCAGCGTATGATATCCGCATATCACCTTCTCCTTTTCCATAGCCGACATCTCATTCGCTACAGTCACCTCGTCTGTTCCCATTAAAACAGCCAGCTCACTTAAATCTACTCTGCTGTTTTTTTCCAGATAGAGCAGAATCTGTTTTCTTAGTTCATTCATCTTCTATTCCTCCAAATATAGCTTCCATATCTCATCTGGCGCCGGCCGGTCGATAAAACGCATATCCTCACCGTTTCTGATGATCTTTCCGCGTCCATCCGCCGTCTTTCCGATAACAGACGCCATGATCCCTTCCTTAAGAAACGCTTCCTTAAGCGCCTCCCCGTCCTCTGTCACAAACAAAAAACTTCCCGCCGATGTAAGCTGATAAGGATTCAGCCGGAAATACTCGCATACCTCCACCGTCTCCTGCAGGATAGAAAAACATTTCATATCCAGATCAAGACCCGTGCCAAGCTCCGAAGCAAGCTCCCACAATGCGGCAAATATTCCTCCCCGTGTAATCTGGCGTACCTCCAACACGTCCATATCTTTCGCGATCACCGTCTCTGCGCCCGCGAACAGCTCTTTTTCATAGGACATGATCTGCCTGATGAATGACGGAGTAAAACGTTTTTTCAGATCATCCGCCCGCTCCCGAGAGACCAAAAGCATTCCGTCCATACCGACCCATTTACTTAAGACGATATCCATACCCGCAAAACTTTTCTGTACTCCGCCGGCTTTCCTGCCTTTCACCTCCGCGATACAGCTGACCGCGGCTGACGGAACTTTGATCAGCGGCTGCTCAAATAACCGCGATTCCAAAAGCTTTATCCCTCTTTTCTTACACTCCGCCCTTACGTTCTTCTCCGTTCTATAGACGGCAGTTCTGTCTATACGCGGCGGGTAAGTGATCTGTATCCCCGCTCCGATATCCTCTGCTCCCGCTGCCCTTAAAGAATTGACAGCAGCCGCCAGCCCATGAATACCCATATGTTCCGACCAACCGTATACAACTGCCGTCTCGCTCAATATCTCTCTTCCGCCTCTCTCCAGTCTCATCATCCTTACTCCATCGCCCTGGCCTTACTGATAGCCGCATTGATCTTCGTTCCGTCCTGCGTCGCGATAGCGCCGCTTACTATCCCTGATGCCGCACCATTATCACAAGCTGTTCCCACCTTGATGATCTCATCGGACTTCCGGTACGTGCTCTCATTGATCACATCGCGGCTTACCTCTTTGCCATCCTCCTTCACGATCTTCCACAGTTTTGCAGTCTTGCCCGTGTGCGGGCTTCCTTCGTATTTCATGGAACCTAATGGCGCGGAAGAATCTTCTTTATATGTCCTTCCATACTCCTCCGTAGCCGTAACCTCACTCTCATACTCTACTGTCCTGCCTTTTTTCCGCGTATCTTTTCCATAAATAGTAAACTTAAGCTGCCCGTCACTGTCGATACCGCCCTCAATATATACCGGCGTATCGTAATTATTTTTGAATTTAAAATCTTTCACATCTCCGGCAATAGCCGCATCTCTCGACGGATCGATATATGCCACCAGCATAGAATGGGGATATCGTTTCGTAACCTCAAGCTCTGCATACAAAACTGCATTATAAAGCGTAGTAGATACCTGGCATATACCCCCGCCATAGGTCTCCACAACCTGTCCGTTCTCATAAGATCCCGCCGCCACATAGCCATGCTCCTTATCATAGGGCGCCGTAGCATCATGGACAGATATCTCTTCACCCGGCCCTAATACTGTACCGTTAAGCTTCTCCACACCTGTCTTAAGATTCTGCAGCCTCTCACCGCCTCCTGCATCTGTTGAGTAAGAGCCAAGCTCATCCTTCACCATCTTAAGGTCAACTGCCCTGACTGTCGGTACATCTTCCTTCTGTACCATCTCCACAGCAAAATCCTTCTGATCCCACCCCCGGTTCAGATGCTTGATCACAGCAGCCGAAGATTTGCCGATATCAATAGTCTTCCCTTTCTTTTCCGCTATGATCTTAAATTCTTTTCCTTTTCTTTCCATAGTCGCATTCTGCGCATGATCCGCCAGCGGAATGATCCGCTCGTTCATAATCTTCTTAACCTGTTTTTTACTTAACCGGTAATTCTCTTTTAAGACTTTCTTATTCTTAGAAAGGCCTTTAAGCTGCCAGTATCTCTGCCACAAGCTTCCCGCTTTACCATAATCAAAAGCCGTCTTGATCTGCTTTTTTATATCTTTATAGTTAAGCCCGAGTTCCTCCAGTGACACGTTCTCCTCTTTCCCGCCGACTTTCATCGTGACGGTCGCCTGCTGCCCCAATGACAGACGCTCAGCCATAACTGCTTCCGCCTCCTTCTTCGTCATCCCGGAGACATCTGCAGATCCGATAAATACATTATCACAGATTCTGTCCGCCGGATACTCCGATACAAAATGTCGAAAAAAAACGTAGGAAACACTCAGCACCAAAATCGCACATGACAACAAGAGACCAAAAAGAACCTGCATCCTTCTCCGTCTCTGGATTCTCTTTCTTCTGTTTTTTCTCTTTCTGGAACTTCTCTTATGTCTCTCTGGTTCCATATTCCCTTACTCATTCCTTCTGTCTGTTATTCCATCGCTGTCCTTTATCCCGTTATCCTAATATAGGCAGAATCGAAGTTGCAACCATAGCAACGATCACCACCATAACAACTATCGCGATAATTCTTTTCGTCTTTTTATTGTTAAAATTCATCTTCCTTACCTTCCCCTGAAAATATATTTATCATTCTATACTTTTTGCTCTTCTTTTGCAATAAAACAAATTTTAAGAATCCTTACAAACTATTACAATTCCATTCACAGGTACGTGCCTCATAATTCAGCGGGTTCCTGTGCAGGTAATCAAACAGCACAGTCTTTTTCAGTGCAGGGAAATACTCCAGATGTGTCATCTTCCGTATCTGGTTTTTATCATACGCACCATACCCGGGAAAATAACGGTGATTTTCCGCCTCCTTCTCATAAAACCGGCGCGCCTGTTCTTTCCCAAGAGGATTCTCTCCGGCAAAATCCGGACGTGTCTTAGCGTTCTCTCTCAGATAATAATCGTAGATCAAAAGTTCCCTGAAACGCCTGATCTGAAAGTCCGCATCCGGCTGTACAGATTCATCCGGCCGGCCGCCTTCTGCCTCCCGAACACAGATACTTTTCATGAAGTCCAAAAGTATCTCATATCTCGCACTTCTTTTATGCTGTATTTTCCAAAGCCCTTTCTCCCGGTAATACTCCCACAGTCTTTCATATATACAGAACGGCGAATCAAATATCTCCTCCAGCATGGACACCGCATGTTCAAACTGTCTGCTGTTATAATATACTTCGACCATTTCTTCAATCCCCTTAAGTTTTAATATATCCTTAAAGGAAAGCCATCTTGTATACAGCACCTCATAAGGGGGCTCATCCATGCATACCAACCCGTACGCCTCCCTGTTTTCTTCCATATAAGAGCCTTTTAACACTTTAAGAAATCCCAGCTGAAGCTGATGCGGCCTTAGGCCATAGACATCATCAAAAGATCTGGCAAAGCTTTGGATATCTTCATAGGGAAGCCCCGCGATAAGGTCCAAATGCTGATGGACATTTCCCATATCCTTAAGAATTCTCACCGCCTGTGACAGCTTCTCAAAATCCATCGTCCTCCTGATCTCCTGTATAGTCCTTTCATTTGTTGACTGCACGCCGATCTCAAGCTGTATCAGCCCCGGACGCATACCTTTAATCAGTTCAAGCTCTTCTTCGTTCAAAAGGTCTGCCGATATCTCAAAGTGGAAATTCGTAATGCCATTGTCATGCTCTGCAATATACTTCCATATCTTCATCGCATGACTGTGACTGCAGTTAAAAGTGCGGTCAACGAATTTCACCTGCTCCGCTCTCTGTTCAAGAAAAAAATCGAGTTCTTCTTTTACCAGGGAAAAACTTCTGAACCTCAGCTTTTTATCGATAGAGGACAGACAATAGCTGCAGGAGAACGGACACCCTCTGCTCGTCTCATAATAAATGATCTTATGGGCAAATTCTTCCAAATCCTCATAGACAAAAGGCACTTCATCCAGATCTGCAGGCTCTCGCCATTCATTTTCGCATATCCTCCCGTCTCCGTCCCGGAAGGTTATGCCCAATATACCGGTAAGCGCCTCTCCCGCACAGAGCTCTGCAAAAGTACATTCTCCCTCTCCTCTCATCACGCCTTTTATCTCCGGATTCCTGATCAGAACCTCTCTTGCATCATAGGACACCTCCGGACCTCCCAGCCAAATGGAAGTATCCGGACAGATCTTGGACAGTTCACGCGCGATAGTCTCCACATACCCCATATTCCAGATATAACAGGAAAAGCATACCATATCCGCTTCCTTCTCATAGATATCTCTCAGGATATCTTCTTTCTGCTGGTTAATGGTATACTCTTCAATCTCAATCTCCAAATCCTCTCTCCGAACATTCTTCTCCGCATAACTCCGAAGAGTGCGCACTGCCAGATTGGAATGTATGTATTTCGCATTGATCCCAACAAGCAGAATCTTCATTGATTGACATTTCTTCACTAAAAAAGCTTCCTTTCTATATACCTGCCGCTAGCTTATCATTTACAGTCACTGGAACTGTATTATTTCCCATTAATCCACAGTTTGGAAAACGATTATAGTACTCATCCTTAATAAAATAAAAATTACCTGTGTTCAATTTATCTCCTATGTACAAAAGTGCCCCACCAGACAGTGGGGCACAAAATTTGTATCCTAGCCATTTATTAGTCGCTCGCTGGGTAGCGAAAAATATTTGTATCTGCACCTTTTCTATAAATGCCGATATGCAGTCCCGGCAAAATAATAAGAGGTTCAACTGAACTTCTTAATTTATATTATACTCATTTCCCGGCAAATATCTACTGGCATTTTATACAAAAAGCAGATAAAATCCCCAAAACACATACGCTCTGGGGATTAAAATCCATGTTTGATATTTCCATCTGCCTATCTCGAAGAGATGTATTTTTATCTCTTGCTGAACTGCGGAGCTCTACGAGCTGCTTTGAGACCGTATTTCTTACGCTCTTTCATACGCGGATCACGTGTCAGGTAACCTGCCTTCTTAAGTGCCGGTCTGTAATCAGCGTCCGCCTCAAGAAGTGCTCTGGAAATACCATGACGGATTGCTCCGGCCTGTCCGGTATATCCCCCGCCCTTTACGTTAACCATAACATCGAACTTTCCGTCTGTCTCTGTCAAAACCAAAGGCTGGCGAACGATAACCTTCAATGTCTCCAATCCGAGGTATTCATCAATATCTCTGCCATTTATTGTAATGCTGCCTGTTCCTGCTGTCAAATATACTCTTGCAACTGATTTTTTTCTTCTTCCTGTTCCATAGAATTTTGCTTTAGCCACTGTAATATCCTCCTTTCAACCTTTCCTTAAAATTTCAGTTCTACCGGCTTCTGAGCCTGCTGCTCATGATCCGGGCCGGCGTATACATGAAGTTTCTTGATCATCGCTCTTCCCAAAGGTCCTTTCGGAAGCATACCCTTTACGGCAAGCTCAATTACCTTCTCAGGCTTCTTTGCCATCATCTCTGCCAGCGTAGTCTCTTTCATACCGCCTACATACTCAGAGTGGTTGTAATAAATCTTCTGGCTCAGCTTCTTGCCTGTAACTTTGACTTTCTCAGCATTTACTACAATTACATAATCACCGGTATCAACATGCGGTGTAAATTCCGGTTTGTTCTTTCCCCTTAAAACCTTAGCCACTTCAGATGACAAGCGTCCTAATGTACATCCGGCAGCATCAACTACATACCATTTTTTCTCAACCTTATCTGGATTTGCCATATAAGTCTTCATTGGTTTACCTCCTGTAAATCATTCATACTATTCATAATCAGCTATATCAGAATCAGTAAATCTCCGGGGCTATGGCGGTTTACTGTTTCTCTTTTTTTCATACTGACTTATTATATTATACGGCTTCCTGCGTGTCAACCATTTTCAGGCAAATTTTTGCGCCAATTTCCGTGCCTTTTTGCGGCAACCTGTGCTATAATATGGTCACTTTGGGGTTTACTAATATGTCTTTGGAGGATGTAACTATGCAAAAGAATGTTGACCTGTTAAACGGCCCGGTCCTGCCTTCTCTTACCAGACTTGCCATCCCGATCATGGCGACCTCTCTTATTCAGATGGCCTACAACCTGACCGATATGATCTGGATCGGACGCATCGGGAGCAATGCCGTCGCAGCAGTGGGCGCTGCCGGTATGTTCATGTGGCTCTCCAACGGCCTAGCTTCCCTGCCGAAGATGGGCGGCCAGGTACATGCCGGATATTCTCTTGGTGCAGGACGCTCAGATGAAGCTTCCCGCTATACATTAAATGCGCTGCACCTTACCGTATTGTTCGGACTGGTATTCGGGCTTGTCTGTATCGTCTTCACTGCACCGCTGATCGGTTTTTTCAAGCTCAACAGCCCTTCCGTTGTAGCCGATGCCCGGTATTATCTTAAAATCACCTGCGGTTTAGTGGTCTTTTCTTTCCTGAATCAGACATTTACCGGGATATTTACGGCCATCGGCAACAGCCGGGCAGCGTTTCTGGCCACGACTACCGGACTGGTCATCAATATTTTTCTGGATCCGGTGCTGATCTTCGGTATCGGCCCTGTCCCCGCCATGGGTGTGACAGGCGCCGCCATCGCCACCGTTGCGGCACAGTTTATCGTAACTTTAATGTTCCTTTATTTTGCTGCAAAAGACGATGTAATCTTTGACAGGATAAATATACATGAAAAGCCGGATATAAAATACATATCTTCTATTATAAATATCGGACTTCCTACTTCTGTCCAAAGTATGATATTCACCGGAATATCCATGATCATCGCGCGCATGATCGCAGGCTATGGGGACGCTGCGGTTGCCGTGCAGAAGGTTGGCTCCCAGATCGAATCTATCTCCTGGATGACCGCAGACGGTTTTGCTGCCGCTGTAAATTCCTTTATCGCGCAAAACTACGGCGCAGGAAACCGTACGCGGATACGAAAAGGGTATGCCTGCTCTATGGGTGTTGTCTTTATCTGGGGAATCATCTGCACGCTGCTCCTCATTCTGTGCCCGGGACCTATTTTCCGGATATTTATCACAGAAGAGGCAGTCCTTCCCCTGGGGATTGATTACCTTGTGATCCTGGGCGTATCGCAGCTTTTTATGAGTGTGGAGATCACCACGGCCGGAGCATTTTCCGGATACGGAAAGACGATCCCGCCCTCTGTGATCAGTATTGTATTCACCGCTCTCAGAATCCCGATGGCATTGCTTCTCTGCCGAACAGCTCTCGCCCTCAACGGCATTTGGTGGAGCATCACCATTTCCAGCATATTAAAGGGTGTACTTCTGCTGGTCTGGTTTCTGGCATTTCTGAGAAAAGAATAGCACAGCACCTGCTTTTTTGGTATAATAAAGCAGACAGCAGTTGCTGCACATTATTACAGAAAAGGAGAATTATCAAATGTGGGCATATAACAGTGTATTCTATCAAATCTATCCCATCGGCTTCTGCGGAGCACCTGTACACAATGACGGAGAGTGTGTTCCCCGCATCCGCAAGCTCATGGACTGGTCCGAATATCTGGGCAATCTCGGCGTGGACTCTATCCTTTTGAACCCGATCTTCGAATCCGACAATCACGGCTACGATACCCGCGATTTTAAAAAGATCGACAGCAGGCTCGGAACTAACGAAGACTTTGCCGACGTCTGCCGCTCCCTTCATGAGCACGGCGTCAATATCGTGCTGGACGGCGTGTTCAATCATGTAGGCAGAGGTTTTTGGGCATTTAAAGATGTGCAGGAGAAAAAATGGGACTCCCCTTACAAAGACTGGTTTCTCATTAATTTTGACGGCAACAGCGGATATAACGACGGCTTCTGGTACGAAGGCTGGGAAGGGCACTATGAACTGGTGAAGCTTAACCTTAAGAACTCTGCAGTAGTAGATTATCTTCTTGACTGCGTAAGATTCTGGGTTGACGAATTTGATATCGACGGGCTGCGTCTTGATGTAGCGTACAGCTTAGACCGTGAATTTATGAAAAAGCTGCGTACATTCTCAGAGGAATTAAAACCCGGCTTTGCCTTGATCGGCGAGGTTCTTTTCGGAGATTACAATTTGATCGTCAATGATTCCATGCTGCACAGCTGTACGAACTATGAGTGTTATAAAGGGCTGTATTCCAGCTTCAATTCCATGAACCTGTTCGAGATCGCCCATTCCCTGCACCGGCAGTTCGGCGCGGACCAGTGGTGCATCTACAGGGGCAAACACCTGATGACTTTCGCGGACAACCACGATGTCACAAGGCTAGCAAGTATTTTAACAAACAAAAAGCATATCCCTCTCGCCTACGGCCTGATGCTTGGCATGCCCGGTATCCCGTGCCTTTATTATGGAAGCGAATGGGGGCAGACCGGAGAAAAGGCTCCGGATAACGACTATGCTCTCCGTCCATGCTTTGAAAAACCTATGCCAAATGAGCTGACAGATTACATCCGCAAACTGATTGCCATCCGGCAAGACAGCGATGCTCTCTGCAACGGTTCCTATAGAAATGTAATCATCCAAAATCATCAACTTGTATTTGAAAGGCGCTCTGAGACGGAGCGGGTCCTCGTGGCTGTCAATGCTTCTGAAAGTCCGTATACTGCCTGTCATCAGGATATAAATGGAGAGGCCGGGGAACTTCTCTCCCAAGAGACGGTCACTCTTGACGGAAAGATCGAGCTTCCTCCATACAGCGTCCAGTATTTTAAACTGACAGTATAGAAAGATAACCTTAACCCAAATACCCGCAGGAACGGCACTGTTCCTGCGGGTATCTTGAAAACCGCAATCTTTATATTTCTTTTTGCACCATATCTAACGGAAGTTCCAAAAGTTCCGCCACCTGCCTTGCATCCTTTAATTTGGAATATAACTTACAAATCGTATCTCTCTGATTCCGCCGCATGACATCCTGCGTCAACTGTTCTGTTACCTGCTGTGTCACTTGCTCTGTTACTTCCCTGGTTACCCGCTCTGTTATCTTTTTGGTCAATTCCGCTTCCAAAATATCTGCTTCCAATACAAGACCGTCTTCCATCATATCATTGAATCCCCCTTCGATAAACTCCTCATAATGAGAATATAGATGATTATATAATTTCTGGATCAGGCTTCGAAGTTTATTGGCATCTGCTGAAGTTATGTTGCCGAGTGCCTGATTCTTGTTAATTACGCTTATTATATCATCAAGTATCAGCATCCGCAAGGCTTCCATGTTCTCCGGTGTCCGCTTCTTTTTGATACTGTCCCGCAGCTTCAATATCATAAATGGGATCAGTATCACCATTTTCCGGCTGCTTAATTCTTCCGCAGTATGTTCTAAAAGCTTAAAGACAGAAATCCGGTCATAAATCTGTGCAATTTGCCTGTTGTTAATATCTTTTTGATTTTTTCCCATAAAATACCTGCATGAGCGTCTCTGTACGCCATACTTGTCCTTTCCTTATCTTATTCTTGCCGAATGGCATAGTGGGATCCCTTTGGATTTCTTTATTGTTTTTTTAATAGTAAAACTG
>CATLEM010000006.1 GCA_949916155.1 uncultured Dorea sp.
AGTTAAAGGAAACGTATCAAGGTATTGAAATAAAATTTTTAATAGAAAAAGATGGAAGAATCAAGTTTAATATAGAAAATACTAAGGGTAATGGAAATAATGAATTTTCACTGTATAAATATAATGCTAATACAATGAAGTATCAGCTATATGGTTTTTCTACTTCTGGTCTAAACACTGGAATAGATATGATAAAATCTGACTATATTACAGTTCCAAAAGGAGAATATAAATGTATATTTGAGCAGTTATCATCTTATGATGCAGGAGATGCTGAATTATTTGTTGAATATTCTGCTCTTGGAGAATATGTAGGAGAAATGGAAAACAATGATAGCTATGAAGATGCAAATAGTATTCATGTTAACACAAAATATGAATGTAATTTTTTTGGCGGTTATCCTACTGAAGAGAAGGACTATTTTAAATTTGAACTATCAAAATCAGGGGTGGTTCAAGTTAATATAGATGCTAATAAAACATATATTAGATTTCTTGATATTTACAGTGAAGATTCAAACGGAAATCTGACGAAAATATGTCACTTTAGTGATTATGGGACGTTAATGACATCTTTCTCAGGGTGGCGAGTACCTGCTGGAAAATACTATATTATTTTATCAGGCCGAGACATGGAGTATGATCTGACAGTCAATTACCGTGAAGAAACCCTTGAAAATTTCTTTGAGGAAGAAAAGAATGATTACCGTAGCATGGCGAATTCCGGTATAGTGAATCAGGAATATACAGGCAATCTGAATGATAGTGATGACAGAGATTTCTTTTCTTTTACGCTTCCACAGGATTCCAACGCGGCACTTGAGTTGAGAATCCCAAGGCAGGAGCGGAGCGGAAAGTGCAAGGTGGAATTATATCCGGAAGCTTCAGATACACCGGTTATTTCAGCAAGCAGTACGACTAATCCATATCTTATTTCTGATCCGGTTGAGTTGAAAGCGGGCACATATTATCTATGTGTATCCGGCAGTTTAGATACTGACGAGCAATATCAGGTAAAGCTGAAAGTAATTCTGGAGCAGCTCCCCTCAATATCTGCAAAAGGCTATGAAGGTGTCTATGATGGAAAAGGACACAGCATAAGTGTAAAGGCTCCGGCAGGGACAACAGTATTATATAGTCTGGATGATAAAGAGTATACACCGAAGAATCCAGAACTCAAAGAGGTTGGGGAGCATACTGTTTACTATAAGGTGGCGAAACCGGGCTATGAAGAGAAGAAGGGCTCGGCGAAGGTTGTGATTAAAGAAGCTGCATTTACAGGCATTTCTGTAAAGGGCTACGCTGGGATTTATGACGGAAAAGAGCATGGTCTTGAAGTAATGCTTCCCAGTGATACTACAATTACCTATAGCCTGGACAGGAAAGAATATACTGAGAAAAAACCTGTATTTAAGGATATCGGGAAATATACAGTTTATTATAAGATCGAGAAAAAAGGATACAACACAATAACCGGTTCAGAGGAGATTTCAATCCGAAAATTAATGCCTGCGGATATTTTGCCAATCAGATATACAGGCGCATATGACGGAAGACCGCACAGCATCACCATAAACGCTCCGCTTGGCACGATGATAACCTATAGCACGGACGGGAAAGAATACACACAGACGAAACCTATGTTTACGGATGTCGGTGAATACAGAGTGTATTACAGAGCGATGCAGACAGAAGAAGAGTTTATTGAAGGTTCAGAAATGGTAGTGATCGGGAAAGCAAACCCAATTATCACAGCGTACAATATTGTGAAAACAACAGGTGATGGCCCGTTTAATATCGGAGCAAGAACTAATGCAGGGGTATTAGAATTTGTTTCAGCTAATCCGGGAATAGCGCAGGTTGGCGGGAATGGACAGGTCACTCTTGGAAGAGGCGTTGTTGGACGGGCGGTTATCACAATCAGTGTTTCGGCTACGCAAAATTATAATGCAGCGAGCAAAACCATTATCGTCACAGTCAATCCAAAAGGAACTTCATTGAAAACGGTAAAGAATGTAAAGGGCAAAAAAATGACTGTGACATGGAAGAGAAACTCATCGGTCACAGGGTATGAGGTTCAATATTCTACGAATAAAAGATTTTCATCTGGTGTGAAAAAGACTGTAGTAAGTAAGAATAAGACATTAAAAAAGAGTTTATCCAAACTGAAGAAGAATAAAACATATTATGTGAGGATCAGGACTTATAAAAAAACAAACGGGCAAAAGTTTTATTCTTCCTGGAGTAAAGCGAAGAAAGTCAAGATAAAGAAATAGAAGATTTTTTAAATACATAAAACATGAATTGAGATTGGGCAGGCAAAAGAATCATGCTAGGAGGATACATGACGTGAATACGAGAAAGCACAAAAATAATATCTGTGTTATATTGGCAATGGTAATAATACTGACAGCATTTATGTCAGACAATATTACAGTAAAAGCAGCGAATCCTAAAAATGCCAATTACTATTTTCATACATATGATATTAAAACTTTTAAGAAATCAAAAGGCAAGTTAACGATTATTTGTAGAAAAAATGGATTGATGGCTTATGATATCATTGGTGGGAAAAAAGATCGATATACGAAAAAAGTAACCTATAAAATAGCGAAAGGATGTAAGTGGAAATTTGTTGATAATGATGAGAAGATAAAGAAAGCTTCCTATGATTCTGTTAGAAAAAGAATTAAATGGGATGGTGGGGATTGGGAAAATCCAAACCGAATACATATGAAGGTGAGAAAGGGCAAAATAACAAAAATTATAGTTTATAGGTATTATGGATAAAAGTATTGTTTTCATAAGAGGTGTCCAGATTGGACACCGACGGGCCGGGGCAGTGAATGTCCCGGCTTTTACTATCCGTTTACATACAGGAAAAAGAAAGGAAGAGCACATATGATGACAGGAAACAGAATAAAAGAGAAGATTGCAGAAATAGAAGCAACCGCACTGGGGAGCCTGGATTATCTTACGGAAACTATCCTGGGAGCGGATTTTATAGAAGTCCTCGGCGGCATCGGGAATGATACGGTCGCTTACCGTGTTTACGAAGACGGCCGTATCCACGCAAGATGAAAAGCAGATAAAAGAGCAGCACAGTGGCGGAGACAGCAGGCTGTGAGGATAAAGGCCAGGTAAAAGTCCGCAGAATCAGTTACATATTATAAACGTGAAGTAGTCTTAAGCCAGCGGCAGGAGAAAGGTTCTGCCGCTTTTGCCGCTGGAAGAATAGCGAAGGAGGGTAGGAAGAACAGGCTGCAGCGAAACTTGTAAATCGGTTAAAATAAAGAAAGGAAACAGTAGGCGGATACATTTTTTGATTTGGTGAAAAGGGCAGGAAGATTTACAGAATAAAAAAATATTATGGTAAAGCAGGATTAATACCCCTGCTTTTTTTGTGAAAGGGGAGTGAAAAAGCGGATGATAGAGATACTACTGGCGGTAAAGAAAGCAGGACAGACGATTTTGGATATTATGTTCAGGATATAGGAAAGGGGATGATGGCCATAGACGGGACTAAGATAGCATTACTTCTGCTCGGATGCGCAGTCGAGGTGTGCAAGATCCTTTCGGATGAAATGGATGGATAGGATGGATAATCCGGCGTAAGCATTCAGATGCTGCGCAGATAAACTTAATATCAGAAACAAAAACAAGATAAGGGCGTATGGAGCAGTGATGTTTTATACGTCTTTTTCAGCGCCTCGAAGAGGAAAACAATGTATCACACAATCACACCATGTTCCAGATCATGGAACATAGAAAAAAGCAGAAATAATAACCGCGATAAAATAAGCTGTGAAAGATTAGAGAGAAGAAATTACAACGGCAGGATTGCAAGATAATTCGCAGATTAAACAGCAAAAAAATTAAGGAGGAACAATAAATGGCAGCAAATGTTGAAAGTATGTTTTACGTAAGGGAAACCCCATGGCACGGACTTGGAACAAGGGTAAATGAAGCGCCCGCTTCAAAGGAAGCATTAACAGCGGCGGGACTTGACTGGCGCGTTCTCCAGGAACCTATTTACACAGAGACAGAGGAACTGATAAGCGGCTACAAAGCAAATGTGCGGGACTGCGACCGGCAGGTGCTCGGCGTGGTGACCGACCGCTACAAGGTCATCCAGAACACGGAAGCGTTTGCCTTTACCGATTCCCTGTTAGGGGAAGGCGTGCGCTATGAGACGGCGGGGAGCCTGCTGGGAGGACGTAAGGTCTGGCTCCTGGCCCATATGCCCCATGAATATATCATTTCCGGGGAGAGGATAAGTCCGTATCTTTTGTTCTCCAATGCCCACGACGGCTCCGGGGCCGTAAGGATCGCGCTGACACCGGTAAGGGTCGTATGCAATAATACGCTGAACCTGGCGTTATCTACGGCAAAGCGTTCCTGGTCCATGATGCACACCGGGGATATCAAAGGAAAGATCAAAGAAGCAGAGGATACTCTTTTCCGGGCGGAAAGCTATATGGACGAGCTGGGGAAGGAATTTGAAAACTTAAGGACAAAGAAGCTGACGGATAAGAAAGTGATGGAATATATTGAGATCCTGCTCCCCATAGAGGACGGCTCCACGCCCCAGCAGGTACGGAACATGAAGCGTCTCCGGGAGGATATGAAGATCCGTTACTTTGACGCGCCGGACCTGCGGCATGTAGGGAAGAACGCATATCGTTTTGTCAACGCCGTATCTGACTTTGCCACCCACGCGCAGCCCTTGAGGAAAACGGCGAATTATAGGGAGAACCTGTTTTTAAGGACAGTGGAAGGGAACCCGCTGATTGACAGGGCTTACCAGATGGTAAATGCTGCGTAAAATAAATGGATGGCAGAAAAGCATCAGGGCATGGATAAGGAAGAGGCGGAGTGGAAATGGAGAAAGAAAAGAATGTTCTTGCTTATAGGAAGAAACAGCCTGTGGAAAGTTCCAGAGACGCCGGATCAAAAGCAGACAGAGGAAAGGGGATGAAGACATGCGGCCATACCGGAAACAGTTAGAAAAAATCTTCTGCCGGAAGCTCGGCAGGGAATTAGACCAGTTTAAACAGCAGATGATGGAGAAAGACAAGGAAGAGATATACTGTTCGGCTTACCAGATCGACAGCGTGATCTGTATCTATGAGGCGCTGATAGAACTAAGCGGCAGGATAGCGGAGGAAACCTTAGAGGCCGTGACAGCATTTCCTGGGCTTCTTGGGTTCCTCTACGACAGGTGGATGAATTACGAGGATTCCCATATGGAGGACATCGCATACTGCCTGAACGGGGAGCTGTCAGGCATTCGGGGCAGATACCGGGAGCGCAGGCAGAGAAAAACGGAGAGGATAAAAAAGGAGAACAGGAAAAATAGAGAAAAAGGAAAAAAGGAGAAACGGGAGAAGCTGGCGGCAAATAAGTTTGCCGGGAGAAAGGAGATGACAGGATGAAGAAGCTGATATCTACATTAAATCTTGATAAAAAAGAATGGTTAAAGTACCGTAAGCGCGGCCTTGGCGGTTCGGATGCCGGGGCAGTCTGCGGCCTCAATCCCGGACGGCGATGCAGGTCTGGCAGGACAAGAGAACGGACAGCGTAGAAGATATAGACAATGAAGCCATGCGCCAGGGAAGAGAATTTGAGGATTATGTTGCACGGAGATTTATGGAGGCGACAGGAAAGAAGGTGCGCAAGGCCAACTTTATGTACTACGACGAGGAACATCCTTTCATGCTGGCGGATGTAGACCGGATGATCGTCGGGGAAAATGCGGGGCTGGAGTGCAAGACTGCCAGTCCTTATATGGCGGAGAAATGGGCAGATGGCAGGATCCCGTTGTCCTATCAGATTCAGTGCCTCCATTACATGTCTGTCTGCAACGCGGATGCGTGGTATATCGCGGTGCTGATCTACGGGAGGGAGTTCAAATACTATAAAATAGAGCGGGATGAGGAGATGCTTGAGGACCTGATCCGGATAGAGGAAGATTTCTGGGAGAACCATGTGTTGAAGGGAGTTCTGCCGGAGCCGGACGGTTCGGAGCTTGCGGACAGTGTGATCGCGGAGTATTTTAAAAAGTCTGAGGCAAAGACCATTTTCCTTGCCGGGTTTGATGAGAAGCTGGAAAGGAGACAGGAACTTGCAGAGCTCATCGAGAGCCTTGAAAGCGAGAAGCGGCAGATCGAGCAGGAGCTTAAGCTGTATATGGGGGAGGCGGAGATCGCGGAGAATGAACGGTACCGAATTTCATGGAAGCCGGTGAGCAGCCAGAGAATTGACGAGAAGAGGCTAAAGGAAGAGAGACCGGAGATTTACGAAAAATATCGGAAGGTGTCCCGGTATAGAAGGTTACTGGTGAAGGCGGTAAAGGCTGTGGAGAAAGCGGCATAAAATGGTAAAAAGAATGTTGGCGGGTGTCCAGATTGGACACCTTTGAGCAGCCAGAGACTTTGGTAATTGAAAAAGTGTTCAGATTGGACACATTTCAGGAAAAGGAAAGACAGAAGCAAAACTATCATCAGAAGGATGGAAGGCGGGAAAACAGGAGCCTTCTATTTCCAGGAAAGGATAACCTATGGCAGGAAAAAATGTGATCAGTGAAGAACTCGCCAGAAAAGCAGGATGTATAGAGGAAAAGTACAGGGAAAATATATCATCCCCTGCAAAAGAAGACGAAGAAAAAGGAGGAGCGGGAGATATGGAAGAAACAGGAAAAGTCAGTAACAGCGGAGAATTTGTCCGGCTGTTAAGGGCGGATGAGATTGAGTGCAGGGTAGCCATGGTCAACGAAAAAGGCTTAAGTCTTCTTCTGTTTAAAGATGCCCGTGTGGATCAGAAGATCTTAGATGAGACATTTACGCCTTTCGGATGGAGAAGAACCCATCAGAGCATTGACGGGAACCTGTACTGTACGGTGGAGATCTGGGATAAGGAAAAATGCCAGTGGATAGCGAAGCAGGATGTAGGGACGGTCAGCTATTCGGAGAAAGAAAAGGGACAGGCTTCGGATTCTTTCAAACGGGCGTGTTTCAACTGGGGGCTGGGAAGAGAGCTTTATACCGCGCCATTTATCTGGATTCCGGCAGAAAAAGTGGACATTAAAATGAAAGGTGACCGCTATGTAACGTCAGAAAGATTTTCCGTCCAGTCAATCTCATATAATGAGCAGCGGGAAATCGTGTCCCTTGTGATCGTAAACAGCAAAGGATATAAAGTGTTTGAGACGGGAAAGAGACAATGGCAGGAGTAGGATGCCGGCAGAAACAGCATTGGAAGCAATGCCGTGGACAATAAAGAAGCCGGTATTAATTCCGGCATCAGGAGCACCAGTACAGATACTGGAACCGGTATCATTACGGATATCCAGCGCAGGGCATTGGAAAAGGAATTACAGCGCACAGGCGTGTTGCTGGAAACTGTGCTCGGAAGATACAGCATCTACACCATGGATGAGATGACAGAGGAAATCTATACGAAGGCGCTTAACGGTTTAAAGAGGACAAAGTCAAAAGCAGCGTGATAAAGGAAATGAGTAGGAGGAAGCAAAGATGAGTGAAAGTAATCATAAGAAGAATATAAGCCCCGTATGGGAAGAGATAAAACAGAAGGTCAGGTTCCGGCTGATCAACAGGGAGCAGAACCAGGAATATCTAAAAAGCCATGTCCACCGGGAATATCTGGATCTTGCCGCAGTATTCGGAGTGGAGGCGGCGGATCTTAAGGCGGTGAAGGCCCTCATTCCGGTAACGGAAACGATGGCATCAGAATGGGGAGTTGCTGCGGATGATCTGTGGGAAGCGGCGCTTGTTAATTTGGAAGAGGAAGAGTGCATAGTTGTAGATATCCGCTATATGATCCCCGGAGGCATAGAGGAGAACAAGGAAGATATAAATATGTATGTGTGCATGACGCAGGACGGAAGCGGAGGAGCCGGGGCGATATTGAAGAAAGACCTGCTGAAGGAGTTTGCAGGGGAACATAAGGAGAAGATCTATATCCTGCCAAGCTCAGTACACGAAATGCTCCTGGTGCCGGATGACGGGAAGGGAGTGGAGAATGTGCTGAAGGAGATGGTGGAGGAGGTCAATGACGGGTTCAGGTATGAAAGCCCGGAGGAATGGCTGTCGGATTCAGTGTACTATTATGACCGGGAAAAGGATGAAGTCGGGATAGCGGCGTAGGAGGGAAAGGACGCATGAGAAAAGTAGATATAATCATCGCTTTACTGGTGCTGATACTGCTGACGCTTTTGTTCAGGGAAGGACTTGCGGAATTAGTGAGGTGGATGGTGTTTAAAAATTAGAAAGGATGTGTTATATTATTATAAAGACATTGCATCTAAGTTTAGATTTAGAAAATCTAGATTATCATATTTGATAAACTGAAGATATATTCCGGATACACCATGCGGAATAATAATCTTCGGGATTTAATGAATCAATCTGCTGATCTTAATTTAATCATATGAAATATTTGCTTATAGACGGCTAAGAAAGTGAGGAAATATTATGGCTCAGAATATAATTAATGTGGAAATTCCAGAAACGTTAGGTCCATATCTGTATACGCTGAAGGACGGCAAAACTATGGATGATAAAGTGACGATTTCTATTGTTGTCGGCCTGTTTGTTTCGGGAATAATTACTTTGGAAAAGGCAGCGGAGCTGGCAAAAGAAAGCATTTGGGAATTTATTGAATTTTTGAAAGCACACGATATTCCCTGGGGCAATTATTCTCAAGAAGAATTAAAAATGGATGAACTTTCGATTGCGAGACTGTTGGGAGAAGAGAATGAATAATAAGATACTTTGTAATACCAGCCCCATTATAGGTTTGATGTCAATAGGACGTTTACATCTGTTGAGGGAACTGTTTGACGAGATCATTCTGCCAGAGGCCGTATATAGAGAGCTTTGCGCAGACTCTCCTGCTCATCAGAAAGAAATAGAAGAAATAAACGACAATATTTCCAAAGGATATTTTAAGATATATCAAGTCAAAAATGCTGATGCAGTCAAAAGCATGTACGGAAAACTTCATTTTGGGGAATTGGAAGTCATTGTTGCCGCAAAAGAGTTAGGTCTTCAATTCGCGATCATAGATGAAAAAGCAGCAAGAAAAATGGCGGCTGAATTTTTAATTCATACAATAGGGATTCTGGGTATTCTGCTTCTGGCCAAGAAAAGAGAGTTGATAACCTGTATCAAACCAGATGTTGATAAGCTCCGTGCAAATGGATACCGTATTTCAGATGAGCTGTATGATCAGATCCTTGATAAAGCAGGGGAGAAATGATATGGATCGTGTTCCAATTTCCATTTATGCAGCATAAATAAATATTTGTGCGCATATTACAGATAAAAAATCTGATATCATTTGACATCAATATTGACATCAACGGTGACATCAACGATAATATTATGCTATGATAATGCATAGAGAGTATGGAGGAAATAGCGGGATTTATCAAAGGTTATGGACGCTATTGTATTGTGCGGAGTGCATTTTTGGAGACTAAGGATCTTGTAGCTTTCGGGCTGTGTGGGTTCAAGTCCCATCTTCCGCATCAAGAAGAAGCCTTGATTTTTCAAGGCTTCTTTTGTGTTGTAGAGAGTTTTACTCAAGAGCCTGAGAAGGCTCTTTTTTTCCATATTTTTCTTTCCTATAAGAAGCTAATTCCTCATCATAATCAGTAACTGCTCCTTTCCCTCGTAACTGTTCTAATCTTGAAACTGCTTCTTGCCTTTCTGGGTGATTGTCATAATACAATCCATTTACGCCTTGCATAATCTGCAAAATGAAACTTATTTTATCTTCCGGTATTTTTCTAATTCCCTTATTGCGTTTTGTCTTAAAGCCGTCATAAAACCATCTCCTTATCCATCTAATCTAATATTTTTAAAGCTGTTATTAACTACCCTTAACCAATGTTCTGATTGTTAAATATATTATAACCCGCTAATATATAAGTGGTAAACAAAACTTAATATCATTTTAAACAAATACAGGGAAACCTGATTTTCCTTTTCCGTTATTTCCCTTGATTCGTCATAAATATCAATAGATTCCATCCAATAGATATCTTCCAGACTTGAAGTTAGCAAGTACACATTATACCAATAAGGCGTAATACGCAAAATACTTAATAATGAGCAACTCATGGTTCTACGAAAATAGGCAAAATGGTAGCGAAGATAAGTCCAATAACGAAGCCGTAGACTTTGCTTGCAATCCGATATGCTTAATACTTATTAACGGAATTTCATTGTCGTGCGTTTATGTAACACACCGCTATTTCAACTGTATGAAAAATATTGACATTCGTCAAGATTGCTTAGCACGTCTCTAAGCACAAACATAAAATTCAACTTGTTTTTTTGTATAGTTTCTTCTTCAATTCTCCTACAGTATTTTTTAACTTCGTCAAGTTCTTCAAGCAGTAATTTATTACAAATTTCTCTAGCATCCTTCAAAACAAGAGCATTACAATCCACAACATCGATAGAGTATTCTTCTTCTTCTACTATTAAACATCGCTTTTCAAGGTGAAAGCTTTTTGCAAAATTTAAAACAACAAGTTTTTCGTAATCTTCATCGCACAACTCTATTGTATAAGGAGTAAAATTATTAAAATTTTGCTTTTTATAAAATGTAATATCAAGCATTGTTGTTCCCTCCGGTTTTCCTTTTTTTACTTTTTAACGAACTTCTTTAACTTTTTCGGGTGAAAGGTTATCGTAAAGTTTTATCCCTTGTTCTTCAGCCTTTTGCTTCGTTTTATCAGAAGCTCTAGCTTGGACTAAAACTATGTCAACTCCTTGCTCGTGGAATTTATCAATATCGCTTGGAAAAATGTGTGCTCTTGCTTTAACTTCTCCATAACCTTTTTTATCCATTCTCGCCTTCCTCCACTCATCTGCTAATATTTACTATCTGCGCTAATCTTTTAAATAACTATCAAGAATAGAAATTAAATTTTGTTTATCTTTCTTGGGATAGCTAAAATCACCCATATGTGAATTCCCTTCTGTAGATAGAATTTTTATTCCATGTTTCTCGCCAATCTCTTTAACCATTAGCTTCATGTCTCTATGTTCAGCCAGTTTTTGAATAGCTTTATTTTCATCCTCAGATTTCTGATAATCGACTATAGAATACATTGTAATTAAATTATTATTATACATTCTCTGCTACATCCTCCTTAGCGAACACCTTATTATATAAATTTTCTGCTAGTCAAAGTGCAATGTCATTTCCAGAAATAGGAAGGCTTGCCGGGGCTGATGGGGCAGGAATTGTTCGGTTGTCTGTCTCGTATCCGTAAAGGACCAGAGCAAGAACATCTTCTGCCATCTCAATGCCGTCTTCCAAAGAATCTCCGCAAGTATAGCATCCTTCCAAATCTGGAAAAATGATAGAATAGCCTCCATCTTCTTCTGGTGTGAAAATTGCTGGATAAGCATATTTTGCCATAATAAAACTCCTTTCGTTTCGATATATTAAGATTGAAGAATTGGGAACTATTTAAGCCCCGTATCCTTCAATATGTTATTTAATGTTCCTACTGGAATCTCTGCTTTGTGCTTTGGCACTGTGAGCTGTTTGCCGGTTTTGAGGCTGTACCAGATGTCATGCCGGCTCACGTTTCTTAATAGTTCACATTCGTTCTTTTTTAGCAGTTTGAGTAGTTCCTGTGTTTTCATGGTCCCTCCTTTCTGTGATCATATCGCAGCACGTATAAATACGTGTGTCAACAATAAATATGTGTAAACACGTATCGTTTTATAGAGGTTGGTTGGGATGAAGATGCTTATTATAATTTGTTTGATATCGTTATGCTTAGAAGTACATTGAATAAAATGAGAATAGATTTGGATTTTGCCGCAAAATGAGAACAGGAGATGCTGCATCCTATTTTCCCTTCTAGGGAAGAGAGAAAGAAAGCGTACATGAAAAAGGATCTATTATCAGGAGAAATGTATGAAGAGGTGTCGATAGCAAAGTATATTGACGAGGATGGAAGTGTGACAGCCAGGATGAGCCGCGAGAAGTGGGGGGAACACATTAATCATTATCTTTATGAATTTACTCTTGAGGAAGGAGAGCATGTGGATTTATATCTTATAGAAAAGAGACATGGCTGGGAACCGGCTTGTCATATTCGTAAAGGTAGGAGTAATTACTTGGGGTATGGGTACGAGGCGCATGATGTGGAGTTAAGCTATAAAAAATGGGACGGGAAAACAGGGAAAATGGTGCCTGGAGAAAAAATCCCGGCAGGGATATGGCCGATTGGCTGTAGGGAAGAGGAGGGGAAAAGGATATGGATGATAATACTTGAATTATCATGCACGCAGAGAAAGTATGTATTATAAATGGAGGGAAGAACAGAGCTATCAGCCATATACTGATGAGTGGTATATTTTGTCCTGGGATTTGATTCGTATACTTGGGAGGCTGGCAGAAGAACATGAGATACCGGATTATCTGAAAGATGTAACAGATTATGAGATCAGAGGACAATCTTTGGGAAACTGGATGAAGTGTTTTAAGAGTATGGTAAATGGCGACAATGAGGAAATATTTTCTCTTAGATGGGACGTTGAGGAAAGTGTTGGAAAAGCTGTACACGCCTGTTTATATCAAATATATCGTGAGCTGATCATGAATCCGGAGGAAGTGACGGATAAGATCCGTAAACAGAAAGCGATGGAAAAAGATGAAAGTATATTTAGATAATGAAAGAATCAAAAGAATATTTGAAAAGCGAACCAATACCATATCACAGAGAAGGGCAGTCTGCAGTATTTTATATTACATTTTCCTTGAAGAGAAGATGAAGGGGGATATTCAACACATCCGTTTGTAAAAAAATGTTTGAAATCCGAAAAGGTAAAGATTTCAGGCGTGTTTTTTGAAGTTATACGCTTACCGATAATGCAAAAGAAAAAGCATTAGAGATATTTAAGGATGTGTATCAAAAGGAAGGAGATTTTGATACTAATGTTGTAAGACAATATGAGAAGGATAAGAAAAAAAGCATAGGATTCGCTGCCGGGTAGAAGTCTGAGTTCTCTTGAGTTTTCACTTAAATGAATGTATTTAAAAATTAGAAAGTATGTGATATGATAGATGTCACACGGAAATGAAAACATATTTGGAAATATTGAAACTATGTTAAAAAGACTGTGTGGAATATAGCGCATGTACTGGGAAGCAGAGTTTTTGTGCGCAGTAAAAGGTATGTTTATTTGGATGAAGAGGAGAAGAGATGGAAAGAATACAAAAAAGACAGAGCGGTCAGATGGATATGTTAAACGGCCCCCTGACCGGGAAAATCGTATTATTTGCCCTGCCGTTGGCGGCCAGCAGTATCCTGCAGCAGCTTTTCAATGCGGCGGATGTGGCAGTGGTGGGGAGGTTTGCCGGCAACCAGGCTCTGGCTGCGGTGGGCGGCAACAGCTCGGTGATCAATCTGCTGGTGAATTTATTCGTAGGATTCTCCGTGGGAGCCAATGTTGTGATCGCCCGCTATATCGGAGAAGGAAAGGCGGAGAAGATCCAGAATACGGTACACACTGTCATTTCCATGGCGCTGATCTGCGGATTGATCCTTTCGGTACTGGGAAATGCGGTGGCGGCGCCCCTTCTTAAGCTGATGAACACTCCGGAGGAGGTGCTGCCGCTGGCGACAGTATATCTTAAGATCTACTTTGGCGGCATGCCCTTTTTTATGCTGTATAACTTCGGCTCGGCTATACTCAGGAGTGTGGGGGATACGAAAAAACCGCTGTACTGCCTGGTTTTGTCTGGGGTGATCAACGTTGGGCTGAATCTTTTGCTGGTGATCGTGTTTAAGCTGTCTGTCGTGGGCGTGGCCATAGCTACCGTGACGGCAAACGGCGTAAGTGCGGCGCTGATCCTCTTGTTTTTAAGCAGGAGCAAAGAGGCGATCCGTCTTGACTTAAGGCGGCTGATCCTTGATAAAGAAGAGATGGTGAAGATCATCAAGATCGGCGCTCCGGCAGGGCTTCAGGGAATGGTATTTTCTTTCTCGAATGTGTGCATACAGTCTGCGATCAATGGATTCGGGACGGACGCGATCGCAGGTTCTGCGGCGGCGTTAAATTATGAGTTCTTCACTTTTTTTGTCACAAGCGCATTTACTCAGGCGGCAGTTACCTTTACCAGCCAGAATTACGGGGCGAGGCAGTACGGACGCTGCAGGCGCGTATGGATGATCAGCGCTGTTCTGGGAGTGCTGGGCACAGGGTGTTTAAGCGTGGTGTTTGTGTCAGGAAGAGAGTTTTTCCTTGGCATCTTCGCGGCGGATGCGGCGGCGGTCAGCTACGGGGCGGTCCGTATGCTTCATATCCAGATCTTCAGTTTCATGCCGCCGCTCTATGAAGTGACCGGCGGTGTGCTCAGGGGGATGGGCTACTCCATGATACCGGCGGTGCTGACGATGTTCGGCTCCTGTGCGGTGAGGGTAATCTGGATCTACACGGTATTTGCCTGGAAGCCGACGCTTGAGATGCTTTTCTGGGTATATCCGTTTTCCTGGATCATCACCATAAGCCTGGTAGTGGGAGCATATTTTTTCATCGGCAGGAGGGCGCTGCCGCAAGTCTCCGGAAGCTGAGAAAAAGCTTTGAGCTTACCGGCGGTTTCACACCGGCTCTGTCTGGGAGAAACAGAGATCTGTAAAAGGAAGTGACTGTTATGGCACAGGAGAATCGTACGTATATTGCCATTGACCTGAAATCATTTTATGCTTCTGTGGAGTGCATGGAGAGAGGTTTGGATCCGATGACCACGAATCTTGTGGTGGCGGATCTTACGCGTACAGAAAAGACGATCTGCCTGGCGGTATCCCCGTCCCTGAAGGCATACGGTATCTCCGGGCGGGCAAGGCTTTTTGAGGTGGTGCAGAGGGTAAAGGAAGTGAATGCACAGAGGCAGGCACTTACTCCGGGCGGATGTCTTGACGGGGCATCCTGCGATGACACAGAGCTTAAGGCCTCACCGGAAAAGGCACTTGACTATATCGTGGCTCCGCCGAGGATGGCTCACTATATCAGGTACAGTACGAAGATCTATGAGATATATCTTAACTATGTTGCACCGGAGGACTGCCATGTCTATTCCATCGATGAGATCATGATGGATGTGACGGATTATCTGGATACTTACCGGATGACACCGCGGGCGCTTGCGGGAAAGATCATCGGAGATATCCATGATGCCACAGGGATCACCGCGACAGCGGGCATCGGGAGCAACCTGTATCTTTGCAAAGTTGCCATGGATATCGTGGCAAAGCACATCCCTCCGGATAAGAACGGGGTGCGTATCGCGTCGCTGAATGAAAAGAGCTACCGGAGGATACTGTGGGCGCACCGTCCGATCACAGATTTCTGGCGTGTGGGAAAGGGATATGCAAAAAAGCTTGCGGAGCATGGTATATTTACTATGGGAGATGTGGCTAGATGTTCCCTGGGGAAACACAGCGAATATTATAATGAAGATCTTCTCTACCGGCTGTTCGGGGTAAATGCAGAGCTTCTGATCGATCATGCATGGGGATGGGAGCCTTGTACTATGGCGGATATCAAAGCTTATAAGCCGAGTACGAACAGCATCATGTCCGGTCAGGTGCTGCACTGCCCGTATTCTGCGGATAAAGCGAGACTGGTAGTCAGGGAGATGGCGGAGATGCTTGCTCTTGATCTGGTTGAAAAGCGCATGGTGACAGATCAGATCGTACTGACGGTCGGTTATGACATAGAAAATCTGTTATCTCCGGAGACGGCGGATTGTCAAGGGGAGGTCAAGACGGACCGGTACGGGCGGAAGATTCCCAAACATGCCCACGGGACAGAGAATCTGAAAGAGTATACTTCATCTGGCAGACTGATCGTAGATGCGGTCCTGGCGCTTTATGACAGGATCATCAATAAGAAATTTTCGGTAAGAAGGATATCTGTCTGTGCCAACCGTGTGGAAAAAGAAGAGGCGGTAAAGAAAGAACCGGAATACAGGCAGCTTGATCTGTTCACTGATTACGTGGCTTTGAAAAAAGAGCAGGAGGAAGAGAGGGCAAAGCGCGATAAGGAGAGGAAATTTCAGGAGGCCATGCTTGAGATCAAGAAAAGATACGGGAAAAATGCCGTCCTTAAGGGTACGAATCTGATGGAGGGAGCGACCGCTGTGGACCGGAACCGGCAGATCGGCGGGCATAAGGCTTAGTACAAGTGCCAGAAAGGAGAGCAGGATATGCTGACGTTTGACTATGAAGAAAGACATGGATACGATGATATTATCGACTTTCCCCACCACGTATCAAAGACGCATCCGCAGATGCCGGCAGCAGACCGGGCGGCACAGTTCGCTCCGTTCGCTGCGCTTACCGGACACGGGGAAGCAGTTAAAGAGACGGCCAGGCTTACCGGCCGGCGGATCGACCTTGATGAGACGGTAAAGGCGGATCTTGACCAGAAACTCAGCGGTATACTTGAGCGGCTGACGCCGGGAGAATATCCGGAAGTCTCTGTCGTTTATTTTGTGCCGGATGAACGGAAAGCGGGAGGCATGTACAAGGAGATTTCCGGCTGTGTGAAAAAGTTAGATGAATACAGAAAAGAATTGATTTTTACGGACGGGACGAAAGTGCCAGTCAGTGAGATCATAGAGATAGAAAGTCAGGATATCGTAGTTTTTCCCTAAGATACCGTAAGACAATACGCTCCGGGATGATTATAATGAAAAATGTCAGAGGTTCAGACTGCCCTTTGCCTCTGGCATTATTTTTTTGATTGAAAGAGAGGAGACTGCCATGACAAAGACGGACAGGCCATCTTCATTTTATCAGGATATGTTCCGGCTGGCGCTGCCGATCGTGTTCCAGAATCTGGTGACGACGGCTGTCAGTTCGGCGGACGTCGTCATGCTTGGCTGGGTGAGCCAGACGGCGCTTTCCGCAGGCTCCCTGGCGAGCCAGATCATGTTTATCCTCAATCTGGTCTACTCCGGTATCGCCTCAGGGATCGGGATGCTGGCAGCCCAGTATTGGGGCAGGAAGGATACGCGCACGATCGAGAATATCATGGGGATAGGGATGCGGATATCCATACTTATATCTTTTGTATTTTTTGTTCTGGCATGCTTTTTTCCGCGGCTTCTGATGCGGATCTTCACGTCGGAGCCGGAGGTGATCGGCACAGGAGTGAGATATCTTCGGATCGTGGGCGTTTCCTACCTGTTTATGAGCGTTTCCCAGGTATATTTATGTACGATGCGTTCCATAGAGCGGGTGTTTTTTGCCGCAGTGACCAACGCATGTGCGCTGGGGCTCAATATCGTGTTCAATGCCGTCCTGATCTTCGGCTTGTTCGGCCTGCCGCGGATGGGGATCGCCGGCGTGGCGCTGGCGACTGCCATTGCCCGCTGCGTGGAATTTATCATCTGCATGTGGGACGCCTGGCGCTTTCAGACGCTTCGCTTCCGGTTTTCCCTGCTGTTTGAGAGAAATAAGCTTCTGTTCCAGGATTTCCTGAAATATTCCCTTCCGGCCTTCGGGAACGAAGTCTCCTGGGGAGTGGCGTTTTCTACATACTCGGTCATCATGGGGCATCTGGGCAGCGATATGGTAGCGGCCAACGCGGTGGCTGTGGTGGCGAAAAACCTGGGGACGGTCATCTGCTTCGGCATCGCAAGCGCCGGCGCGATCCTCCTTGGGAAAACCATAGGGGCAGGCGATCTTGCGCTGGCGAAAGAAGACGCGTCCCGCTTCTGTAAGATAACCTTCCTGAGCGGAATCGCCGGCGGCGCGCTGATCTTCCTTCTTCGGCCGCTGTTTATGGATATGGCCGACTTGACGGCGGTGTCGAGAGGATATTTGAGCATCATGCTCTACATCAATATGTACTCCGTCCTCGGGCAGGCGATGAATACAACAGTGATCTGCGGCGTCTTCCGTTCCGGCGGGGATTCCCGGTGGGGCTTTATCTGCGACTTTGTGGATATGTGGTTTTTTGCCGTTCCATTAGGCTTTATCAGCGCCTTTGTGTTAAAGCTTTCGCCCATGTGGGTGTTTTTCCTCATCTATCTGGATGAATTCGTCAAGCTGCCTTTCGTGTATCAGCATTATAAAAGCGATAAATGGCTTAAGAATATCACCAGGGACTTTTAAGCGGCTGTTTTCTTCCACCGCTCATTAAGCTTTTTCTTTCGATAAAAATAATAGGGGATCAAAAACAGCGCCGTAGCCGCCCACGCGATCGGATAGCTTACCAGTATGGTAAAAAGCTCTTTCCGGATCGGGGTGACGATCAGGATCCACGGCAGGCGCACCAGGCACACTCCACCCAGGGTGATGAACGTAGGGATCATGACATCCCCGATTCCCCGGAGCGCCCCGGTAAAGATCTCCACAAAGATGAAGATGGCGTAGCTTGGCACGATGTTGAACATCATGTACGTGCCGAGGCCGATCACTGTCTCGTCGGAGGTGAACAGGGAAAGCAGCGGGTGGGCGAGGACTAAAAGGCCGATCAGGATCGAGCCGCAAAGGGCCAGGGACATGCCGAGGCATGTGCGGACGCTCTTGTACATCCGGTCAAGCTTTCCGGCTCCGTAGTTCTGCCCGGAAAATGTGGTGATGGAGATGCCGAAGGCTCCGCTCACTGCCCAGAAGATCGCATCCACCTTCCCGAAAGCCGCCCACGCAGCGGCAGTGTCCGTCCCGAACTGGTTGATGGAGGTCTGGATGATCACATTGGTAAGCCCGTACATGAGAGACTGGATGCCTCCCGGGATTCCGATGCGAAGTTGGGAAATCAGCAGCGGAAAGTCTATGCGCATATCTTTCGGGACCAGCCGGATCATCTCGTAGGAAGTCATCAGCGCCCGGACGACAAGCACCGCGCTCACCGCCTGGGAGATGATGGTGGCGATGGCGGCGCCTACGATCCCGAGCTTAAAAAATACGACCAGGACGATGTCCAGGATGATATTTAAGATACAGCAGATGATCAGGTAGTAGAGGGGGCGCTTAGAGTCCCCCACCGCCCGCATGATGCCGGAGCCCATATTGTAGATGAGCATGGCGGTGATCCCAAGGAAATAGATCCTGAGATACCCGACGGAGTCTGCCATGATATCTTCCGGAGTCTTCATGACTGCCAGGAGTGCCGGCGTGGCAAGAAATCCGATGACGGAGATGAGGATGCTTGCGATGATGGAAAATGCTGCTGCCGTATGGAGCGCCGCATGGAGCCTTTGGACATTCTTTGCCCCGTAAAACTGGGAGATGACAACTGCGGCCCCGTTTGCCAGGCTGGTAAAGAACATGACTACCTGGTAGGTCAGGACTGCGGCAGAGCCGCCAACGCTGGCTAGGGCCGCCTTTCCAACAAAACGCCCCACGATCACTGCGTCCACCGTATTGTAAAGCTGCTGGAACAGCGTCCCCACGACGATGGGAAAAAAGAAGATAAGAAGCTGCTTCCAAATGATCCCTTCCGTGATCTCGTTTTTTAATTCTTTTGTATTCGTAAGCTCCGATGACATTGTAATTTCCCCCAATAAATAAAACTAACTCAATCTTAACATAAGTTGATAAAAACGCCAGTACATTTTCAAAAAAATATGTATTTACGGGCAATTTGGTGTATAATAAATAAAAAATCAGACGATACACGAAGAGGACATCAGGAGGGAAAAGAATGTTAGAGAAACTGGATTTGACAAAGACACTTGAGAAGGACGAGTATAAAGAGAAGATGCTTAAACTTGCTCCCCAGATCGGGAAGCTTCAGCGGGAATGTAAGGATCTGGGGATTCCCATCATGATCGCGTTTGAAGGGTACGATGCGGCGGGAAAGGGCGTGCAGATCAGCGAGCTGATCAAAGCCCTGGATCCCAGAGGATTTGAGGTGCACGCGGTAAAGACCGAGACGAAGGAAGAGAGCATGCATCCGTTTCTGTGGAGGTTCTGGACAAAGATGCCGGCGAAGGGACGCATTGCCATCTACGACAGCAGCTGGTACCGGAAGGTTCTGATTGACCGCTTTGATAAGAGGACGAAGAAAAATGAGCTGGCCAAGGCCTATGATTCCATCTGTGCTTTTGAGGAGATGCTTACTGCGGACGGCATGGTGCTCATTAAGATCTTCCTGACGATAGATAAGAAGGAGCAGAAGAAGCGGTTTAAAAAGCTCCTTTCTTCCAAGGAAACGGCATGGCGGGTCGGAGAGGATGATAAAAAGCGCAATAAGGAGTTTGAAGAATACCAGGCGATCAACGAGGAGATGCTTCTCCGCACGGATACGGAGTACGCGCCCTGGAATATCGTGGAGGCGGTAGATAAGCGGTTTGCGACGGCAAAGATCTACGCTGTCGTGGCAAAGATCCTCGAAGAGAAGGTTGCGGCGGTGAAGGAGCAGAAGGAAGCGGCTAAACAGGCGGCGGCAAGGATGGCGCAGACGCCTTGCGCACCGGAGCAGGAGACAGCAGGCCATGACAGGCGGATGGGAGAGACGACCCTGTCCAAAGTGGATTTGAGCCTTGCATATACGAAAGAAGAGTACAAGGAGCGCTTATCTGAGCTGCAGAAAAGGATCGAGAAACTTCACGGGGAGCTTTACCGCAGGCGTATCCCGGTAGTCCTTGGATTTGAGGGATGGGATGCCGGCGGGAAGGGCGGCGCCATCAAGCGGCTGACAGAAAAGATGGATCCGAGAGGTTATGTGGTGCATCCTACGGCATCTCCTAATGATATCGAGAGACAGCATCATTATCTGTGGCGGTTCTGGACGGATATGCCGAAGGCCGGCCATGTGACTATCTTTGACCGGACATGGTACGGTCGAGTGATGGTTGAGCGGATAGAAGGCTTTTGTACAAAGCAGGAGTGGCAGAGGGCATACAAGGAGATCAACAGCATGGAGAGGGACCTTTCCGACGCAGGGACGATCGTGCTGAAGTTCTGGATGCAGATCGATAAAGACGAGCAGGAGAGAAGATTTAAGGCAAGGCAGGAGAACCCGGAGAAACAGTGGAAGATCACCGACGAGGACTGGCGTAACCGAGAGAAGTGGGATCAGTACGAGGAGGCGGTGAATGAGATGCTCATCCGTACTTCCACCCCTTACGCACCGTGGGTTGTAGTGGAAGGGAATAATAAATATTATGCCAGGATCAAGGTGCTTGAGACTGTGGTGAATGCTATCGAGGAGCGCCTGAAAGATTAAGACTCAGAGAAGGTCAGAAGGATATCAAAGGACAGGAAACTGAGAGTCCGAAGAGTAAAAGGATTGAGAAGAGATGACGATCAGGGAGCAGTTAGAGCGCCGGGAGACGGAGTATTTGAGTCCGTATGCGGCGCTCAGCAAGGATTCAAAAGGAAGAGGGCACACGGAACCCCAGTGCGATATCCGTCCTGTCTTCCAGAGGGACAGGGACCGGATACTGCACTGCAAGGCGTTCAGGCGCCTTAAGCAGAAGACACAGGTGTTTTTACTTCCCAACGGGGACCATTACCGGACCAGACTCACCCACACCCTCGAGGTGTCCCAGAATGCCAGGACCATCGCCAAAGCGCTGCGTCTTAATGAAGATCTGACAGAAGCCATCGCCTTGGGGCATGATCTGGGGCATACGCCTTTCGGCCATGCGGGGGAGCGCGCCTTAAACGAGGTGAACCCTTTTGGTTTCTGCCATAATGTCCAGAGTGTCCGTGTGGTGGAACGGCTGGAAAAGGAAGGGCGGGGACTCAACCTTACCTGGGAAGTAGTGGACGGGATCTTAAATCACAAGTCAAGCGGAACTCCTCACACGCTTGAAGGACAGATCGTGCGCTTTTCTGACAAGATCGCCTATTTAAACCATGATATCGACGATGCCATCCGGGGCGGGATTCTGACAGAAGAAAAGATTCCGGAAAAGTTCCACCGGGTCTTAGGGGATACCACAAGGAAGCGGCTCAACACCCTTATCCATGATGTGGTCACCAACAGTATGGATAAGCCGGAGATCTCCATGTCAGAAGAGGTAGCCCAGGCCATGAAAGAGCTACGGGCATTTATGTTCGAGAGGGTTTATCTCAACCCTGTGGCAAAACGGGAGGAGAAAAAGGCAGTCCGCATGATCAAGGACTTATACCGTTTTTATATGGAAAATCTTGATGAGATCCCGGAAGAATACCAGTCTATGCAGGGCGAAGCCGGGGTGAACAAAGAGCAGATGGTGTGTGATTATATTGCCGGAATGACGGATACATATGCGGTTAAAAAATTTGAGGATTATTTTGTTCCAAAATCTTGGAAATTTTAAAAGGAAATCTATCACTTTTGTCGAATAATATATATAAGGGCATTTTTGAGGCAGATCAGAAGGGTATCTATATATGTATTATTCAGATGACATTATTGAAGAAGTGAGAATAAAAAATGATATTGTCGATGTAATTTCTAGTTATGTCAGACTTCAGAAAAAAGGAAGCTCGTATTTTGGGCTGTGCCCGTTTCACTCTGAGAAATCGCCGTCTTTTTCAGTGAGCAGACAGAAGCAGATGTATTACTGCTTTGGATGCGGAGCGGGAGGAAATGTCTTTACCTTTCTGATGGAGTATGAGAATTATTCGTTTCAGGAGGCGGTAAAAGTGCTTGCCGACAGGGCAGGGGTGACACTCCCTGAGACGGAATATTCCGGGGAGGCAAAGAAGCGTGCGGACCTTAAGGCATCCCTTCTGGAGATCAATAAGTTGGCGGCGAAGTATTATTATGCCCAGCTGAGGCAGCCCCAGGGGGCGGCAGGCCTTAAGTACCTGAAGGACAGGCAGCTTGGCGATGATATGCTGAGAGCTTTCGGTCTTGGATATTCCAACAAATACAGTGACGATCTGTACAGATATTTAAAAGGAAAAGGCTACAAAGATGATCTGCTTGCAAAGGCTGGGCTGATCAGTTATGATGAGCGTCAGGGTGTTTATGACAAATTCTGGAACCGGGTGATGTTTCCGATCATGGATGTGAACAGCCGGGTGATCGGGTTCGGCGGCCGGGTGATGGGCGATGCCAAGCCCAAATATCTGAATTCTCCGGAGACGGCGGTGTTTGACAAGAGCCGGAACCTCTACGGGCTTAACCGGGCGAGACGGTCAAAAAAGACGTATTTTCTGCTGTGCGAGGGGTATATGGATGTCATCTCCCTCCATCAGGCAGGGTTTGACAATGCGGTGGCTTCGCTCGGGACAGCATTTACGGAGGGACATGCCGGCCTGATCAGACGTTATGTGAAGGAGGTCTTTCTTACATATGACAGTGACGACGCTGGGACGCGGGCGGCACTCCGGGCGTTCCCTATACTCCGGGATGCGGGGATCACAGCAAGGATCATCCGCATGGAGCCGTATAAAGATCCGGATGAATTTATCAAGAATCTGGGCGCGGAGGCATTTGAGGAAAGGATCAGCAAAGCGCGGAACGGATTTTTATACAGCCTGGAAGTGCTTGAGCGGGATTATGATCTGGGAACTCCTGAGGGGAAGACCGGTTTTCTTAAAGAGGCGGCAAAGAGGCTTGCGGAATTTACGGAGGAGATCGAGAGGAATAATTATATCGAGGCGGTGGCTAAGGAGTACCGCGTAGGATATGAGGAACTCAGAAAGCTTGTGGTGAAGACGGCGGTGCAGGAAGGCATGGCGGCTCCGGCAAAGAGGGCAAAGTCCGGACGGAACCGTGATAAAGGAAAAGAGGACGGGATAAAGACGTCGCAGAAGATACTGCTTACGTGGCTTATCGAGGATGAGGGGCTGTTTCACCAGATCAGCGAGTATATCGGTCCGGAGGATTTTTCTGAAGGACTGTACCGGACAGTGGCTGATATCCTGTATGGGCAGTATGAGAAGGGCAGTGTGAATCCGGCGAAGATCATGAACCATTTCACGGATGAGGAAGAACACCGGGAGGTGGCGGGGCTGTTTCACACAAAGATCCGGGAGCTTACTACAGCGCAGGAGAAAGAGAAAGCGCTTAAAGAGACGGTGATCCGGGTGAAGAATCACAGTATCGAACAGGCAGGAAAGGACTGGGATGCGGCAGATCTTGAGGGTATGCAGAGGCTCATCAAAGCGAAAAGAGACTTGCAGAACCTTAAGAAACTGCATATTTCCGTTAATTAAGGATAAAATATAATCAAGCTATGAGAGGATGGGTACTACATGGAAGAGAATGTGGCAAAATTTGAGGAGAAATTAAAGGAACTGGTTGCGCTTGGCAAAAAGAAGAAAAGTATTCTGGAGCTTCCGGAGATCAATGACTTTTTCTCGGATATGGAGCTTAGCCTGGATCAGATGGAGAAGGTGTATGAGTATCTGGAGGCGCAGAATATAGATGTACTGCGCATCGGCGCCGATACAGACGGCCTGGATGATCTGGATGACGTGGATATCGTGATCAGCGATGAGAATGATGTGGATCTGGAAAAGATCGATCTGTCCGTGCCGGACGGTGTGAGCATCGATGATCCGGTGAAGATGTATCTGAAAGAGATCGGCAAGGTCCCTCTTCTGACGGCAGAGGAAGAGGTAGATCTGGCGAAACGTATGGCAGACGGCGATGAGAGTGCAAAGAAGCGCCTTGCCGAGGCGAACCTGCGTCTTGTCGTCAGTATCGCGAAGCGCTATGTGGGGCGGGGGATGCTGTTTCTCGACCTGATCCAGGAGGGAAACTTAGGGCTTATCAAGGCGGTAGAAAAGTTTGATTATCATAAAGGGTTCAAGTTCAGTACCTATGCCACATGGTGGATCCGCCAGGCGATCACGAGAGCGATCGCGGACCAGGCCAGGACGATCCGTATCCCGGTGCATATGGTGGAGACGATCAACAAGTTGATCCGGGTGTCCAGGCAGCTTTTACAGGAGCTTGGACGGGAGCCTACGCCGGAAGAGATCGCGGAGGAGCTGGACATGCCTGTGGACAGAGTACGTGAGATCTTAAAGATATCCCAGGAGCCGGTTTCCTTGGAGACGCCCATCGGGGAAGAAGAGGACAGCCATCTTGGCGACTTTATCCAGGATGACAATGTCCCTGTGCCTGCGGAGGCCGCTGCCCAGACGCTTCTTAAAGAACAGCTTGACGATGTGCTGGATACGCTGACTGAAAGGGAGCAGAAGGTACTTAGGCTCCGCTTCGGGATGAATGACGGGCGCGCCCGGACACTGGAAGAGGTGGGCAAGGAGTTTGACGTTACCCGCGAGCGTATCCGCCAGATCGAGGCGAAGGCTTTAAGGAAGTTGCGCCATCCGAGCAGGAGCAGGAAGCTCAGGGATTATCTGGATTAAGGGCAGGATATGGAATTATCAAAGAGACTGTCGGCGGTTGCGCGTCTTTCGGGACGGTGCGGCAGCGTTGCGGACATCGGGACGGATCACGGATATGTGCCGGTATTTCTGGTAAGAGAGGGGATGGCGGACCGTGCCATCGCCATGGATGTGAATCAAGGGCCCCTTGCTCGTGCCAGGCAGCATATCAGGGAGGCAGGACTGTCGGACAGGATAGAGACGAGGCTTTCTGACGGTCTTTCGGGGCTTAGGTCAGGAGAGGCGGATACGGTGATCGCTGCCGGTATGGGCGGCGGCCTGATCATCCGGATCCTCAGTGAGGGGAAAGACGCGGCGGATACGGTTATGACTTTCATCCTGCAGCCGCAGTCGGAGATAGTTAAAGTGAGAAAATATCTTGCGGAGAATGGTTTTGCCGTCACCGCGGAGGATATGGTCTTCGAGGACGGGAAATATTATCCCATGATGAAGGCTGTGCACGGTGTATCAGAGCCGTATGAGGAGTATGAATATATCTATGGAAAGAAGCTTCTTGAGGGGAGGCATCCGGTTCTTTATGCGTTCCTATGCCGGGAGCTTGAGATCAGGGAATCAATCATCCGAAAGCTTGGCATGCACGGGGAGAGCGAAAGGGCGGGCCAAAGGCTTTTACAGCTTAGGCAGGAAGCGGGATATACCCGGCAGGCATTGTCTTGTTTTGACGGGTGTGATTAAGGGGAGGATAAAAAAGATGATATGCAGAGAGATCATGGAGGCCATCGAGAAGGCTTATCCGGCAGAGTGCGCCCTCGAGTGGGATAACGTGGGGCTGCTTGCGGGCAGGGACGATAAAGAGGTCAGGCGGATATACATAGCGCTCGATGCGACGGATGAGGTCATCGAGGCGGCGGTGTTTGCGGGTGTAGATATGCTGGTGACCCACCATCCGCTGGTCTTTGGCGGGATGAAACGGATCAATAACCGGGATTTTATCGGCAGGCGCCTGCTTAAGCTAATCCGGGAGGATATCCCCTGCTATGCGATGCATACCAATTATGATGTGTGCAGGATGGGAAGGCTTGCGGGAGAGTACCTTGGCTTTGAAGATCCGGAGGTTCTGGAAGTTACCCATGAAGGGGACGTGCCCTTGGGGATCGGTGAGATTGCCGATCTTTCCCGGGAGATGAGCCTGGATAAGATGGCGGAGAAGGTGAAAGCTGCGTTTGGGCTTTCACAGGTGAAGATATTCGGAAAGCTAGAGAAGATGATCGGCAGGGCGGCAGTATGCCCGGGTTCCGGCAAGAGCGTGATCAAAGAGGCGGTGAGAAAAGGGGCGGACGTGCTGATCACCGGAGATATCGGGCATCACGACGGGATTGACGCGGCGGCCCAGGGGATGGCGGTCATCGATGCGGGGCATTACGGCGTGGAGCATATTTTCATGGAGGATGTAAAGCGGTATTTAGACGGGGCGCTAGACGGCGTTGAGGTGATCGCGGCGCCGGTTTTGCATCCGTTTCAGGTGATATAGAAAACAGATGGGGAAGGTGAACAGATGAAGGAGCAGAAGGTGTGCCGTGTACATATAGGCGGTGAAGTGAGAGAGTACATAGCCGGGACGGCTTATCAGCAGATCGCCGGTGATTTTCAGGACAGGTACGATGAGGATATCGTCCTGGTCTATGCGGACGGGAAGCTTCAGGAGCTTCGCAAGAAATTAAAACGGGACTGTACGCTGGCTTTTGAGACTACCAGCGGAGCTATCGGGCACGAGACTTACAAAAGAAGCATGAAGCTTTTGATGGTGAAGGCTGTGTACGATGTGGCGTCCAGGGAAGATATTAAGAAGGTGCGGGTGCATTTTTCCATAGGAAGAGGATATTACTGTACGATCGAGGGCAATATCACCCTGACCCAGGAATTTCTTGACCAGGTGGAGAACCGGATGAGAGAGCTTGCAGAACTTGACATCCCTATCGGCAAGCGAACGGTGAGCACTGATGATGCGATCGCGCTTTTCAGGCAGCATGGGATGTATGATAAGGAAAAGCTGTTTGAATACCGGAGGGTCTCCAGGGTCAACATCTATAACATGAATGAGTTCGAAGACTACTTTTACGGATATATGGTTCCCAGTTCGGGGTATCTTCGTTATTTTAAGCTTTATCTGTATGATGAGGGATTCGTGCTGCAGATGCCAGACAGGAAGGATCCGACGGCGGTGCCGGAGTTTGCCCCCCGCCGGAAGCTGTTTAATGTGCAGAAGGAATCAGTAAAGTGGAGCGATATGCAGGGCATCGAGACAGTGGGGGCGCTCAATGACAAGGTGACTAAGGGTGATGTCCAGGAACTGGTGCTTGTCCAGGAGGCGCTGCAGGAGAAAAAGATCGCGGAGATCGCAGCACAGATCGCAGGGCGCAAGGATATCAAGTTCGTGCTGATCGCGGGGCCGTCCTCCTCAGGAAAGACGACGTTCTCCCACAGGCTTTCCATTCAGCTTCGGGCAAATGGCCTGGTACCGCGCCCTGTGGCGGTTGATAATTATTTTGTAGAGCGGGAGGAAAATCCGAAGGATGAGAACGGGGATTATGACTTTGAGTGTCTGGAGGCGGTGGATATCGCACTTTTCAATCGCCAGATGAAAGAACTTTTAGAGGGGAAAGAGGTGCTGGTTCCCCGGTTTAACTTTGTGAACGGTCATAAGGAGTATGACGGTCCGTCGATGAAGCTTGGGGAAAGCGATGTGCTTGTCATCGAGGGCATCCATTGCCTGAATCCGAAGCTTACCGAGCAGCTGGCGGATGAGAATAAGTTCAAGATCTATATCAGCGCGCTTACGCAGCTTAATATTGATGAACACAACCGTATCCCGTCCACCGACGGCAGGTTCCTTAGGAGGATCGTGCGGGATGCCCGCACCCGGGGATCGAGCGCCCAAAGGACGATCCGCATGTGGGAGTCTGTACGGAGGGGGGAGGAGAAAAATATCTTCCCGTACCAAGAGGAGGCGGACGTGATGTTCAACTCTGCCCTTGTGTATGAACTGGCAGTCTTAAAGCCCTATGTGGAGCGGCTTTTGTTTGCTATCGACAGAGACTGCCCGGAATATCTAGAGGCGAAAAGACTTCTAAAATTCTTGGATTATTTCGTGGGAATCGGAAGTGAGAATATACCGATGAATTCACTGCTCAGAGAATTTGTGGGGGGAGGATGCTTCCGTGTATAGGCTTGCGTGCCAGCGGCGTGTGAGTGCCGATATGGCATTTGGAGTTTTATGCATCAGGGTGATAAAATTACGGAGGTTTTTATGGTAAAAAAGAAGACAATGAAATTCCTGCTGAGCAGCGCGGTATTTATCTGTATCCTGTGTGTCTCTGTGTTCAGCTTTCTGGCAGTCTACATGAATGGGAAGAGTTCGGAGACGATGACGGAGATGGGTACGATCTATATGTCGGGGATGAGCGAGCAGATTTCTATCCATTTTGAAAAAACGATGGGCTTACGGCTGTCTCAGGTCGAGGAGCTTGAGCAGGATGTGCCCATCCAGGAGGTGAATGATGAGATTCTCGAAAGGTTAGGCTACAGCGGTCAGGCGAGAGAGTTCGATTATCTTGCTTTTTACGACGATGACGGAGAATTTGACATGATCTACGGGGATAAGATTAAGGTGACGGATCCGGAGCCGTTTCTTGCGTCCCTTCGCGGTGATGAGAAGAAGATTGCGGTGGGCACTGATGCTTCAGGAAATGATATTGTGCTTATGGGGATACCTGCCTCTTATCAGATAGAGAGCGGGAAGAAGAGCATTGCCCTGGTGGCGGGGATATCGGTTAGCTATGTAAAAGAAGTGCTATCGTTAGATGAGAATGATTCCATGGTGTACTCTCACATTATCCGGCGGGACGGAAGCTTTGTCATCCGCAGTAACTCGGCGTACCGAGAAAATTATTTTGAGCGTATTAAGGCAATGTTCGAAGACATCAACGGTGAGAGTGCGGATCAGTATGTGGAGGAGTTAGAGGCTGCCATGAGCACCAAGGAAAAATATTCCAAGGTGATCATGGTGGAGGACGAAAGACGGCATATGTATTGTACGGCGCTGCCTTATTCCGAGTGGTATTTGGTGACGGTCATGCCTTACGGAGCCTTGAGTGAGGTTGTGGGGGATCTGAATAATAAGTGGATCTTTATGGCGATCGGCGCTTGTTTTGTGGTCTTGTGCGCGCTGTTATTAGTATTTTATAAGTTTTTTAACCTGACCAGGGAGCAGTTCGCGGAGATTGAGCGGGCACGACAGGAGGCGGTAGCGGCAAACAAAGCAAAGAGTGAATTTTTGTCGAACATGAGTCATGATATCCGGACACCGATGAACGCTATCGTGGGGATGGCGGCGATTGCAACAGCCAATATGGGAAATATGCAGCAGGTACAGAACTGCCTGAAAAAGATCACGCTGTCCAGTAAGCATTTGCTGGGCCTGATCAATGACGTACTGGATATGTCCAAGATTGAGAGCGGGAAGATGAGCCTGAATATCGACCAGGTGTCCCTGCGTGAGGTGATGGAGGGTATAGTGAGTATCGTACAGCCCCAGGTAAAGGAAAAGAACCAGCATTTTGACGTATTTATCCATGATATCTCGGCAGAGAATGTGTGTTGTGACAGCGTGCGGCTTAACCAAGTGCTCCTTAACTTCCTGTCCAATGCCATCAAGTTCACGCCCGAAGGCGGAAGCATCCATCTGGCTATGGAGGAAGAGCCATCTAATATGGGCGAAGACTGGGTAAGGATACACCTTACGGTGAAAGACAGCGGGATTGGGATGTCGGAGGATTTCCAGGAAAAGATCTTCGATTCCTTTACCCGGGAGGATAATATGCGTGTCCAAAAGATACAAGGTACCGGTCTTGGGATGACGATCACCAAATATATCGTGGATGCCATGGGCGGGACGATCGAGGTAAGGAGCGAGCCGGGAAAGGGTACCGAGTTCCAGGTGACGCTGGACTTAGAGCGCGCTACCGTGCAGGAGGAGGATATGGTGCTTCCGGCATGGAATATGCTTGTTGTGGATGATGATGAGCAGCTTTGCCGTACGACCGCAGCGTCTTTAAAGACCATCGGCGTACATGCGGACTGGACGCTTGACGGCGAGACGGCCATTACGATGGTGGAGAAAAAGCACCGGCAGCACGATGATTACCATATTATCCTGTTAGACTGGAAGCTTCCGGGGATGGACGGCATAAAGACAGCCAATGAGATCCGTAAGATGATGGGCGAGGAGATCCCGATTCTGATCATATCCGCCTACGACTGGAGCGATATCGAGGAAGACGCAAAAGGTGCGGGAATCAACGGATTTATCGCCAAGCCGCTGTTTAAGTCCACGTTGTACTACGGTCTCAGGAAATATGCGGGAATATCGGAAGGAAAGATTGAAGAGCCAGAACAGGAAACTGTAGACTTTGAGGGAAGGCATATCCTTCTGGCAGAGGATAATGACCTGAACTGGGAGATCGCGGAAGAACTATTGGGAGATCTGAACCTTGAGATCGACAGAGCAGAGAACGGGCAGGTCTGTGTGGAACTTTTTGAACAGTCTGAGCCAGGATACTACGATGCAATCCTGATGGATATCCGAATGCCGGTCATGAACGGGTACGAGGCGACGGAAAAGATCCGCTCTCTTACACGGGCGGATGCGGATATCCCGATCATTGCCATGACGGCGGATGCATTTTCCGAGGATATCAAGCACTGTCTTGCCTGTGGCATGAATGCCCATATCGCCAAGCCGATCGATATCCAGGAGGCAGTACGCCAGTTGGAAAAATATATGAGATAAGCAGAAAGGGCGGACAGAAGACTTAAGATAACAAAAGGACAGGCAGGAGGCCTGAGAATAAGAGAAGAGACTGACCGCGATGATGGCCAGTCTCTTTTTATAGATTCAGCGCCGAAAAACGTCTTGAAAAACGTAATAAGAATGAAAATATTCTATGTGCGGACATCTTTTGTACTCAATATCCGGACCGCAGCCAGATAGAAGATAAGGAAGAAAATAACCGCAGCCCCGGCAAACAGAGCTGTGCTCCCGGCCAGGGAGTCTGTGCTCTTATTGGAATTCATCCCCATGAGCATCAGGCTGTAGGGCCAGCACAATCCAAGGCCCGCGTTGGAGATGAGCATCCCCGCTACGCTGCCGATCAAGGCGATGCCGATGGGGACGGAAAAGCTGCGGATGACCATGGATAAAAGAAGCTGCAGGGCGCCGATCGCTATGGCGGAGACGGTTCCCCGAAGAAGCCAGAAGATGACGTCCGGCGGGCACAGTCCGGGAAGCCCGGCAAATTTCCCGGCGATGATATACAGAACGCCTACCCAGGTCTGGGTGACCAGCGTGATATAAAGGATGAGCGTCAGCTTTCCAAGGTACAGAAAAGGTATGCTCACCGGCGTGCTCATCAAGATGTTCCAGTTGTTGCTGCGGTGCTCTAAACGCCACATATAGGAGCAGTAAAGGCCGATCAGGGGCGCGTAGAAAAAGGTGGCATAGAACAGGGTGAGCTGTGTCCACAGCGAGTACCACTGGTTTTTCAGGATGCCGATGTTCTGTAGGTAGTTGAACGTCCCCATGATGGCCGGGATGATGGGGATAAGGATACATGCAGGAAAGATGACGGAGTGGCGGAGCTTTTGCCTCTCCGCGCTGACGCACCGGAAGAACATGTGCATATACAGGGAAAATGCTCTTTTTCGTTTCTTTTTTTTGTCTGTTCGTTCATGTCTTGACATGGCTCAAACCTCCTTTTTTTGCGTGATGGTTCGGCACAGGATATAGATGATGATTCCCGCGGCGGCAAATGCCAGAAAGGCATGCAGCGGGAAGGGCGTCTCATAAAAGCAGGTGATCCGGGTGTCAACGTCCCAGTCCATCTTCACGCAGGGAAATGCGGCAAAGTATCCCCAAGGCACGAGCCTTGCAAGGGGAGCTGGGAAGAACAGAGAAAACAGCCCCAGAAATGACCCGGCAAGACCAACTACAAGGGGCATGATCTGGCTGCTTGAGATAAGGGAAAGCGTCTGCTGGATGGCAAAAAGGATCATGCCTGTAGATAAGGTGACTGCCAGGTGGCAAAAGAGCATGGGGATCTTCAGCGGATTTTTAAAGCCCCACATCTGTCCTGCCGCAAGGATCATCGCGCATTGGCCGGCGGTGAAGAAGAACAGGTATTTTACGCCGGATAAATATTTGCAGTCAAAGAAGCTGCTCGGCTGCTGCAAGGTGTAGAGAAGCTTTAACGTATCGCCCTTGATCTCCATGTCGTTGAGCCGGCTGGCGATGACGGCGATCATCAGGGGCAGGACGATGGTGTTCATGATGGGGAGCTGATAGAACAGCATCAGGTAGCCGTCGGCAAGCTCCCCGGCCTTTATATGACTGAGCTGCCAAGCCATCCAGAGAGCGTCGAAGGAAAGGAATCCTAAAGGGACAAGCCAGATTCTCCTGCGGCGGGTTTTCTTTCGTTCTGCGGAAAGCTGGCGGATTACTGATGATATCATAGGCTCACCTGCTTTCCCGTCAGCTGGAGGAATATATCCTCAAGGCTCATCTGCTGTTCGTAGATCCTGAGCACGCCGATGCCGGAGTGGACTAAGGCGGCGGCTGCTTCCGCCACGACAGCGTCTTTTTGCGCCCGCAGTACCAGCCGTTTTTCGCTGATGCCGACAGGGATATTCGCCTGCTTAAGCACTTTAAGTGCCGCTTTGTCATCGTCCGTAGAAAAAACGATCCGGCTTTTGCTGTGCTCATGGAGGGAAGAGAGAGTATCCTGGAAGATGAGCTGCCCCTGGTCGATGATGCCCACATGGGTGGCCATCTGGTCGATCTCGCTTAGCAGGTGGCTTGACACGATGATGGTGATACCGTATTGTTCCGGGAGGGAGCAGACCAGGTTGCGCATCTCCTGGATGCCGGCGGGGTCAAGGCCGTTGGTGGGTTCATCTAAGAGCAGAAGGTCAGGATTTCCAAGGAGAGCGGCGGCAAGCCCCAGCCGCTGCTTCATGCCCAGGGAATAGTGGCTTACTTTCTTATCCTGCTGGCCGGTCATGCGGACGATCCCCAGCACCCGGTCGATCTCCTTTACCGGCACATCTTTTAAGGTACAGATGACCCGCAGGTTCTCCCTCCCGCTCAGATGCCCGTAGTAGGCGGGGGATTCGATGAGAGAGCCAGTTCTTGCCAGGATGTCGAGCCGGTTTTTGGGATTTACCTCTCTGCCAAGTATACGGATGCTCCCTCCGGTAGGTTTAATAAGCCCCAGAAGGAGCTTCAGGGTCGTGGATTTTCCGGCGCCGTTCGGTCCCAAGAAGCCGTAGATGCTCCCGGCGGGGACTTTAAGGTCCAGATGGTCAACGACGGTTTTTTTGCCGTACTGTTTCGTAAGGGAATCGGTCATGATTACCGAAGACATAAAAACAACCTCCTTTTTTGCGGTAAATGTTTACGGCATTATTGTAGGAGGTGTGCCTTATCTGGAACTTAATTGTACCTTAGGATTACCTTATGTTTTTATGAGTGTTTCCGGCTTCCTTTAAGGCTTTGTCGCCATCGCTTTGATCAAAAGCTTTGTCTGCGCAATACTCAGTTCAGGAAGACGTGCGGTCTGCTCTTTTGTGAGGAAGTAAAACTCTCCGGTGTCGGCGAATTTAAGGAGCGTCCCCTCTCTGTCGCCGGAGCCGAATCGCATGAAATGGATATTGTTGGAATTAAGCCAGTCGTCCCAGGCGTATCCCGGATGTTTATTTTTCTTGCCGCCTGGGTCTGGGGAGCTTCCCAGGGGAGAGAGCTGGTACTCCGCACCGCACTGCTCAACCAGAGCTTGGACAGGCACGCCAAGTCCCTTTGCAATCTTATGTAATGTCTGGATCTTGGGGGTGGATTTCCCAAGCTCGTAGCGGCGGACGGCGGAATCAGCCATCTGGCACAGATTGCCCAGCTGCTTCTGGGTCAGTCCCTTCTCTTTGCGGATACGCTTGATATTTTCTCCGATTGTCATCTTTGTATCACCTCGATAAATATAGTATATCATGTTGTAAGAGAAAAGAAAAGTATAAAAATGTTCTGATTATAGTCCGATTATCGTGAATATACAAATGATGTATGGAGAATACAGAAAAAATATGTTCTGTATTTTGGACTAGTACAAAAAAGTTCTAATAAAAAATATAACAGTAATTTTATGTTCTGAATAGGGAGAATAGTTAAATTTACCTTAATTTTTGTCATGAAATTTGGAAAAGGTGAGGGAAGGGAATTATAATTCAGTATAGAATGAAAAGCAGGAGGAGACGGGATGGAGAATTACAAATACAAAATACTTGTGGTAGACGATAACCGGGAGCTGGTGAATCTGATTGCCGCCATCCTTAAGGAGGACGGGTATCAGGAGGTGTTTACTGCCCGGTCGGTGAAAGAGGGGCTTAAAGTTTTTCACAAGGAGAGGCCGGATATGGCGATTTTGGATATCATGCTGCCGGACGGGGACGGGTTCGATCTGTTCAGGCGGATCAGGGAGGAGACGGAGATTCCCATCCTGTTCCTCTCGGCGAAGGATGAGGATGAGGACAGGCTTTTCGGCCTTGGGCTTGGGGCGGACGACTATATCACAAAGCCGTTTCTTCCCAAAGAGCTCCAGCTCAGGGTGAGGGCGGTCTTCAAGCGGACGTACCGCAGGGAAGAGGAGAGACAGGAGGCGGTCATCTGCCTGGGGGAGCGTAAAGTTCTGCCGGAGCGGGCGGTGGTCCGTTTTGGGGAAAAGGAGACGCCGCTTACCGCCAAGGAGCTTGCCCTCCTGATGAAGTTAAATCAGAACCGGGGGAGGATCGTTACCTTTGACGCGCTGTGCAACGCGGTGTGGGGCGATTTTTACTACGGATATGAAAATACGCTGATGGTGCATATCCGGCACTTAAGGGAAAAGCTTGAGGACGATCCGTCACATCCTCAGTGGATACTCACGGCGAGAGGCTTGGGATACCGAATCGCAAAGGCGCAGCCATGAAAGGGCTGCTAAAGATCATCCGGCGGTATTCCCTGACGGCGGGCATGATTATCCTCATTCTTCTGGCTTTAAATGCCGCCGTCTTTGCGGGTATCGCCTGGCTGACTGTCTGTGATACAAAAGAAACGGTGTACGGGCGGGAAAGTATGGAAAAGATCAGCAGGGAACTGTTGGCGGGGGAGAAGGACGTTGCCCTTTCGGAAAAAGGGGAGAAGCTCCTTGACGGGACAGCATTTATCTGGGCGATGGCTCTTGACGGAAAGGGGCGCGTCGTGTGGGAGCACAGGCTCCCGGAAGAGATCCCGAGAAGCTATACTTTGCAGGATGTGTCGGCATTCTCCCGGTGGTACCTTAAGGGCTATCCGGTGCGGACGTGGAAGAGCGGGGAGTTTCTTTTGGTGTTCGGCTGCGATAAGGAGGAGCTGGCCAGATATGATGTGCTGATGTCTATAAAAATGTTCGAGTTTCTGCCTGCGTATGTGAAAACGGCAATTGCTGCCAATATCCTTATCATCCTGGCGCTGATCTTTTGTTTCGGCTTCCGGTTCTACCATTCCTTAAAGCCGGTGGCGGAGGGGATCGAGAAGCTGTCCCTGGGGGAGGCGACGGAGCTTCCTGAGACCGGTTCTATGGAGGAACTGGCGAAGAAGCTGAATGCAGTTTCCGGGAGATTAAAGGAGCAGCAGGAGAAGCTTGCCAGGAGGGATGAGGCGAGGACAGAGTGGATTGCGGGAGTCTCCCACGATATCCGCACGCCTCTGTCACTGATCGTGGGCTATGGGGATAAGCTTGCGGAGGATATATCCCTCAGTGAGGAAAACCGGCGGATGGCGGAGGCGATGAAGCGTCAGAGCCTGATCATCCGACAGCTTATCGCGGATCTTAACCTCACCTCCAGGCTTTTGTATGAGGCGCAGCCGCTGAAGAAAAAGGTCTGCTCTCCGGCGGCCCTTTTGAGAAACTGTGCGGCGGAGGTCTATAACGGCGGGCCGGAGAGGCTGTCAGGGGGAGAGGATGAAGAAGACTTTTCCATAGAGATCATTGTAAAGGATGAGGCGGAGAGCTTAAAGATAACGGCGGATGAGGGGTTGCTTAAACGGGCGCTCAGAAATCTCATCGGCAACAGTATCCGTCACAATGAAAGAGGCTGTCAGGTGACGGTGACGCTGTATAAAGATCAGTCGAAGGTCTGCTGGCGGATCGAGGATACGGGGAGGGGCATCCCGGAGACGGTCGTCCGGAATATGGACCGGCAGGAGAGTCCTGTGCATATCATGGGTCTCCGGTTAGCGGCCCAGATTGCCAAAGCCCATGGTGGCGGGCTTGCGTTCCTGAATCGGGGGGACGGAAGCTATGATGCAGAGATCTCTGCGGAGATTTCTGAACCGTACTCCTGAAAGGTATACCTAGATGGGTATATTTTCCGGAAAACGGCACATACTATTTACAGGCAGCAAAAAGGCTTGCAGGTGAAAGGAGTATGTGTATGAATGAGATAAAGACAGACCTTTTCCCGGAGAATCTCCGCGCTTCAAGGAATGATCGGGGGATGCAGGAAAAGGGAGTGAGTGATAGCAGCCAGTCAGCGTCCATGAAGGCAGAGACTGGATACGCGGATACGATGACCCCGGCGGAGCCTCTTCCGGAGACGGATCGTCCGAGGAAGGACGGGCCGGGCGGAGAGTAGGCCGGGACTGACGGACAAAGCAAAGGCTCTCCTGACAGGAGAGCCTTTTAGGTGAGTGATACGAGGATCACAGCCCCACAATCCGCCTTGCTGCCGCCCGGGAAAAGTAATATACGCCGTACAAAAATGCCAAAACCAAAACGATAACCCCGAGGATGATCATCAGCGTCGTGATCTCATCCGCGGTGAACCGGCGGTCATTAGTCCAGGTCATAAAGACGGAGAAGACGAAGCCGAGAAAGCATCCAAGCACCGCCGGGTAGGAAAAGATCCGGGAGAGCTGTTTTTTTAAGATATCATCCCGGTAAGAGACGTCCGCGCCCAGCCGTTCTAAGTTGTCAAACAGCGTCCGGTTATTCTCCGCGATGGAGACGCTCCGTACATAGCTCATCACCGCCGCCGCTGACAGGCAGATGATAAAGATATACAGGCAGAGCATCACATAGATGCTGAGAAGCTGCAAGGAATCCACCTTCGTGATGATCGCGAACGCCGGCCCGTATTTCCAGTCGTCGATGATGTCTTCCGACAGATCCGGCTTAGGGGAATAACCGTACTCTTCGCCCTGCTTAAGGCAGAGACGTTCCTCCCAGGCATCGTAGTTTCCGATATGAAGGGAGATGTCCCCGGCGTGTGAAACGTACTGTCCGTACAGATCCTTTGCAAAATCATAGGAACTGTCAGGATCCGTAACATCGAACAGGACGATATGCTCCGCATAGTCCGGGGAGATCCCTTTCGTCAGGGAGGCATAATCCCCGTCATTGATGACATAGGCGTAAGGCATGCTCATGGCGTAGATGGAGCCGGCCGTAAGGGTTCCCCCAAAGGAGAGGGGCAGATTTTCGCCGGTGTCCGGGTTGGCGGCGGCATAAAGGCCGTCCGTATGGTCCCAGATATTTTCCTTATAATCCGCCGGCGTCACGGTCTTGTAGGAACCGGCGGGAACATCCGGCTCGTCTCCGGTGAGGGCTTCGTATATCTCACAGGAAAGGAAGAGAGCGAGCTTTGCCTCCTTTTTGTCCACGTCGATGTATTTCCCGTCGTCATAATCTGTCGCCTTGTAGGAGATCACCAGGTTTGCGCCGTCCCCTTCACAGAAGTCCTTAAGCGTGACGGCGTGTTTTTTTGCGGTATCTTCGATATCCGCCTGGGTGATCTGGTCTTCCCTGGCCGGATAGTGGAGGGCGAACCCGCGCAGGCCGCCGGATGCTGTCTGCGCTGTGGTAGTGTAAAGCATCCCGTAAAATGAAGAAAATATGCAGGAAAAGAGCATCAGCACGATGACGCACATATTGCGGGTCGTTGATTTCGCGGAAAACCGCATCATGCTGACAGATACCATATTTTTATAGAATTTACTTTTGTTTCGCCCGAGTCTGCTCTGGGAAACGGCGCTTAAGAGCACCAGGTAGATTCCGGCGAGGGCAAGGAGATAAAACAGGTTCGTCCCGGGAATCAACCGCCGAAAAAGATATGCGGCGGCAATTTGAAGCCCACTTCCAAGGATGATCCCGGCGGCGATAAGGCCGACGCCTAGGGGCAGGATATAAGGCTTTACTTCCTTCACCGTCTCTGTCTTCTGGCCGGCTTTTAAGATATCCATAATGTCCGTGCGGCTTACGAACAGCCGTCCCGTGACGCCAAGGAGCAGCGCCAGCAAAAGGGCAAAGAGGATCCCGGCAAGAAATCCGCCCATGCCGAAGCGGTAGCCTGTACGGGAGGTGGAGACGAGGAAGAGTTCAAACAGCTTCCAGATCAGATAAGACACAGGGATGCCACAGAGGATCCCCGCCAGAGAAGTGGACGCGCACAGGATGGAAAGCTCGGTAAAGAGCACGGCCTTTAACTCCTTCTTCGGCTCCCCCAGCGCCAGGAAGATGCCGTATTCTCGGCTTTTCTGGCGGAAGAACAGGGTGGAGGCGTAGACCGTGAAGATGCAGCATCCCGCCGCGGTAACTCCAAGGAGCAAATTGGCGAGCTTTCGGGTGTCGCCGCCTTCGGGGAGGAATTCCTGCACCGTCGGCCCGAAGTACATAAAGGAAAATGCGCTGACTAACAGCACGGACAGGAAGATGCAGAAAGCCAGGAGCTGGTACTGCTTTTTATTCCTGCCCCGGAGTTTCTTAAATACTTTATTCATCGTCATCGCTGTCCCCTCCTAACTCTCTCAGCACGTCTAAAAGTTCATCCATAAATGCCCGGCGGCTTTCCTTGTGGGTAAGCTCCGTGTGGATCACGCCGTCCTTTAACACAACGACCCGGTCACAGAAAGAGGCGGCGTAGCTGTCGTGGGTCACCATAAATACGGTGGCGTTCATCTCTTCCTTTGCCCTAAGGAACGCGTCGATGACCGCCTTGCAAGATCTGCTGTCCAGATTCCCGGTAGGCTCGTCGGCCAGGATGATGTAGGGCTGGTTCATCAGCGCCCTCGCCACCGCCGTCCGCTGTTTCTCCCCGCCGGAAATCTCCGCCGGATATTTTTCCATCACCTTCTCGATGCCGAACAGCCGGCAGAGACGCCTTGCCTTTTCCTCCATCTGGACGATCGGCCGTTTGGCGATGACCTGGGGAAGGCAGATATTTTCAAACACGCTCAGCCCGTCAAGGAGCATGAAGTCCTGAAAGACAAAGCCCAAGTGGCGGTTGCGGATCTTTGACATCTTCTGTTCCGGGAGGCCGGAGATGTCCTTGCCGTTCAGCAAAATTTCGCCGTTATCGTGGGGGATAAAGCAGGAAATACAGTTTAACAGAGTAGTCTTGCCGCTTCCCGACGGCCCCATGACTGCCACAAATTCGCCCTTCCTTACATGGAAGGAAAGATCCTTTAATACGGGATAGGCATTGCTCCCGACGGTATAGGTTTTGTTCAGATGTCTGACATTAAGCATAAGTAAAATCCTCCTGATCTGGTATGTTCCTCCGATTCCCATAAGCTTATACGGACCGGTCTGATTCGGGGCCATCGGAGGATGGTTTTAGTATACCGGGGAGGGCGGGGGAAATATATGGGCGGAAATGGTAAGTTTGGTATTCATTTTGGAAAGTTTTGATGGTATACTGATAATCAGGCTAAAGTATATTCGGATAGCGTCAAAAGGAGTAAACGGGTATGGTGATCAGCATATGTGACGACGAGGGAAAGCTTCGGGCAGCGCTTCGGAAGGTGTTGGAGACGGAGCTTTTGCTTCTGGGGATTGATTTTGAGCTTCGGGAATATGCTTCCGGGGAGGAGCTGTTAAGAGAGATTGACGGCAGGGAGCCGGACATCCTTTTTCTGGACATCGAGATGGGGCGGATGAACGGGATGGAGGCGGCGAAGGAGCTTAGAAGGCTCCGGAAGGATACGGTGCTTATCTTTGTGACGGCGTATCCGGACTTTGTGTTCCAGGGGTACGAGGTCCGGGCATTCCACTACATCTTAAAGCCCTACGAGGAGGAGAAGATAAAGAAGGTCCTCCGTCTGGCCCTTTTAGAGCTTGGAACCCTTAAGGAGCAATATTATCTGGTGGAGCAAAAGGGCGGGGCGTTAAAGCTCCCTCTAAGCAGAGTCTTCTATTTTAAAAGCGACCGGAAGAAGGTGCTGGCGGTCATGGAGGATAAAACGGAGGAGTTTTACGGGAGTCTCGGTGAGATGGAGGGAAGGCTTCCGGGCTTTTTTGTGCGGTGCCATAATCGGTATCTGGTGAACCTGAACTATGTGACAAGGGTGGAGGGGAAATCCTGCACCTGCGGCGACGAGGAGCTTCCGGTGAGCAGGAGCAGCAGGCAGGAGCTTATGGTGGCGTTTGCAAGGACGATGCTGAAGTAGAAGATTTGGGAATATACATGTCGGGATGGGAGGAGTGAGCGGTGATGGAGCATTTGGTGCATGGGGCGGCTATGCTGTTTATGCTGGCCGGAGGATATTTTTTCTACCAGATCCTCGCCTGCCTGATGCAGCCGAGGAAACCGGCGGCGCTTAAGGTGCTGGGCGTCGTCCTTTACGGCACGCTTTCCTCTGTCATCATCTACCCCAATGACCCGGCAAATATCACGTACATGCTGCCGCTGTTTTTCCTGGCAAACTGCCTGGTGTTCCAGGCGGGGTGGCTGGTCCGCTTTTCGGTGATCATGCTGTTCTACCCCATCGTCATCGCCGTCAATTTCGTCCACGGGGAGACTTTCGGGAATCTGGCATGGTACCTTTTCGGGGAAGGCACGGCAGGGAACAGCATCCTCTATGATCTGTCGTTTGCGGTGCTTGTGCTGTTCTGGTTTGTTTACTGGAGGAAGCTTAAAGAGACGCTTCCGAATACCAGAGAGTTCCTGGATGCCCGGTCGTGGGTTTTCCTGGATATTGTCTGCGCGGCGTCTATGGCGGCGATCTATAGCTGCGTATATTTTACGCCGAAGGAGGACTGGAAGGTGGTCCCGTGCATGCTGGCCTGCGCCGTGACCAATATGGGCAGCATCCGGCTGGCCTATGACCTGGCGGACCGGGTGCGGGGCGAGATGGAGCGGAAGAACTTAAAAGTGCAGCAGGACTACTATGAAGAGTTAGAAAGAAGCCAACTTAAGCTTCGGAAGTTCCGGCACGATATGAAAAATCACCTGGCGGCGGCAGAAGAGCTTTTGCGGGAAGGAGAGAGCGGGAAAGCCGAAGAGTACTTAGGGCAGCTATCCGGCTATATGGAGACGGGAAACCGGCAGTTCTGCAAGATCCCGGTGGTCAACGCGGTGCTGAATGTAAAGTATAACGCCGCAATGGAACAGGGCATCGACTGTTTCTTCCATATCAGCATCGACGGCATGGCGGGGATCGATCCTATCAGCCTCTGCGCCATATTTTCCAACACCCTGGACAATGCCATAGAGGCGTGCGGGAAGGTGGCGGAGGAAAAACGCAGGCTGTCGGTGAAGGCGAGGTATACGGAAAACGGGTATTTCAGCTATGAGATCGTCAACACGAAGGCCAATGCGGTGCGAAGGAAGCGGGGGTGTTTCCTCACCGACAAAGAGGATGTGAAGTCTCACGGGCTAGGGATCTCCTCGGTGAAGGATATCGTGGACAGGTACAAGGGGACGATGGATATCTCTTATACGGACGAAGAATTTACGGTGGTGATTTTGATTGAGGTATAGCAAAAACAGACGAATGACAGGAGGAGAGATTGCGATGGAAAAGGAGAGGCTGAAAAAACAGTTTGATTTTATCCGGGAGGTGGACAAGGAGAAATTTATCGGGCGGCAGACGTACCTTTCCGACGGTGTGCGGAAGGAAAATGACGCGGAGCACGCATGGCATATGGCGCTGATGACCATTCTCTTAAGCGAGTATGCCAACGAGGAGATCGATGTACTGAAGACGGTGACGATGCTTCTGATCCACGATCTGGTGGAGATCGACGCGGGGGACACCTACGCTTATGATGCGGAGGGGAATAAGACGAAGGAGCAGCGGGAGAAGAAGGCGGCGGACAGGATATACGGCCTGCTCCCGGCAGACCAGAAGGAGAAGCTTCGGGCGCTCTGGGATGAGTTCGAGGAGTGGGAGAGTCCGGAGGCGCGCTTTGCCCATGCTATGGACAGCGTCCAGCCTCTTATGTTAAACGCCGCCACAGAAGGGAAGAGCTGGGAGGAGCACGGCATCCATCTGCATCAGGTGCTGAAAAGAAACGGGCGCACTGCTGAAGGATCAGAGACACTTTGGCAGTACGCCTATGAGAATTTTATAGCACCTAATGTAAAGAAAGGACGGCTGAAAGAATAAGAATATCTAAGGATATCTTTATTTTGATTTTACTTCCCGCCATAGTTTATTATAGACAGAGTCATTCTCATCACCGAGAAATTTGAAGGTTTCACAGCGCTCAAGCTCTTTTGCATCGGGGAACGCTATCTTGCTGTTGCGCAGTTCGGGTTCTTCGATGAGCGCCCGGCCGCTGTCATTCGGTATAGAGTAGGTAATAAAATCAAAATTCATTTTTGCGATCTCAGGCCGGCATATAAAGTTGATGAAGGCTTCCGCATTCT